>DATBHS010000205.1:0-26053 GCA_036557345.1 Bryobacteraceae bacterium
TGAGAGCAATTCCGAGCGTCGCTCCGAAGCGGGTGTTGCCCTGGTAGTCGGCCTTGATCGTGTCACCTACATACGTGCGTCCTCCCGTGTAGAAGGTTCCGTCAAGTGCAAGCCACATTCTGCGGGGCAATAGGCGGACGACGTGAACCTGAATGCTCCCAAGCGGGTCCTGTTTCCGAAACGTGCCTCCGTAAAATTTGGAGTTCTCCGTATAAAGCCACGCTCCCAACGCCGTTTCGAACTCCCACTTGCCCACGAAGTGAGAAATGCCTAGTTCTGGTTTGAAAGCCCATCTGTTCGTGCCGATGTTGATAAGCACGTTGGGATCATACTGGCCCGTGGGTGCAGTCATCGTCAGGCTCACTCCGACCAGCGTTTTTGGTCGGTATTTCGCAAAGTCCCTGACATGCATGGCCGGGGCGCCGTAGACGTTTGTTGCGAAACGAAATGTCGAATCCGCCAGGCCTGAGCGGTGCCGGGCAGCCTGAATACCAGCCACCGTGCCGCTTACATCCGCGACAGCATAGGGAAGCACCGCAAGCGCCTGACCTGATCTTCCAAACGCGTTAAGTGCTCCTCCGACCGAAACGGTCGTAATGTTTGCGTTTACGTGAGCGTCTTCGACCGGCAGGCTTGGATCGAACAGCAATCCACCGGAATTTCCGGAATAACTGACACCGAAGAAATTGAGTCCGACTGGCGCGGGAAAATACGCGCGCGGCTGAAGCTCCTGTCCCGCTACTGGAATTGAGAATAGGAATAACAGCAAACGGGCCCGACCGAAGATAGTTCGCACGAACCCTGGTTAGTCCTTTGCCGCGGCTCTGGCTGCGGCTTGAGGAAGCTGCTCCAGAGCCGCACGGTTCCAGCTATCGCGATCGAAATAGGTGGTCTGGGCAGGTATGGCGATGCTCGTTCCGTTTGCCGCAACGATGTCCATGATCTGCAACAGCAGATCTTCCTGTATCTCCACGAACCTTGTGTAGTCTCTTACCTTGACATAGGCAAATATCTCGAAGCTCAACGATGAGGGGCCGAACGCGATCAGGCGAATGCGGGCGCTTTCGCTCTCCACTCTTTGGTCACTGCGTAACATCTGAGTAACCTGAGCGAGTACTGAACGTACCTGCTCGGGCGAAGTGTCATAACGCAGCCCAAAGATATGGTGGAACCAGATTTTGTCCCGCATCGTATAGTTCTCGAGATTCATTTGGGAGACCTTGCCGTTCGGAACCGTCACAATGGTACGGTCGAGAGTCCGTACGCGAGTGGACCCGAGGCCCACGTCCTCGACTGTCCCCAGCTTGTCCGCTATCTGACAAAAGTCCCCGACACGGATCGCTTTACGCGTGATGATTGCAATTCCACCGAACAGGTCTTCAAGAGTCTTTTGAGCGGCCAGGGCCAAGGCAATACCGCCTATTCCAAGACCTGCAAGCATGGCACTTACATTCACGCCCGCGCTATGGAGCAGCAGAACGACAGCCACAAAGATGATGAGAATTTTAAACAATCGGTGCACGAGAGACAGGACTGCGAGTTGACTCGTAGTTTGCCTTCGAAACAGCTGCCGCGACCTCAAATCCGTTACTACGTCGCTGAACCGAATCAACAGCCAGCTAACGCCAGCGACGCCCAGGACGTAAGAAACGTTCGACCAGAAAGCCCGGGCCAGCACCGAAAGCGCTACCATCGCGAGTAGGCGAACCGCTATCGCCAGCAATATAAGGCGCATTGGCCACCTAAGAGAAAGCAGGTACCGGTCGTCGGTCTGTCCTGTCATTCGGCGGACAGCGGGACGCAGTAGCGGCACCAGTCCGCGAGTCGCTAGCGAAGCGAGAAACATTACCAGAACGAGGCTCACAACGATTAGGAACCATCGCCACAGAGGCATTGAAAAGAGCTTGACTTCTCTAAAGGTCTGGGGGAAGAATCTCTCGATGCCGGGGGCATTGATCTCGTGGAACGCCTCTGGGACTCCCCACAGAGTGTCGGACGAGAACACCCAGATTTGAGGCCCGGTTCGGCGCTCTACCCGGTCCAGCAGTATGTCCAGTTTTCCACCGGGCGTTTCCACGAACCCGGCCCGGTCGCGATCATCGGGGAGGCCATCTTTCAAATCTCCTTCTGGCGCTCGGGAGAGAGAGTCGACATTGCGCGATAAGCCGTGGTTCAGGATGACCTGGAGTTGCCTGGCGAGTTCCTCAGCTCTCGAGGACGTGGTTTCGAGATACTGCGCAGCTTGCGAGTAGTGTCCGCGCTCGGCAGCCTTCAAGAAGCCCAGTACGCAGCCGCGAGGAGTCTCGCGGCCGAGCGGGTCTTGCTCGGCGGGTTTTTGAGCGGCGACTGGTGGAGTGGGCGCCGGCGCAACGGGCAACTGGCCGTTCATCATTCGGGCCAGCAGCACAAGCGAAATCAGAGTTGCTGAACGGTACATTCCTGCTACCTCATCACCGTCCCAACGATACAACCGTATTCTTTTAGTCCTACGCTACGTGTATCGCTGATTGCGCTTCCTCCGCGCGGAACGCCCCGCGCTTTCCACCCTCGAGAAGGCCAGTGGCATCCAGATGACCAAACATATGTATCAACAAGGCGGCCAGCCCGGTCCAGCCAGTCTGATGACTGGCGCCGACGCCAGCCCCGTTATCACCGTGAAAGTATTCGTAAAACAGTAGGTAATCGCGCCAGTAAGGATCTCGTTGAAACTTCTCTGTTCCGCCATAGACTGGTCTGCGTCCGGACGCATCGCGCAGGAAAATGCTCGTCAGGCGTCTGCCGATCTCGGCTGCGACTTCGAACAGGTTCATCATTTTCCCTGAGCCAGTCGGGCACTCGACCTTGAACGAATCGCCGTAATACAAATAGAAGTTCAACAGCGCTCGAATCAGTAGCCCATTCACGGGCATCCAGATCGGGCCGCGCCAGTTCGAGTTCCCACCGAACATGCCGGAATCGGACTCCGCCGGCAAATAGGAGACGCGATATTCCTGCCCGTGCACCTTGAGCACGTACGGATGATCCTTGTGATACCGCGAGAGCGCCCTGATCCCGTAAGGACTCAGAAATTCTTCTTCATTCAGCATGTGGCCTAGAATTCGGCGAAGCCTCTCGGGGCGCACCACCGCCATGATTCCGCGATTCCCATGCCCCATCGCTCCCTCGCCGGTCGGATGAATAGTCTCTCGCAATTCCGGCATGCGTTTCAGCCGCTCGTGAGCGTAGGCTGTCAAGCGTGGTAATCGCTCCCGCTGCCAGGGCTCGACGACCGTGGTTGCGCAGAGCGGAAGCAACCCAACCATTGAGCGGACCTTTAAGCGTCCGGCCCGGCCGTCCGGCAAGCGCAGGACATCGTAATAGAAGCCATCTTCCTCATCCCACATGCCGCCCGCACCAACCCGGTTCATGGCGTTGGCGATCCACAGGAAATGGTCCACGAATTTTATGGCCAGATCCTCGTAAGTGGTATCTTCCGCAGCGATCTCTACCGCGATTTCGAGCATGTTTTGGCAGAACATACTCATCCAGGCCGTGCCGTCGGCTTGTTCCAGGCATCCGCCGGTCGGCAGGGGCGCTGACCGGTCAAACACGCCAATATTGTCCAGGCCCAGAAATCCACCCTCAAATACGTTCTTGCCGAAGCGATCTTTGCGGTTCACCCACCAGGTGAAATTCGCGATGAGTTTGCCGAATCCGCGTTTGAGGAAATCGATGTCGCCTTTTCCCCGGAACGCCTGTTCCATTCGGTAAAGAAACATAGTGGCCCAGGCGTGCACCGGTGGATTCACATCGCTGAAGTTCCATTCGTAGGCCGGAATCTGCCCGCTGGGATGCAGATAGATCTCGCGCAACATCAGATCCAGTTGCTTCTTCGCGAAATCGACATCGATACTCGAAAGGACGATCGCGTGAAAGGCCAGATCCCATGCGGCGTACCAGGGATATTCCCATTTATCCGGCATGGAAATCACGTGGTCGTTGATCATGTGCGGCCAGTCGCGGTTCCGCACCTCGCGAGTAGAGTTCGAGAACGGGTCGGCGCCATGCTCTTCAAGCCACTTGTTTGCGTCGAAAAAGTAGTGCTGTTTACTCCATAGCATTCCGGCAAGCGCTTGGCGCATTACGGCGGCCGCATCCGCGGTAACGTGCCCCGGGGTATGAGAACGGTAGAAGTCGTCGGCCTCGCGGAGCCTTGCTTCGAACGCTGCACTCGCGTTTTGGAATGGCGTCCGAACTTGATCCGGTGGAAGATTCGTGAGCCGCAGGATGGCACTTGCCGATTCTTTCGATTTGATGGTGAACCGGTATTGAACTGAAACTTTGGTGCCCTCCGAACGATTCACAGCGTTCTGGCGACCGCCCACAATGTAATCGTTAATGCCATCCTTCACATAAGCGGAGGCGTTCTGGCCGCCGAACAGCCGCGCATTGTTGGTTTCGTTCTCTGTGAACAGCAGCGATGGATCGCCGTCCGCGTAGAGCCACCAGTCGCCTAGCCCGGCATGAGAGGCCTGAATGACCCGAAAGCCGCTCGCATTTCGCAGCTCTCGAAGAGACGGTTTGGGCGGTTCCGGCCACCAACTCCAGGTGTTCCTGAACCAAAGAGTAGGAAGCAAGTGAAGGTCTGCGGCGTCAGGCCCTCTGTTAGCCACCGTAATCCGGATGAATATGTCCTCAGGTGCGGCTTTCGCGTACTCCACAAAGACGTCAAAATATCGATCGTCATTGAAAATGCCTGTGTCGATTAGCTCGTATTCCGGTTCCAGCCGCGAGCGTCTCCGGTTCGTCTCGATCAGATCCGAATACGGATAGGCACGCTGCGGATACTTGTACAACCATTTCATGTACGAATGCGTCGGAGTGGAGTCGACATAGAAGTAATACTCCTTCACGTCTTCTCCGTGATTGCCCTCCGCGTTCGTGAGTCCGAACAACCGCTCCTTTAGAATCGGATCCTTGCCGTTCCAAAGCGCTATGGCGAAACACAGGGTCTGCTTGTCATCGGATATTCCGGCCAAGCCGTCCTCGCCCCAGTGGTAGGCGCGCGAGCGTGCCTGATCGTGGCTGAAATAGCTCCACGCGTCGCCATTACTGCTGTAGTCCTCGCGAACTGTGCCCCACTGGCGCTCGCTTAAGTAAGGTCCCCATTTCCGCCACTCGGTCCCTTTGTCATGAGCTTCCGCGAGGCGATTCAGTTCCGCGCCTTCGCTCGCGCTGGGCATAAAGTTTCCTCCAGATCCAGTCGGCGTTCCGACTGATCTAAGATGCTCACGAAGGCCGAGTAGCTTTAAAACTGCGATGCGGGTTCGCTAAACGTGGTTGCCTTCAGCTCGGGCGCGGATCGGGGCCCGTCTCCGCCTTAAATTCACGCTCGTGCTGGCGCAAGGTTTCGAGAAGAAGATCGGAAAGGACCCGGGCGTACTGCGGGCTCACATAAATGCGGGTGTGAATTCCCCGGTCCTGCTGGCCGAATTCGAGCAGAAATTCGAACGCGTTGTGGCCAACCTGGAAGAAATTTGCATACCGGCCCTCCTTGGCGCTAAAACCTTTTCCGGACTGGCGATGCTTCGGTTCTTCTGAGTCCATTCTGCCTTTTGTCACGCCTATGATTTCCATTCTTACGGGACGCTCTTGTCAGGCCGCTGCCTCCCTGCTTCAGCGGCGCTCGGAATCCTTCATCTGAGACAGCGGGAGATGACCACTTGATTTAGTTTTTTTTTACTAGGCGCGATAAAATCTCCGAACACACGGAGCCAACTAGTAAAAGGCCTCACCTCAAAAAACGCGCCCGAGTTGAAAAAACCATTTCTGATGGCCGGATTCGCCGACAGCGCCGCCCACCAGAACGGGTCCCAGAATCGTTTCCATGATCACACCCCCCGCTATGTCGCCAGGCACGCCGGAAATAAAAGGAAGCCCGTACGGTTTGGCGACTTCTAAATGACCGTCGAGATATATACCGCCTCCTATGAAACTGGGGAGCGCAGCGATGCGATGGAGATATCCGGCCCGGCCGTAAACGTATTGATTCGTCAGGAATTCGTTTATCCCATAGGCCGCCAGACGTCCCGGGCCGCCGAGGGAGAATTGTGGCAGGCCCGTGCGGTCGTAGCTGAAAGTGGAACCGCCCGCACCGGTCACATACACCGACCCAAGATTGCTAACTGGATGAAACGCTTCGAAGGTCAATTCGCCGACCGGAAATCCATTCGGGGCACCGGGATTCGCGTCGACCCACCCGACATTCGCCTGAAGACCGATCCCTTTTCTCGGAATAATCGGACTGTCAAGGCGGTCCACTATGTACTGGACCCGGCTCCTTCCTGTTCTCCCGGATACCGAAGGCAGCAGTGGACTTCCAGTCCAGCGGGTTGCTCGTAGATACCCAGCCTGATAACCAAACCGCAGTTCGCTGAAACGATCGAAACTGTATCCAACATCGAGCCCACCACTCACCTCGTTCAACTTGTATTGAGCCAGAAAAGTATTCTTCACATAGAGATTGACCGGGGATCTGCTCGCGTTGAACGCAGGGGCGACGAACCAGCGGCTGCTTGGAGAGAAAGGATGGTAGTACTCGACACCGGCGGAGTAGATGTAACCAAGCGAAAAGTCCGCCCGTATCTCGGATCGATATCCGCCGACATCCAGAAACGTCAAGCGCGCGCCGAAGGCAAACTGAACGTTGTTCGGGTCCGAACCATCGACTGTGAACCCCGGTTTTATCCAGGGCGGCGCATAATCCTTCTCCTCGGCGGTGAGCAACAATCCTGATTGCCCGCCTTGCTTCGCCAGACTGTAATTCAGACTGTTGAAGCGTCCGAGGCCCACGGCCCTCGTTATCTGCTTTTCGAGAAGAGACGTGTCTATCGGCTTACCTTCAAAGGGGGATAGCTCCTCCTCGAGGTCTTTTGCCAGGTTGGCTTCAGTGCCCTCAACCCTTACAAACTGTGGTATCGGCACGCTGTTCACTTTGCGGGAATCGCGCTGCGCCAGATAGTGCTTCCACTCGTCGTCGCTGACCGCAAATTTTGTCAGCACTTTTGACTTCCCTTCCGCGGCCTCGAATCCCTTCGGAATAATCTCCTGAATCCGTGAAAAATCCAGTGTTGTGTAGCCCTTAAGATCGACGGTAATCAGAACATCAGCCTGTTCCATGCCGCGTAGTTCATTGGCATCGATCATGACGTCCGAAGATGCTCCGGCGACCTGGAACATCGATCTCACATTGGCTGGACTCACAGGCCCGGTCGTTAAGTGCACGCCAATGACAACATCAGCACCCATTTGCTTAACCACGTCCGTTGGAAGGTTATTAAGCAAGCCTCCATCCGCGTAGATCTGCCCGCCCTCTCGCACGGGCGCAAACACCGCCGGAATTGACATCGTCGCCCGAAGCGCATTGGCCAGAGATCCGTTAGCAAACACAACCGGCTTGCCGGAAACAAGATCGGTTGCAACGCAGCGGAAAGGAACAGGCAAGGTGTCAAAGCTCCGTTCGTCGGAGTAGGGCAGAACGTACCGGTCAATCAGCATTCTCACCGACTGGCCCGAGTTCAATCCGCCAGGCGGTTGCACTCCCTGGCGTAACCCGATCTCCAGCCCGTTGGGGAAAGCGCGCAAGTCCTCTTTGCGTCGGAAGGCCAAGTCCTGGTAAGGCGTTGTCCCGCCTAACACCGCGTTCCAGTCAATGTCTTTAACCAAGTCCTTGATCTGGGCCGGGCTATGCCCGGTCGCGTACAACCCACCGACTAAGCCACCCATGCTGGTGCCTGCGATGTAATCGATGGGGATATGGTGATCTTCGAACCATTGCAAAACGCCTACGTGCGCAAAGCCCTTCGCGCCACCTCCCTGCAGGGCGACGCCTATCTTCGGCCGGGTGCCGGACTGCTGGGATAAAGCGTCGTGAGCGGAGACCAATGACAGAAAGAGACAGCAAGGCAGGATCCAGCGCATCTCTAACGCATTAGAGTCCGAAAAAGATCACGGGGGTTTATTCTTTGCTTCGGCACCGACGGCATAAAAAAAATGAACCCATCGTCGCAGCCGCTACCTCAAAAGTTTGCTGTTACTCCAGAGAGGACTTGTATGCGTCGAATGAGCATTGCGATCGGTTTCACCACCTTGGGCTTGGGAATGGTCCTCGCCCAACAACCGGACGCGTCGGCAAAGCAAGAAAAAATATCGGCATTGAAGCAGTCGCTGGCAAAAAATCAGGCTGCTCTGAAGCAATACGCCTGGACGGAGACGACACAAATCAGCTTGAAGGGCGAGGTAAAAAAACAAGAGCAGAAAGAATGCCAGTACGGGCCCGACGGCAAGGTACAAAAGACTCCCATCCAAGGAGGGAGCCAGCCCCAACAACAACAGCAGGCAGGCGGCGGAGGCCGGAGAGGTGGCCGGCTCAAAAAAGAAATCGTCGAGAAGAAGGTTGGGGAAATGAAGGACTACATGGAACGCGTAGCAGCGCTTGTTCACGAGTACGTCCCGCCTGACCCGCAGAAGATCCAAACGGCCGCCGCGGCGGGAAACGTTGCGGCTACTCCCGCCCAGCCCATAAGCACCATAACGATCAAAAATTACTTAAAGCAGGGCGATTCCGTGGCCATCGGGTTTGATACCACAGCGAAAGCAATCGCCAGCTACAATGTCGATTCCTATCTGGACAATCCGAAGGACGATCCCGTAAAACTGGCCGTAAACTTCGCGCGGCTTCCCGACGGAACAAATCATCCCCAACAAACCGTGTTGGATGCGACGGGAAAGAAGATTGAAGTGCGCGTGACGAACTCAGATTACAAGAAGTTGGGCCAGTAAGTAAGTTGGGCCAGTAAGTATGGGCGGCTATTTCACAAAACGGATCGGGCATGCCCGACCCCCACGACCTATGGGCGATTTTTCTTGCGGGCCGCTCGGTGGAGAAGATCCGGGAGGAATTCCTTCACTACTGAAACTGCAGCGTTAGTACCCATAGTGATTCCGAAGCTGGTAGCGGCATCACCCGCACTACTTTGACTGGGCGGTAGCCATAACCGGGCCACAAAAGCCCCCGCCGCAACCCCACCGAGTTGTGAAGCCGAAAGGTAAAGCCTTCCATTGTCGTGCCGCGCGAGAACGGAACTTGCCAACGCATATTCCAACCGCGGCCAAAAGCCATGCTTGCCGGAGCCAAAGTACCGGTTATCTTCGTGGAATGGCGACGAGATTAAGTAATTGACGGTCTTCTGGACGAGGTATTGTCCCTCAATATTTGCAACCCTCTCTCCGTATGCCCCCCATCCCTGCCCCCATTCCTGCGGCTTGTTATGCCAATGGTCGATCCCGCCCGACGCCGCCGCTTTGGCGAAACCCCACGGGTTAATTAAGCTTCGTACGTAAAGAGCGTTCCTTTCCTCTCGAGTCAGAGGACGGAAATCCTTCGCAGTTTGAGAGCCCGCCATGTTCAGATAGTTTTCCAAGGCGGTCATAGCCTTCTGAACGACGGACTCTTGCCCACTCGCCGGAAGCGAGATCAAGAGCACCGGCAAAACAAATCCCGGGCCTCTCATCTCCGTTGCCGCCGAAGGGCGGCAGTCTACTTGACCAGCGGCACCGAGGAGGCAATTCCCAGATCGATCAAGTCCTCCAACTGTATTTCGATCTGAAAAAATTTGGCTGCAATGGTCGGAGTCACTTCCTTTGAAATACGATCAAAATATTTCTTGCGAAGATCCACGCGCTTTTTTTGATAATCCAGCATCCGGGTACCAAGGTTTTTCGCCGTGTCATCGGACAAATTGTCCCAGTTCTTCGCGTACTCCCGTATCACTTCCACGCGCTCATCGCCGAGTTTGGACAGGTCGGTGTCGTAACTTCGCTGGAGCGGCCAAAACGTCTTTGCCTGGTCTTCAGTGAGCGTGAGGTTCTGGCGAATAATATCCACTTTCTTAGCCTGCACATCCGATCGCATCAAAGCTATGTAGCCCTCGGGCACACCGTTCGAAGAGCTTTGTGCTCCTCCCGTCGCGCAAGTAGTAAAAAGGCACAAGAAGATCGTGTATCCGGCTTTCATGTTTCCTCGTTTCTGAATTCGCGGGGCAGAAAGATGCCTTCCTGCCCCAATCGCTTGCAATTACAGATATAAACGGCGGATTCGCAGCGCCAACCCTGCGGAAAGCAAGGTTAGCCCGATGAGTCCGAATAGCGGCACGGAGCTGCCGGTCTTGGGCAACTGTGCCGGCTGCGGTTCAGGGGTCGGCGCAGGCGGAGCCTCATTGCTCGCTACCGTAGCAGGGGCGGGCTTCGGTTCCTCAATCAAAAGCGCACCTTGCTGGGGCGGTGTTGCAGGCTTCGGAGCCTCCGCTACAACGGGGCCGGACCCGGTGACGTTTGATTGGCTCGAAACCATTGTTGTCGGCGTGGTGGTGACAATTGTCGCCGTCAAGTTCATGCCCTTCTTTAGGTCGAATACGCTCTTCTCTTCTCCGTCCACGTTGAATTTCATCCCATCCGGTACCTTATATTGCTTATTCTGCCCGTTTGCCAGGGTAACGATCACGTAAGGGGCGTTCACCATCCAGACTTTGCCCTTGACGACCCTTACGCTTTTGACGTTTTCGGTCGTGCTTGTGGTTGTGATCGTCTTGGTCAAATGCATTCCCGGTTTCAGGTCGTGAACCGTTAGGGTCTTCCCGTCCACTTCCGCGGTCGCGCCTTCTGGCGCTACCACGTGTTTGACCGTACCGTCATCCATCTTCACGATCACGTCGTTTCCGGATACGTAGACGACCGTCCCGCTCCTCGTCTCGACTTGGGTCGTCGTCTGAGCTGTCATGGTTCTTGTAAGGCACGTGGATAACACGCATGCTGCAACTGCGCCTATCCAGAGCGCCTTTTTGTTCAGTTCCGTTTTCATCTCCTGCCTTCCTTTCATTGAGGCGTAAGAGTCAGGCCAATGGCCTTCGTCTGACTCCCGCCGGTAAGTAATTCGTTTCTTTTCAATGAGCACTGCAAAACGTAGCGTTGCGGTGCATCGCCGACAAAATAGAATGGGTAGCACGTTACCAGGGTGATCGTCGGGAGCGCCCGATTCTGCAGTATCCGGACATTGTTGGGATAAACGATCGAGATTTTGTCGACTCGGTATACGAGGGTCTTGTTGCCGGTAATCAGCTCGATTGAATCGCCGATCTCAAGATCCTTCAGGGCTCGAAAGAATCCGTCTCGATGGCCGGCAATCCCCAAATTGCCGTTTTGCCCTACGCGCCCTGTTCCGATAATCCTGCCGACGCCTCGATTCAGGATGTCGTCATCCGTCCCGTTGAATAGTGGCACTTCGAGGTGAACCCGAGGAATGTTCAAGAGTGCCAGGGGCGGTGTGAAGTGCTTTGCCAGCGACTCTTGAAACGCGCGCACCCTCTTTTCCGACCAAAGGCGGAAATCGATTCCGCCGGCGGAGGCCTCAGCCTCTTGCGTATCGTCGCTCGCATCGTCAGGCCCCGCCGAATGGACCGTCTCGAATAGCATGCGCCCAAAAAGGGCGCCGGCGACACTGTAGATCCGCGCAACAAAAAAGGCCGAGAGAAGAACGGCTCCAACTACGATCAGCAGGCGTTCGACCTTCCGTGATGGAATCATTTAGAATATGCGGCCAAATCCCTTGCTACTGACGGGATACTGAAATGTTACTCCTCCTCTCGACCTTGTAATGCCGGTAGCGCGGGCCCGGATTTAAAAATTTTTGTTAAGTATCTTAAATGCAGCAGGCGGCTCCCAACCGCTATCGCCATCGTCAGATTGCCGCTAAGGATATGTAACTACTTGATAAACCAAGCTCGTTCCCTGATAGTAGGGTCTATAGTAGACGTTGTTGCAGTTGTAAATTACCGTCCCTGGGACAGATACTGCGGCGCAACCGCCAGGCAGCACTCCAACGGTGGAGCCGATGGCAGGAGCCTGCACAACCACCGTGGTAGTACTCGGACGGGTTGCCGCAGCGACTGCCGCTGTCGTAGCGACCCCAACCGCCGCTCCCGCAGCGAACGCCCCCCAATTCGGGTCATCATGGTAGTAACAGCATCCGCCGCCGTAATAGCCGCCATGAACGTTCACATTCCGGTTCACGTTGACATTGTTGTTCACGTTCACATTCCGGTTCACATTCGTGTTCTGGTTGTAGTTCCTGTTCACGTTCCCTGACCGGTTTACGTTCGCCGAGCGGTTTCCGACCGCTACGCGGCCTTGGTTCGCATAACCGGCAACACGCCCCTGAACCGGGAGCCAGACAGACAGAGTACCGAGGAGAAGGGATAATGTGACTTTCATACTACTGCCCTGCTTTCAATGGAAGAAATTGAATCTCGTGCGCATCGTCGGGTTTGGCGAACTCGAAGAGCGCCGGCTCTGGATGCGCATCCAGGTTCCAGTCCGAAAAGTCCATTACTGTTCTCGGCATACCGGGTTGCGTTTTGTAGATTACTATAATTGCGCGAGGCACAGGCTTATCCCCCGGCTCCACCCATAGCTGCCAGTCCGCAGCGGTTTCGGTGAAGACAAGATGGATGAAAGTCTTATTGTGGATGTTTACTCGCCCAATAATATACGCCGTTTGCAGCCCGTCTACAAGAGAATCGTAAGGCTTGCTCTGTAATAGGTTGCGTATCGGAAAATGGATGCCCTGTTTGTCGACGGCTTCAAGCATGGCGTCAATCGTGGCAGGGGCAGAGTGCGAGCTGTATAGCTTGGTCTCGGGGTCAAAGAGAGTGACCGCCTTGCCATCGAAGAGGAACCGCACATTGTGATGTTCACCATCCACGTCGATTCGAATCTTGTCGGGACGCGATACGGTGACGTCGTCCTCGTTAAAGTAGGTAACGAGTTGGTCGTTTGTAGCCTGGCGGTCACGAGTGACCCTAACTCGAAATGAGAACGTATTAGCGCCGGAAATCGAGCGCATCGTAGCTTTCAGGATTTCGAGAGCTTCGGGGTCGAGATCGGGTTGTGCTGCCAGGCAGGCAACCGGGTCGCCTGCGACAGCAATCCCTAGAAGGAGAACCCAGCCATATCTGAACACGTAAGCAACTCCGTTTCTGGTGGAACTGCACCACCGTGCGCCGTTTTGAGTCAACGGACCCGAATTGTGATTTAGATTTTTTCCGAGAGATTAAGGCAGATTTCTTACGGCACCCTTCGTGACTGTAGCGCCCCATTCATCCAGTCTCACGTCCCGGTTTGATTGCCTCCATTTCACAGTTTTGTACCATTGTGAATGATAGTTCCGTGCAAGACTCAGGGGGAAAAGAAGAACAGGCCGCGCCGTGGGTGGCCACTAGCGACGACGTTACCGCAATCCGGACTTTTCGGGAGTACTTTCGGCTCGCGAAACCACGCATTACGCTCTTGATCGTAATCTCCACTGCCGTGGGCTTTTGTTACGGCACTCGGTCGGCGTTTAACCTTCTTACTCTCTTGCACGCCCTCCTTGGCACGGCCCTCATGGCCGCTGGTTCCGCAACGTTGAATCAGTGGTACGAACGGGATCTAGATGCAAAGATGAACCGGACCCGGTCGCGGCCAATTCCTTCGGGGGCGGTTCCGTCCCGGCACGCCCTGCTGTTCGGCGTGGCGTTATCGGTGCTCGGCCTGCTCGAGCTTTGGGCTTTCACCGACACGCTTGCAGCGATGCTCGGGCTATTGACGTCCGTCGGCTATCTGTTTGCTTACACGCCCTTAAAACGCAAAGGCCCAATTTGCACGACAATCGGAGCCATTCCAGGCGCAATACCGCCTCTCATTGGCTTTGCCGCGGCCTGCGGCCACCTCGGCGCGGAAGCCTGGGTGCTTTTCGGCATTCTTTTCCTCTGGCAATTCCCGCACTTCCATGCGATCGCATGGATCTATCGCGAAGACTATGAGCGAGCGGGCATTAAGATGTTGGCCGTCGTCCGACCTCATGGAAATGCTTTGGCGGTGGAAATTCTATTGACGCTGTTGCTGCTCCTTCCCGTCACTCTGGCGCCGGCATTCTTGCATATGGCAGGTAGTGTCTACTTTTTCGTCGCTCTCGTCCTCGACCTCGCGTTTTTGTATTTTGGTCTTCAGCTCTCCAGGCAGCGAATCGTCGAGCGGGCCCGTCGTCTGCTTCTCGCATCGGTCATTTATATCCCAGTTCTGTTTGCAGTCCTCGTGTTTGATAATCCGAGATTTCCGCTCTAGTTAGTGGCGTGGTCAGAAGGCACCGTTGCGAAAGGCGAGGCATGCCTCGCCACTACATAAGATCGTGCATTTTATAGGGATCGGGCATGCCCGATCCGCTTTCGCCCTCGCGGGCCCAAGTACAATACCTTCGTGAAAATAGGAATGGTTGGATTGGGCTTCATGGGCGCCGTGCACCTGAGCGCATACTCGAAAATTCCGGATGCGACGGTACTGGCGATCTCGACCGAAAGCGACCGCGCGCTTTCCGAGGATTTGAATCTTGCCGGCGGAAATCTCAATCGTGATTTAGGCAAATTTGACTTCTCAGGCGTGAAACGGCACCGCCACTGGCGGGAACTGGTAATGGATTCCGATATCGACGTCGTCGATATCTGCTTGCCCACCGACCTGCACGCGCCCGTATCCATTGCCGCTTTAGCGGCCGGCAAACATGTTCTCTGCGAGAAGCCGATGGCCTTGACAAGCGCAGATTGCGATCAAATGATCGCCGCCGCACGAATAAACAACCGCATCCTGATGATCGCGCAGGTGCTGCGCTTTTGGCCGGAATATGTGGCACTTAAAGATTTTGTCGAGCGCGGCCAATTTGGCGCTGTACGATCCGCAACTTTCGTGCGCCAATGCGGCCTCCCCGATTGGAGCAAGTGGTTACCGGTTCCGACTCGCAGCGGAGGAGCGGTGGTTGACCTTTTGGTGCACGACATTGATCAAATACTATGGCTCTTCGGTATGCCGCAATGGGTCGCGGCCAAACAGTTGAGCGACGGGGATGCGCTCACCGCGACGCTGTTTTATCCAAATGGCCCGGAAGCGCGCCTGCAGGGCGGCTGGTTTGCGCCGGGCTCACCGCTTCAAATGAGCTTTCAAGTTAACGCTGAGCGCGCCAGGATGGAACTCACTCCCGACGGCTTGATGCTGAGCGACCTGGCCGGCCAGCAGAAGAAAGTGGAGACAACGGGCGACGGATATGAGGCGGAGATCTCCTATTTCATGGAGTGCGTGCGCACCGGCAAGCAGCCCGAAATATGCAAGCCGTCAGACTCCGCGCGCGCTGTGAAGGTAGCATTGGCACTGAAGGAATCAAGAGCGCAAGGAGGAGAGCAGATCAAATGCTCGGACTAGAAGACCTGGAGATCGGACTCATGTTTTGGGCGGGCCCGGATGCTCGCCAGACGCTTCGGAACGTGAAAGAGTTCGGCGTGCGCGCGGGGCAACTGGGCTTCCCGGGCGACTTGACGTTAAACGGAGCGGCGGAACAATGGGACCAGGCTCTCACATCGGAACAATTTACTCCCGTTACCGCTGTATGCAGCTACGTAGGGGAGGACTACGCTGACGTACCCACCGTGCAGCGCACTGTGGGATTAGTTCCACCTAATACACGGGCCGACCGTATAAAGCGCACCAAAGCCGTCTCCGATGTCGCGCGCAAACTCGCAATCGACAGCGTCGCGTGCCACATCGGGTTCGTACCGGAAGAACCGGACCACCCGGAGTACGCCGGAATTCGCGATGTTGCGCGCGAGATCTGCGATCATTGCGGCGAAAATGGACAGTTCTTTACCCTCGAAACCGGTCAGGAGCCGGCGAAGGTTCTCCTGCGCTTCATGGAAGACGTAAATCGTCCGAACCTGCGCATCAATTTCGATCCGGCGAACATGATTCTGTATGGTACCGGCGATCCCATTGAAGCGCTGGAGGTTCTTGGAAGCCAGGTGATCTCGGTCCACTGCAAAGACGGCGATTGGCCTCCGGTTGACAAGCCTCAGGCACTAGGCACGGAGCGCCCGCTCGGCGAAGGCAGTGTCGGTATTCCCCGCTTTGTGGCGAAACTAAAGGAGATCGGCTATCGCGGGATTCTGAGCATAGAGCGGGAAGAACCCGATCTGGCGAAACGTGCGGCCGACGTTCGCAAGGCAATCGCACTCCTTCGGCGCGTCACCGGGCGCGAATAGGGGCCTGGGCCATCCAGCGCTCCGTCTCGAGCCTCCCAACGACTCCGGTAGTGGCACCCGTCTTCTGGACGCTCAACGCCGCGACAGCATTGGCAAAGCGGCCTGCTTCGGGAAGCGCCGCTCCATCGAGCATCGCGGCAAGAAACCCGGCAGCAAAGCAATCGCCGGCCCCTGTCGTATCTTTCGCGGTCACCTCGAAAGCGGGGCACAAAATTTCGCTGCCTTCGGTGTAAATGGCGCAGCCATTGCCACCCATCTTCAGAGCGAGGGTACCAAGCCCTCCTCTGATCACAGCCTTCGCGATTTCGGAGGGCTTAACAGAGCCGGTAATCATGCGCGCCTCTTCTTCGTTCATGAAGAGCACGTCGATGTACGGCAGGCATGGCGCGAGGGTACCCATCCAGCCAGCTTCCGGGTCCCAATTCGTATCGAAAGAAGTGGTGAGGCCCGCCGCGCGCGCGCGTACCAGCGTCTCGGGACCTTGCGCTCGAAGGCGCGGTAGCACGAATAGGCTTGCAAGATGGAAATGTGTTACGCCGCGGCAGAGTTCAGGAGTGAATTGAATGCCGTTTCGAAGCGCCTCGCGACTCGCCCCCATTTGATGAAAGAACTTTCGCTCCCCGGACTCATTCACCACCACGACACTCGCCGATGTCGGCGCTTTAAGATGCTCGATAAAA
Source organism: Bryobacteraceae bacterium (assembly GCA_036557345.1). Lineage (GTDB taxonomy): Bacteria > Acidobacteriota > Terriglobia > Bryobacterales > Bryobacteraceae > Bog-105. The sequence continues at coordinate 16,835 of DATBHS010000205.1, forward strand.
GAAGTATCGACTCCCGACTGCTCGAGAGTTCTGAGCAGTAAGCGCCCTTGCACGTCGCGCCCCACCGCGCCTAGTAGCCGGACCGGGACGCCGAGCGTCGCAAGCGCTCGTGCTGTATTCGCTCCATTGCCACCCGCATGGCATTCAATGCAATCGACGAAAGTCGTGGGGCCCCAGTGGAGCTCCTCGACCGGACTCACCAGAGTGTCATAAACAAGGTTCCCCGAACAGAGCACGCCTGGCTGCGAACCCATGCGAATAAGTTAGCCCACACGAGGCGATGAAAGCCCAGCACTGAGCGGGAATCGCGAGCAGTTCGAGCGTCTGCTCGCGTCTCCGCGGCTAAAATGAAAATTCACGTCAAGCTTCTAAGCAAAACAGGAGAATCATGTCGGGCAAAAAAATCGGCATTCTGACAGGCGGCGGCGATGTTCCCGGGCTGAATGCCGTTATCAAGAGCGTGGTTTATCGCGCAACTTCAGACGGCCACGAGGTGACGGGACTTCGGCTCGGCTGGAAGGGACTCACTGATCTGAATTTTGATGATCCGGCGAGTGTGAGACGCTATGTTCTCCCGCTCACCCGCGAAAATACTCGCACCATTGATCGCACCGGCGGCACGTTCCTGCACACCAGCCGTACCAATCCCTCAAAGATGAAGAGGTTGCCGGACTTTCTCAATCCCGCGGATTTTCCGTCCACGCAGACCACCCAGGATGGCGTGGCCACCACAACCTACGATATAACTAAGCGCGTTCTGTGCAACCTCGAACGGCTCCAGATCGATTACCTGGTTGCGATTGGAGGCGATGACACGCTGAGCTACGCGGCCGTGCTGGACAAGCAGGGATTCAACGTCATCGGTATTCCAAAGACGATGGACAATGACGTTCGTAACACCGAGTATTGCATCGGCTTTTCGACGGCTATCTCGCGCGCCATGGATGCGATTGCCCGCCAGCGGACAACGGTAGGCTCCCACGAGCGCGTCGGGATTTTTCGCGTCTTCGGCCGCGATGCCGGATACACGGCTCTCTACACTGCGTATGTGACCTCTATCCGCTGCGGCATTCCCGAGTACAGCTTCGATCTCGATCACATGATCGGCTTGCTGATGACCGATAAGGCAAACAACAGGAGCAATTACTCCTTGGTGATCCTATCCGAGGGTGCGCGCTGGGACGGGTATGTGGTTAAGGAATACGGCGAGCCGGATGCATTCGGTCACCGGAAAAAGTTCAGCGTCGCGGAAGCCTTCAGCGACGAGATCACGAAACGCACTGGCGCGGAGACAGTGGTGAGCGACCTGACCTACGATCTTCGCAGCGGCGCCCCCGATTTCGCAGATACCATGGTCGCCACCACATTCGCCACCATGGCCTATGATGCCATCACCTCGCACAGGCACGGATTCATGTCCGCGATTAACGAAGGAAAGTTTGCCATGGTGGGCATTCCCGATCCGAAGCTCGGCCCGCGCAAGCTCGACGTAGCCAGTATGTATAACACCGAGCGCTACCGGCCCACTTACTCGAGTAAAGAAGGATTGCCGCTATTTCTAACCCATCCCTAAAAATGACCGGCACATCCACGGCAGAACATCCGGTCTCCGAAGTCGTCGAAGCGCAAGGCCATCTCATCGACTCCCACATCATGGAGCAGATCTTCGATGCGGTTGTGGAGGCGGGAGGCCGGTTCGAGGTAGAGCAGTTCACGATCGGCCGCACGAACAGCGATCCCTCAAGGCTGCGGCTCCGCATCGAGGTGCCGTCCCGACAGCAGATGGAAAAGCTGATGCCGCAACTGCTCGGACTCGGCTGCGTAGCGGTCGAATCGGGCGATGCGGAATTGCGGACGGCGGAACGCGACAAGTGCGCGCCGGAAGATTTCTACTCCACCACCAACCAGCGCACGGAAGTGCGGTTGCGCGGCCAGTGGGTGGAAGTGAGAAACCAGCGCATGGACGCCATGATCGTCGTCGAGAATGGAACGGCGAGTTGCCGCCGGCTGCGGGATATCAAGGCGGGCAACCGCATTGTCGTCGGGATGAAAGGAATTCGCGTAGTCCCTGAATCCAAGGAACGAGACCGCCTGGCGTTTGCCTTTATGAGCAACGACATCTCGTCGGAACGTCAAGTGGAGACCGCCGTCGGACAGACGGCTGCTCTGATGCAGCAGGTCCGGCGCGAGGGAAAGAAGATTGTGGCGGTTGCCGGCCCGGTAGTTGTGCACACCGGAGGAACCGAGGCGCTCTCGCGGCTGATTCGGGACGGCTGGATTGACGCCGTTCTGGCGGGTAACGCCCTCGCCGTTCACGATATCGAAGCGGCGCTGCTCGGCACTTCGCTGGGTGTTCGCCTGTCGGATGGCCGGCAGGAGCAGCACGGGCATCGCAACCATATGCGTGCCATCAACGCGATATACCGCGCGGGCGGCATAAGGCAGGCGGTCGAATCCGGGCGGCTGACGCGTGGCGTCATGTACGAATGTGTGAAGGCGAATGTTCCGTTCGTGCTGGCCGGGAGCTTGCGCGACGACGGGCCGCTGCCGGAAGTGATTACGGACATGAACGAGGCCCAGGATGCCTACGCGGCGCATGTTCGCGGGGCAGGAGTCGTGCTGTGTCTCAGTTCCATGCTGCACTCCATCGCCGTGGGCAACATGCTGCCCGCCTGGGTGAAAATTGTATGCGTCGATATTAACCCGGCCGTGCCTACGAAAGTGAGCGACCGGGGCACCGGCCAGGCGGTGGGAGTGGTCACGGATGTGGGCCTTTTTCTCGGGCTGCTCGTCGCCAGGCTTGAAACGAAATGACAAAAGATCAGCACTACACCGAGGAGCACGCCCAGGCTGGCGTTCGGGCCGAATTGCCGGAGATAGAGACCTGGCCGAATCAATTCGGTCAGTACGAAATCGAAATTGAGATGCCGGAGTTCACCTCGGTTTGTCCTAAGACGGGATTACCTGACAGCGGCACACTGCGGCTGCGCTACACACCCGCCGCCCACTGCCTGGAACTGAAATCGTTGAAAATGTATACGCTCGCTTACCGAAATCTGGGTATCTTCCAGGAAAACGTCGTCAACAGAGTGCTGGCCGATATCGTAAAGGCTACAGACCCCATAGAAGCGACTGTTATAGGCGATTTTGCGCCGCGCGGAGGTATTACTACTCGAGTGACCGCGACATACCGGCGAGAGAAGAAGTAGGCTAGAAGCTGGACCTCGAGGAACGGCAAACCGATTGCGAATGGAAACGACATGATTCAGCGCTTGGCGATCCTCCTGCTCATCGCCGTTTCCTTGCCCGCCGCTGAATTTCAGAACGGCCAGGCAGCGCGCGCTGTGATCGGCCAATCTTCGTTCTCATCCCGCGAGGCGGGCGTAGCCGCTGTTGCCCTAAGCATTAGTCAGAACCGCCTATATGCGGCGGAGGCTTCGCGCCGTGTGCTCACCTTCGATCTGACGAAAGTTTTGGCCCTGAATGACAATCCGGTAGACAGGCCTACGCCCTTATGCTCCGTGTGCGGCTTTCCAGCGATCGCAAGCACAAGCCAATCCGTGATACCGGGCATAGCCGGAGTCGCTGTGTTCGGCAAAACGGTAATCATGGTAGACCGTCCCAGGCACCGAATCCTGATCTGGAGAGACGTAAGTTCGCCTCGCAGCGTGCAGGGGCCGGATGTGATTCTCGGAAAGTCGAATGATGGGTCCGTTTCCGCGAGCACGGTGGTGGACCCAGCCTCCGTGGCATTTGACGGCAAGCGGGTCTTCGCCGGCGATGCCGCTTTACATCGAGTCCTGGTCTGGAACTCGCTCCCGGCTCAGGACGATCAGCCTGCCGATGCCGTGCTCGGCCAGCCCACCTTCACGTCCGGCGGCGCACCCGATGCCCCTGCGGCCGACACTATCGGTCTTCCTGGTGCGCTGGCTTCCGACGGAGTGAACCTTTTTGTCGCAGACGCGCTCGTCCACCGCATTCTGGTGTTTTCACCGGGCGATTTTGCGCTCTCACCCGCGGCTGTCGTGAATTCGGCAAGCCTAGCGCCAGGCCCGCTAGCCCCGGGAACGCTGATCGACGTCAAAACGAACGAGTCTCTGAATCTGTTCGAAAGCCGGCAGGACCAAACAGGCCGGCGCCTGCCCAGGCGAATGGGCGGCGTTGAAGTGCTTTTCAACGGGATCGCACTGCCGCTGGTTTCAGTGAAGTCGGGCAGCATTGAAGCCCAGCTCCCATACGATATTGCTGCTTCCACTGTGGCAAGCCTCACGATTCGGATCGAACATGGTGGCGCAGCGGCAACGTCGAACGCAGTAGCGCTGAGGATTGCGCCCGCGGCCCCGGCGCTGTACGCATTCGGCGGAACCGAACCGCGCACTGGCTTGCTGCTGCACGCCGGGAACGGGAAAGCGGGAGTGCCCGCTTCGCCCGTTACGAGCGATAGCCCAGCCCGTCCGGGCGAAGAGCTTACACTCTGGGCTACCGGATTAGGATCGGTAAATGACAGCGATGCTGTATCGCGGGCGGTGGCAGGCGTGCCGTTCTCAGGCCCGGCCGCGCGCGTTCTCTCTCCATTAAGCGCCACGGTGGATGGACGTCCTGTCGAAGTTCGATCTGCCAGTCTGACCGAAGGCGCCGTAGGAGTGTATGAAATTCATATCCTTTTGCCCGCCGATCTTAGCCCCGGTCCGAACGCCGAACTTGTTGTGTCGCAGAACGGCTACACCAGCAATACGGTCCTTTTCCCGGTGATCTCCACGCATACAGAGGAATGAATCAGCTCCGTTGGCATGCCTTGCTGCAGCAGTGGGTAGCCGTGTCGACGGGACGGCAGGACCGTCCCCAGATGCCCGCCAACTGGTGCCCATTCGATCCCGGCTCGGGCCAGGTGCCCGATAATTACGACGTTTATCTGTATCCGAACGATTTTCCCGCCTTCTCACCCGCGGCTGGCCCGTTTAATCCGACGCCTGATCTGTTCGCTGAAACCGGCTCACGTGGCGCGTGTGACGTGGTTCTCTATTCTCCGGAGCATACGCTGCCTCCTTCCCGGCTCACGCTCGAGAACTGGCGCAAAATAGTCGATCTGTGGACCGAAAGGACCAGGCAGCACGCAGCAAATCCGGATATCGCTCAGGTGGCCGTATTCGAAAACTGCGGTGAGGCCGTCGGCGTCACCATGCCGCATCCGCACGGGCAGATTTATGCGATGCCTTTCCTCTCGCCCCAAGTTGAAAGAGAACTCAGTTCAGCCTGGCGATACGCAGGCGAACACGGCGGAGACTGCCTGTATTGCCGGCTTCTATCGGAAGAATTGAAGCAGCGCGAGCGAATTGTGACGAGCGACGAGCACTTGGTGGCCTTTGTGCCCTATGCGGCCCGCTTCCCTGCCGAAGTCGCCGTCTATCCGAGGCGGCACACGCGGACTCTGCTCGATCTTAATGACGGCGAGAAGTCGAGTCTCGCGCGGACCATCAGTGTCATTCGCAAAAAGTACGACAACCTGTACGGCTTTGTGATGCCGCTCATGATGACCATCAAGCAGGCGCCTCTGCGGGAACCGCAGGCTCCCTATCATTTGCATGTCGAGTTCTTACCCCTGCAGCGAAGTGCGACAAAGCTGAAGTATCTGGCGAGTATCGAAACAGGGTATGGGACGTTTCTTGCCGACACGGCTCCCGAACAAATGGCGGAAAACCTCCGGCGAGCGGAACCGGAGACGTCCTAGACTGCCGGGCGCATCGGCCAGGAGGGTGAACGCCCCCAGAAAAACGCAGCGTAGAAGCGCTGAAAACCAAGTGCTGGCTTAGGCCACCTCTGTTAGTATTGCAGGCAAGAGTTGACTCAGCGACCATTCGGAGGGACGTCGAGATGTGGGAGGACGTCGGCCAACAACTTGCGAGCATCCTGAAAGCACAATTGTTTCCTTGTCTCCTGGAGACACGGGCCTACAAGATTCTTTTGCAAAAGGCGGGATTCAAAGAGCCGTTCGAGCAATACACCAAAGATCGTAGGCCACCTTTCCCGGACGCATATAAAGGCTATTGCGATACGTACGCGGCATTGATCAAGAGCCAAGTGCAGCAGCAAAATTGCCTTGTCGACGACAGGAACTTGCGGGCCGATGTGATAAAAGGCCCGGTGAATTTATATCGTGTTGTAAATTCGCGGGGCGCAATTCCGGAACGAACTGATCTTCGGAGAGGAACGGCCGATATCGGGGACTGGTGGTTCAACGAGGATCTCTTGGAAAACTGTCGTGAGCGGTGCCGGACGTTAGAAGAGGAGCGAAAACGCGATCGATTATTGACGGATATGACACCAGACCGATGCCTGCGAACGCTTCTACGCCGAAACCTGGCAATTTCGATTAATTGGAACGCAATCGGGGCTATTCGACAGCTCAAACTCAGCGGAACCGATTCAATCCCGGTCATCACCGGAGTGGGAATCGGAATGGCTGCCTACTCGGCTGATGCCGATCGAAAAAAATACAAGAGCAAGACCCTTCCTGTGGCAAAACAAAAGCTGCTTGGAGGCGGTGAGCGTCAGATCTGGATTCCGTGGACTCCCGAGAGGCGGCACATTCAGTTGTGGACGCCCAGAGGTGGATTAGGTCCGAATGCAGAATTCTAAACAAATAGTAATCCAGAGAATAAAGCAATGCTACCTAGCAGCTCGGCGCAACAGAGTAGCTCGCTCAGCAAGAGCCACTCCAGGTTCAACGCTTCCCTCCAATGCATGCCAGATGCCTTGCATGAGGAAAGCTAACCAGAAGTTTTCATCGAATTCGAGCACTTGGCGGAACTGCTGGCATGCCTCGTCGTTTTTCCCGCCGTCCAAAGCAATGCTCCGAACTGAGTCCGGCATTCCAGGTTGAGCGTAAATTACTTGAGGGCACATCGCAGTTCCTGGAACGGGTCTGCGTTCGGAACGCCTGACCGGCAGAATTGTCCCCAGATACCCACCAAGTCATGGCCATTCGATCCCGGCTCGGGCCGGGTGCCTGATACCTACAGATTTATGCTGGGCCTTTTCTCTCGCCCAATGTCGAAAGAGAACTCAGTTCGGCTCGGTAATACGCCAGTGAACATGGGGGAGACTTGCTCGGGCAGCGCTGCACGTGCCTCGGTTGCTACATCGAGTTCGCCTGCCTTGCCACAGACTCACCTCTGCATTTGTTTGCCTAAGAAGGCGAATACGTCGGGCTCCCAAATGTTCACACCGACAAGGGGAAAATTATGCCCATCATCGGATGTGCTGCCGATGGCCGGATAGATTTTCAATTGGTGCGGCTTCCCGAGCTGTTCGAGGCGGGCGTCCAATGCCTGGCCGGAGTGAATTGAATAATCGTTCGCAGCATGAATGAAAAAAATCGGCGTTTGCACATGCCCTACAGCGGAGAGCAGCTTCTCGCGCAGCTCCGGGGAGCGATCCCAGCTGTAGCCGGCGGCGGAAAAAACTACCGCGGCTCGCAGGTTACTTTCCTGCGCAGCCAGCAAAATGGTGAGCGACCCGCCGAACGAATGGCCGACTATCGCGACCCTGTGCGGATCGACCTCGAGAAGTCTTCGCAGAAACGCGAGGCCGGCAGCGGCATCACTCAACTCCCTGTTCTCCAGTAACCGCAGTTGCAGGACGTTGCGGGCATGCTGCCCGTGTGCGGCGAGTTCGCTGTCCATCAAGTCGATAGCGCTTGTACCTTGGCCGGCAGACAACCCCACTCCCTGCCGGAAAAGAAACAGGAACGCATAGCCATGGCGGGCGAACACCGGTCCGAGTATCTCAGCTTGTCCCTCATATGGTCCGAGGCGCCCTAACTGTTCTCGGGTGCGGCCACTGCCGTGATTGAGCAGGATCGCGGGGAAAGGACCGCGGCCCTGAGGGTGCCAGAGCAGCGCGTGCAGTGTGACCGGCCCGTTGTGCACGATGACGGTTTCAGATCCACCGTTGGATGGGTCCGAGGGCATCGCTGCGCTCGCTGCGACCAAGAGCGCCACCGTGAGTACGCGAGTCCGGTGCATTCAGAATTATTCGTCGCGAAGTACGGTCATCGGATCGACCGTTGCGGCCCGGTGCGCCGGAATCGCTGTGGCAAGAAGTGTGGCAACCCCCAGCGCGGCAATGCCGCAGAAAATGGTTACCGGATCGTTCGGCTGAAGATTAAAGAGCAGCGACTTCGCGGCGCGGCCGCATACCAGTGTCAGTAAGGTTCCAGTGCCGACTCCGGCCATAAACAAGATCGCGGATTCGCGGAAGATCATCCGGAAGATGTTCCCGCGATCTGCCCCGACGGCCAGGCGAATCCCGATCTCATTGCGGCGCTGGTTAACAATATACGAGAAAACGCCGTAAAGCCCGATGGTCGCGAGCAAGACCGCGATCAGTCCGAAGAAGCTCGATATCTTAGCCATCACATCCTGGCGGCGGACCGAATCGTGGATGAGTTCGCGGAAGGAATGGAATTCGACGCTCAGATCGGGGCTGACACTGGAAAGTGCCTCGCGTAGTTCGGAAACTGTCGCCGTTAGAGGGAGATTCGAATGGACCACCAGGGTTGCGGTGCTCCGGGGATCCGGGTCCTGGGCGGCGGAAACGAACACAGTCGGCTCTCGCTTGTCAGCTAGATCCGTGTAAACAGTGTTCTTGACGAGACCAATAATTTGATAAGGTCGTGGCTCTTCTCCGGGGCCAACCCTGACATGAAACCTCTTCCCGATAGGATCATGGCCGTGCAGAAAGCGAGTAACAAAAACCTGGTCCACAATGGCGACGGCAGGCGAGGAGAGAGTGTCGTGATCATCAAAGTCTCTACCGGCAATGAGCGGCGTACCAACGGTCCGGAAGTAGCCGTCGCTCACCCGGTTGAAATTTGAAAGCAGCCCGGCGCCCTTCTGAGGCGCGTCGTCAAAATCGATATTGTCGTTCCAGTATCCGCCGTAAAGCGGAGCATCACGAACGTCAGCCGCGGAATCGATGCCCGCGACAGCGCGCACACGTTCGAGCAAGCGCCGCCTGAGCAACATTCGCGCCGCCTTCGATTTTGAAGGCACGGCGGGCTCGGCCTCGGCGATTAACATGCCTGATTCGCGGAATCCCGGATCCATGGTCATCAGGTTGCGAAAACTGCGAAGGAACAGGAGCGAGGCAACCAGGAGCGTCAGGGAGAGGCATATCTGAGAGATCAGCAGCAAGCGCTGAATGCCGAAACCTTCGCGG
>DATBHS010000206.1:0-11329 GCA_036557345.1 Bryobacteraceae bacterium
GCGCCTTCGAATACGTGTACGAGAACAACGCAGTCAAGCCCTTCGAAAACCGATGCTGATACTTCGCCTGCAGTGAGTGGTAGTTCGCGGTGGCAATCGTCGCGGCGTATGGCGAACCACGCGAAAAATCAGGGAAAGCAACATAATCCTGCGGATTGTATCCGAGCGGGAGCAATACTTGTTGCTGGTTCGTACCCTCGAAGACCTCCAGGTGCCGGCTGAGCGAAGCTACATATCCCGCCGAAATGACGTCGCTATTGGCGATCTGATACTCGAGCGTGAAATTATAACTCTGCACATACGGCGTCTGGTAGTGAAATTGAATGCCGCGCAGCGCCAGCCCGGATGCATTGACATCCACCGGATTTAAAGGTACGCTCGATAACCCATTCTCGATCGTCGCAATGGTGCCATTGGGGAAGTAAGTCGGCGAGACGGCATTATCAGCCGGGAAGCTGAAGGTGTATTGGAACGGGTAGTTGTATCCGAGGCTTGGATACCCGCCGCGGTTTTCAAACGCTCCAAAGAAGATGCCGTATCCGCCGCGTACCACCAAACGTGGGGTCGCCTGATAGGCGAACCCGAAGCGCGGGGCGAAGTTGTCCTTCTGAATTACGCTCAGGCCGGAGCCGTACGAATTCGTGTAGTTCAGCGCGATACCGTCTTTGGCCAGCAACTGCGTAAAACTGGGCGATAGCGCCGGATCGCCCTTTCGGTTGGCGGGAACGAGGTACTCGGCGCCAGCGCCGGGAGTTCCGGGAACGAAGTTGGCCTGTGCTCCGTAACGTTCACCCGTTGCACTGAACCAGTCCCAACGCAGTCCGAAGTTCAGCGTGAGCTTGCTGTTTACTTTCCAGTCATCTTGGAAGTAAGCGCCGTAGTAGGACCGCTGGGCGGCAACACCGCCAAAGTTAGAAGCATACACCTGATTCGCAGCACCCAACGGAATTCCGCCGAGACCTGGCGCGGCCGTGGGCGTTAGCAGAAACTGGGCCCGTCCGGTGCTGGCGTCCGTCTGGTTGACGATGGAGGTGTACTGCCCGCCGAAATCAAACTCGCCACGTGAATAGGGCGGCGCTATCCAGGGAAAGTAAATGGATTGCGCCTCGAATCCGCCTTTGAACGTATGAGAGTGATAGACCTTGTTGAGGTTCTCCGTAAATTGAATGGTGTTGCTGTAACGATCGCTGATCAGCCATTCTGAAGACCCGAGTTGAGTCAGGTTGCCGATATAGAAGCTAGGCAGCCCTCCGTTTCCCGAAACCTGCGGAATCCCTTGAATCCCGAACTGCGACGGAATATCCGAGGTGTCGTTTCCGAACGGTTGGACGCGGGACGTGTGTTCGCGATTGAACCCAATACGCGCCTCATTAATCAAGGTCGGCGAAAAGGAGTGTGTGTAGCTGATGGCAGCACCTTGCGTGTCCACCTGCTGGTCGCCGTCATTAAATCCGCCGCCATCGGCCGGGCCGGTGAACGGACCGGGAAGGAAGCTGGGGCTTTTCGACCAGCTATATCGGCCGAAGAGGGAGTCCTTGGATGAAATATTTTCGTCGATACGAATATCGAATTGGTTGACGTCGGTTGTAGACCCGCGGTTGATATTAAAGTTATCGACTAATCCTGGCTGCGTAGGAGCGGGCATCAGGCTCAACAGGTTCACCGCGTTCGGATCAAGGCGATTAGCGGGAATGATGTTGCCGGGGAAGGGGTCGCGCACATACTGTCCGTTGCCGATGCTGCGCGTTGTCGAAGGATCGAAGATAGTGCCCAGCGGATAGGATTTGCCGGTTGCATCCGTCAGACTGCCAGACTGGAGCGGGATGAGATCCGAGAAATTCGTAAAGCCGCTATCGCGCTCCAGTGCGGTGGGTACCGTATTGCCCGTTTGCGGCACGCCTTGACGGATGCGCGTACCTTCATAATCGGCGAAGAAGAAGGTCTTATTCTTGATGATGCGTCCGCCGGCTGCCGCCCCGAACTGATTCTGTTTGAACGAACCTTTCGGCTGCGAGTTGGCGTTCTGGAAGAAGTCGGCGGCATCCAGCTTGTCATTTCGCAAGAACTCCCAGGCGGCGCCGTGAAACTCGTTTGTGCCAGATTTGATGCTCGCGTTCAGAACGGCTCCACCGGCACGTCCGAATTCGGCACTGAAGGTACTTGTCTGTAGGCGGAACTCGCTGATCGCATCGACGGGCGGCTTGATAACGTACGCCGCGCCGTTCAAAAAGTCGACGTCGTTGGTGTTGTTATCGATGCCGTCGAGCATGTAGTTGTTCTGCGCCGGCCGCGTGCCGTTTGCGGTGAACCAGCCGTTTGCGTTGAGGCCGCGCCCTTCGGGCTGGCCAACCGTTGCGCCAGGGACGAGCCTCGCGAGAAACGTGTAATTACGCCCGTTCAGAGGCAGGTTATTCACCTCTTGGCGCTCGATCACCTGTCCCACAGAGCCGTTTTCCGTTTGCAGGATGGGCGCCTGACCGGTGACGTTGACTTCGCTTGTTACCTGACCCAAAGAGAGATCGAAATCGACAACCAGTTGCTGCTGGATGTTCAACTCGAGCCCGGAATGAACACTTTTGCTGAACCCAGGGTGCTCCGCTTCAACAGTGTATCTGCCGATTTTGACCGCAGTAAAAACGTAGGTGCCGGCTCCGGAGCTTGTCGTCGTTTGCGTGAACGACGTGCCTTCGTTCCGGAGCGTAACGGTTGCACCGGGCACGACCGCTCCGGTGTTGTCGCGAATGGTCCCGAGGATAGTGCCGGTATCCACCTGGGCTCTGAGCGCAGAGACGAAGACAAGAAAGCCTGTCATGAACACGAACCAACGAAGAGATCGCGTGAGGAGCATACCTGGTCCTTTCCTGGAACTCGGTCAAGCGAGATCAGACCGCGTTGGCAGAAACTTATCACAGGTTTCGATTACTGTCAACGTACACGGTGCTAATTTGCTTGTTTCTGGAAGGATCGGCTATATTCTTTGGAGATAAGGTCCGGATTGCCAGTCGGGCGACCCGGATTTTAGCGTTATCGTACACGTAGGATTACGGGATGACCACCTCCGACAAGGCCGAGCAGAGCACGCAAGCAGGCATCAAAGATATTGCGAAGGCGCTGGGTGTCTCGATCGGTACCGTGGATCGGGCGTTGCATGGCCGGCCGGGCATCAACCCAATGACCAAGGCCAAGGTGCTCAAAATGGCGCAGACGATAGGATACCAGCCGAATGTGGCAGCGCGCCATCTAAAGCTTCAACGCAAGATGCGCATTTCCGCGCACCTTCCGCGTGAAGTCGCCACTTTTTTCGATGCCGTACGCGAAGGTATCCAGGAGGCCGCGAAGCCGTTTCAATCGACTATCGAAATCCAATTCCGGAGCTACCCGCGGCTGGGCGAAGGGGATCTGGAGTTGTTTGCCGAGAGCTTGGAGGACAGCACGAACGGCATTATTCTCACTCCCGGGCATCCCGCGGATTTGAAGCCCTGGATCCGGAAGGCGGCGCGAGCTCACATTCCGGTGGTCTGTGTGGCGACCGATGCGCCAGGAACCGAGCGCTTGGCGGCCATTTCCACAGATGCATTCACCAGCGGGGCGATTGTGGCGGAACTGCTGACGGGCTTTGGCCAGCGGCCGTCATCGATTTTGATCGTAACGGGCGACTTGAGCGTCGTGGATCACGCCGAAAAAATTGAAGGGTTCCGGTCTTTTCTTGCGAAAACAAACAGCTCGGCCCAGGTCGCAGGCGTGCTGGAGGCGCATGACGATGCCGCCCAAGCGCGGAAGTTGACGCGCGAGTTCATCGCGGCGCATCCCAAGCTGGGCGCTGTGTACGTCAGTACGGCGAATTCGATTCCCGTGATTGAAGCGTTGCAAAAGGCCGGCCTCCTGGGCCGGATTCCGGTCATCACGACGGATTTGTTTCCGGCGCTCGCGCCGTTGATTCGCGACGGGAAAATCCTCGGAACGGTGTACCAGCGCCCCAAGGCGCAGGGACGGATGGCGTTCCAGGCGCTCCACCAGTTTCTGATGCAAGGCTCGTGTCCGTCTTTACGCCATCGTCTGCCGCCTCACATCGTACTGAGAAGCAATTTGGACGTGTTTCTGGAGATGCTGCCGGCGGATCGGGAGGAAACATGAGCGGGATCCAACTTCCGCCAGCACCAGCCAGCGAGAGTGGCCCGGTCAAGGCGTGGGCCGAGCCAGTTGTGCTGTCCACTTATCAACCGGCCCAAGCGGATAAAAATCCCATGTTCCTCGAGAGGCGTGTCTATCAGGGGAGCAGCGGGCGAGTGTATCCACTGCCGTTTATCGATCGCCTCTCAACCGAACCGCGCGACCGCCGGTGGCAGGCACTGCATATCGAAAATCCATACCTCCGGTTGATGATCTTGCCGGCGATTGGCGGCCGGATCCACGTTGGTGTCGATAAAACCAACGGCTGCGATTTTTTTTATCGCCAGAACGTCATCAAACCGGCCCTGGTGGGCTTGGCCGGACCGTGGATTTCAGGAGGCGTCGAGTTCAACTGGCCGCAGCACCACCGCCCGGCAACATTCATGCCAGTCGATTGGGAGATCGAGGAATCTCAGGATGGCTCACGAACGATCTGGTGCAGCGATCACGACCCGATGAATCGCATGAAAGGGATGCACGGCATCTGCCTGTATCCGGATCGCGCGTATATCGAGCTGAAAGTACGACTGTACAACCGGACGCCGTTCGTACAAACGTTTCTGTGGTGGGCGAACGTGGCGACGCACGTACACGAACAGTATCAATCATTTTTTCCGCCCGATGTACATTTCGTGGCGGATCACGCCAAGCGCGCCACGAGCACATTTCCCTTGTGCGAAGGGCAATACTACGGAATCGATTATGCGGCGCGAGCGCATAATGGTGTGCCCGCCGCTGAATCGCCAGATAAATTCGTTCCACCAGCAACGTATGCCCCGAACGATTTAAGCTGGTACGCAAACATCCCGGTGCCTACCAGCTATATGGCGATGGGATCGCAGCGGGATTTTTGCGGCGGCTACGACTATGCCAAGCAGGCCGGCCTGGTACACGTCGCGAATCATTACATCTCGCCAGGGAAAAAGCAGTGGACCTGGGGCAATCATGATTTCGGCTATGCATGGGACCGGAATCTGACGGATGAAGACGGTCCCTACGTCGAGCTCATGGCGGGAGTGTACACGGATAATCAGCCTGATTTCTCGTTCCTCGCGCCCGGAGAAACGAAGACATTCAGCCAGTTCTGGTATCCGATTCAGAAAATCGGTCCGGTGCAGGAAGCGAACACCGAAGCCGCCATCAGCCTCCGAGTTCAGGGCGTCTTATCGCAGGTAGGGCTATGTACGACGCGAGCGTTCGCGAATCTTCGGATAGAGCTGCGTGCCAGGGGCCGAACTGTCGCGGAGTGGACTTGCGATGTTCATCCCGGAGCACCGTTTATTGGGGAGGCGACCGTTGCAGAACCGGAGCTAGAAGTGCGCGTACATAGCTATGAGGGCCGTGAGCTGATTCGATATGCAGCGCCGGCTGTGAGCCATGGAAAGGCTCCGGAGGCGGCAGCAGAACCTTCTTTGCCGTCCGAAATCGACAGCAGCGACGAACTTTTTATAACGGGCCTTCATCTCGACCAGTACCGCCATGCCACCCGCGCTTCGGAGACCTATTGGCGCGAGGCGCTCCGCCGTGATCCGGGCGACGCACGCTCAAGCCATGCGCTAGGCGTGTGGCATCTTCGCCGCGGCGAATTCGACCTCGCCGCACAGCATCTCCGAAGAGCAATCGAACGCCTTACGCTCCGTAACCCGAACCCGTACGACGGCGAGCCATATTACAGCCTCGGCATGGCTCTTCGCTATTTGGGACGCGATGACGAGGCTTATGCGGCTTTCTACAAGGCGATATGGAATTATGCCTGGCGATCGGCGGGTTACTTCGCACTCGCCGAAATGGATAGCTCGCGCGGCGATTTCGAGAAAGCTCTCGAACATCTGAACCTTTGCTTGCGCACGAACGCGGACCATTCGAACGCGCGCAACCTGAAGGTGATGGCGCTGCGCAAACTGGGACGATCCGCCGAAGCGGACGCGGTTTTAGCAGGAACGCTGAAGTTGGATCTGCTGGATTACTGGGCGCGTCACCTTGCGGGGCGCGCGACAGGGAGCAACCAAGCACGCTTGGATGTCGCGTTTGACCTGCTTCGCTCGGGGTTCCATGGAGAAGCAAAAAGCCTACTGGAAACGGCCGACCTGTCTGCGCGTGACGGTTCCGTTCCCGTCGTCCTGTATACGCTCGCATATTTGACCAATTCGGAGTCGGGATTTCGGGACGCTACGGCTGCCTCACCGGATTACTGTTTCCCAAGCCGTCTGGAAGAGCTGCTTGTTCTCGAAGCGGCATTGCGGCACAACTCGCGTGATGCGCGCGCGCACTATTACCTTGGGAACTGGCTATTTGACCGCCGCAGGCGCGAAGAGGCGATTGCTCATTGGGAGCAGTCCGCTGCTCTCGATCCGGGCTACTCCGTGGTCTGGCGAAACCTCGGGATCGCATACTTTAACACGCGTGGCGATACTGCCAGGGCAAAGGATGCTTTTGAACGTGCCGCGCAGTCAAACCCGCGAGATGCGCGGCTGCGCTATGAGCACGATCAACTTTGGAAGCGTACAGGCACCCCCGCCGCTGTTCGGCTAGGCGAACTCGAAACACATCTTGACCTCGCGGATCGGCGCGACGATCTAACGGTTGAGCTCGCAAATCTTTACAATCAAACCAGCCAACCGCGGCGCGCCGCAGTGTTGTTGTCCGGCCGGCGCTTTCAACCCTGGGAGGGCGGCGAAGGAGCGGTGCTGGCGCAATACGTGCGGGTCCAACTGGCGCTGGGACGCGAGGCGCTGGAGCGCGGCGATGCAAGCCGGGCGTGCGCATTGCTCGAGGCAGCATTGCATCCGCCGGAGAGCCTGGGTGAAGCGTGGCACTTGCTGGCAAATCGCAGCAACGTGTACTACTGGCTCGGCATAGCGCACGAAATGCAGGACGAGGAAGCGGCGGCGCATGAGTGGTGGACGAAAGCGGCTGCAACTTCGGGCGATTTTCAGGAGATGAGCGTACGTGCATATTCCGAAATGAGCTACTACAGCGCGAGCGCTCTGAAACGCCTGAACAAGCCACGGGAGGCCAGGAGGTTTCTGCGAGAACTTGTCCGGTATGCTCGAGAACTGGCTCGCTCGGATGCGCGGATCGATTACTTTGCGACTTCCCTGCCGGCCATGCTCCTGTTTGAAGATGATTTGGCGAAACGAAACAGGATCACGGCCCTGTTCCTCGAGGCTCAGGCGTGTATCGGGCTTAGCTACGCAAACCGGGGACATCGGCTGCTCGACCGCGTGCTGGAACTGGATCCAAGTCATACGCATGCTTGGGATCTGGTGAGCGAGTTGGCGACGGAAGCCGCGCTGACGGAGCGCGCGGAGACGAGAGCGTGAAGTCCGTCGAGACCGGCGGTCCCGTAGCAGCACTGGCGGCGTCGCGGCTGCATTCCGGTTATGTGTGGGTCATATCGGCCGCCGCGGCGCTGGGCGGACTTCTTTTTGGCTACGACTGGGTGGTCATCGGCGGGGCCAAACCGTTCTACGAAGCCTATTTTCGACTGAACTCGCAAGAACTGATCGGATGGGCGAATAGTTGCGCTCTGATTGGCTGTCTCATCGGATCCATTCTTTCCGGCGCGGTCAGCGACCGCTTCGGACGAAAGAAGCTCTTGATTCTTTCGGCGCTGTTATTTGCGATCTCCTCAGTATTGACCGGCTGGGCTTGGTCGTTTACGTCGTTTATCACGTGGCGAATGATTGGCGGAGTTGCGATCGGTATCGCCTCGAATGTTTCACCGACGTATATCGCCGAAGTAAGTCCCGCCGTGTGGCGCGGGCGGCTCGTCTCATTAAACCAGCTCACGATCGTGGTGGGCATTCTTGCTGCGCAGATCGTGAACTGGCTGATTGCCCAACAGGTTCCGGCTGGGGCAACGGCGGAACAGATCCGAGTCTCCTGGAACGGACAGTACGGCTGGCGCTGGATGTTCACGGCTGTCGCAGTCCCTTCGCTCATCTTTCTTTTCGGTTCGCTGTTCGTGCCGGAGAGTCCGCGCTGGCTGGTCAAGAACAAGAGGCGGGAAGAGGCACGCGGCATTCTGATCAAGATCGGCGATGCCCGCTACGCGGATGACGCACTGACCGAGATCGAGGCCGCTTTGGCGGCCGAATCCGAACACAGCTTGCATCGCAACGAGTTGCTTTCGCCGGCGATTCTGCGCATCCTCGGCATCGGCGTCTTTTTGGCCGTTCTGCAGCAGTGGAGCGGGATCAATGTGATCTTTAATTACGCCGAGGAGGTTTACCGCAATGCCGGTTACGGCATCAGCGGCGTGATGTTCAACATCGTGATCACGGGCGCGATCAACCTTGTCTTCACGCTTGTCGCGCTCGGGTTCGTTGACCGCATCGGACGCCGGCCGTTGATGCTGCTCGGTTCCGCAGGCATCGGCTTATCGCATCTGCTCATCGGATTCGCGTATCGCACCGGCGCCGGGGGCATGTTGCTGCTGATCTTTACGCTGGCTGCGATCGGCTGTTACGCCATGTCGCTGGCTCCGGTAACCTGGGTGCTGATTTCCGAAATTTTTCCGAACCGGATCCGCGGCGCGGCTGTTTCCATTGCCGTCTCAGCGCTCTGGATTGCGTCATTTATTTTGACGTTTACATTTCCGGTTATTCTGCACGCGATCGGTTCCGCCGCGACGTTCTGGCTGTATGCGGCGATCTGTTTTGTTGGATTCGTTTTCATCTGGATGCGAGTCCCCGAAACGAAGGGCCGGACACTGGAGCAGATTGAACGGCAGCTCACGCGATGACAACGGGGAACGAGTTCACGGTTGGCTTGTTCAGCCTTGGTCTCGAAGCATATTGGCCCCAATTCTCCGGCCTCAAAGAGCGGCTACTCAGCTACAACGGCAAAATTGCGGATCACCTGCGGCAACGGGAAACTTGTGTGGAGAACCTCGGCCTGATCGATACGCCGGAAAGGGCCTTTGCGGCAGGACACCGGTTTCGAGAGGCAGATGTAGATCTGCTTTTCTTGCATGTCGCGACGTACGGGGTTTCTTCTACGGTTCTGCCGGTTGTCCGGCGAGCGAAGGCACCAGTGATCGTTTTGAATCTCGCGCCCGGCCCAGCGATCGATTATGCCGCGTTTAACCGAATGGAGGATCGAGGGCGCATGACGGGCGAGTGGCTGGCCTGGTGCCAGGCTTGCCCCGTTCCCGAGATCGCGAGCGTATTCCAGCGAGCTCGCATACCATTCTTTCAAATCACCGGCACGCTCGAAGATGGTGACGCCGCGTGGAACGAGATGGACGAGTGGATAGAGGCCGCGCGCGTGGCGCATACGATGGAACATAACCGCCTGGGTCTGATGGGCCACTATTACGGCGGCATGCTCGACATTTATTCGGACTTGACGCAGCAGTGCGCGACTTTCGGAGGCCACATCGAGCTGATCGAAGTGGACGAGCTCTCCGCGTTGCGGCGCGAAGTGGCCGCTTCGGAAACAGAGGAGCGCGTAGCGCTGTTTCACGATCGGTTTGACGTGCAGCCGGACTGCGTTCCAGACGAGTTGCGGCGGGCTGCGAGAACCTCGGTTGCGTTAGACCGGCTCGTCGCGGATCACGACCTGGGTTCACTTGCGTACTACTACCGCGGAACAGGAAATCCGGAGAATGAGGACACGATCAGCTCGATCATTCTCGGCACAAGCCTGCTCACCGGGCGCGGTATTCCGGTCGCGGGAGAGTACGAAGTCAAGAACGCGCAGGCCATGAAGATTATGGACTCGTTCGGGGTGGGCGGCTCATTTTCCGAGTACTATGCGACCGATTTTACGGACGATGTCGTTCTGCTCGGGCACGATGGGCCCGGTCACATCGCGATTGCGGAGGGCAAGGTGAAGGTGAAGCCGCTCGGTGTCTATCACGGCAAAGTCGGACGTGGTCTTTCCGTTGAAATGTCGGTCAGGAACGGACCGGTCACGCTGCTGTCGGTTGCGCAGACCACTGAAGGAGGATTGAAGCTGGTGGTCGCTGAAGGAATGTCGGAGCCCGGTCCGGTTCTGGAGATCGGCAATACGAACAGCCGTTACCGATTCGCACTCGGCGCGAGAAACTTCATGAACAACTGGAATGCAGAAGGACCCGCCCATCACTGCGCAATAGGTGTAGGACACATCGCGAGCAAGCTGCACAAGTTCGCCGCACTGCTCGGCTTGGAGTGCGCGCAAGTATGTTGAGATCACCTAGAATCTGTTGGTCCCTGCTGGCGCTGGCCGCAGCCTCGGTGAACGCACAGAGCGTGCACATTGAGTGGCAGAAGATCCAGCGTGTATCGAACACGACGCCCACTTTGCAGGTCGTGGTAAATCCACCGCTGCGGCGCGGATCGGCGATTCATGATCGGGTATTCTCGGAACTTCAGAAACTCGGCGCGGACTATGTGCGCTACGTTCCCTGGCTGCCATATCCGAAGCTTGGTGTGGCTGAACTGCAGCCGCCCGCAAACGGCCGGACATTCTGGGACTTCTCGCTGATTGACCCCATGACCGAAGATTTTCTTCACGCGACCAATGGCCATTCCGTCATTCTGAATTTCAGCACGATCCCGGCGTGGATGTTTGTGACGCCGAAACCGGTAGAGTATCCGGCCGATCCCGATCAAGCGGACTGGGATTATACGCAAGGCACCGAACTACGGGACCGGTCCATGAAAGAGCTGGGCGATTATTACGCGCGCCTGGTGAGCTGGTATGTGAACGGCGGTTTCAGGGACGAATTAGGAAACCGCCACAGATCCGTACATCACTTCAAAGTCGATTACTGGGAGGTCCTCAACGAGGTCGATTTTGAGCACAACATGACGGCCGAACAATACACGGCGCGGTATGACGCGATCGTGTCGGCCATCCGGAAGGTCGCTCCACAGATGAAGTTTGTCGGGCTCGCGCTCGCGATGCCGTCGGATCACCCGGAGATGTTCGAGTATTTTCTCGATCACAGGCATCACAAGCCGGGCATACCGCTCGACATGATTTCGTATCACTTTTATGCGAGTCCGTCCGCGGATCAAACGCCGGAGATTCAACAGTTCACGTTTTTCGATCAGGCGGATCGCTTTTTGGCGACTGTACGCTATATCGAAGCCATCCGGGAGCGGCTGTCTCCCGCCACGCGGACTACGGTGAATGAGATCGGCTCCATTTCCGCCGATGATGGCGA
>DATBHS010000207.1:0-5386 GCA_036557345.1 Bryobacteraceae bacterium
GCGCGCCTGAGCTCAATCTCGATCGTCTGGCGCAGCTCCGGGCGGTCCAACAAGAGTTGTCTGGCGTTCTCCCGCCCCTGACCGATTCTCTCGCCTTTGTAGCTGAACCAGGAGCCGCTCTTTTCGATGACGCTATGCTGCACTCCAAGATCAAGCACGTCGCTTTCCCTTGAGATTCCTTTGCCGTAGAGAATATCAACTTCGACCTCGCGGAACGGAGCGGCCACCTTGTTCTTTACGATCTTGATTTTCGTCCGGTTGCCGACGACGTTTTCGCCATCCTTGATGGCCGTTGTACGCCTCACTTCAGCCCGAACGGATGCATAGAACTTCAGCGCCCGGCCACCGGTCGTGGTCTCCGGGTTGCCGAACATAACGCCAATCTTCTCGCGCAACTGATTAATAAAAATCAGGCACATGTTCGCACGCGAAACGGAGGCAGTCAATTTCCGCAGCGCTTGCGACATCATGCGCGCGTGCAAGCCCATATGGCTGTCGCCCATTTCGCCTTCGATCTCCGCCTTCGGCGTCAAGGCTGCGACCGAATCGACTACGATGACATCGACCGCCTGCGAGTTGACCAGCGCCTGGGCAATCTCGAGCGCCTGCTCTCCATAATCGGGTTGTGACACGACCAGGTTTTCAATGTCGACGCCAAGCCGGGCTGCGTACGTGGGGTCCAGCGCGTGTTCGGCGTCAATGAAAGCGGCGTTTCCGCCGGTACGCTGCGCCTCCGCGACGACATGAAGCGCGAGCGTAGTCTTGCCCGAAGACTCCGGCCCGAAAATCTCAATCACCCGGCCGCGCGGGAGCCCGCCCGCCCCCAGGGCGTTATCGATCGCAATCGACCCCGTGGTGATGACCTCCACCGGCAGGGCCGCCTTCGATCCCAGCATCAGGACCGAACCCTTACCAAATTGCTTGTCCATTTGCGCCAATGTGGCCAAAATCTGTTTTCGCCGCTCGTCCATTCCCGCCATCTCTCCGTTGCAAACACAAAGTCGTCGATCGCGTGGTGGCTTCTCGCTCAAGCCCGCTAAAGAAAAACCTGAACGGTCCAGGTCCATTACTTTTTGCGTCTCTTTCCGCTGGAAAACTTGGAAAAAATGTGAGAGCCTGTCCCCTAATGGTCTCGAAGCCTGGCTGGACTCGCCTGCCGTTCTGGCTGGCATTCTGGCTCTTGGTTGGACCGGCCGCCGCAGATTCGCCTCCCAAGCAAGATCGATCCTGGAAGCAGTACCGCAATCAGCAGCTTGGATATTGTGTGAGTTACCCTAACCGCTGGTTGAAGGGTGAGGCCTTTGAAGGTGCCGGGTTCTACGTTGCGACGGGGCTGAAGAAGTATTCGAGACCGCTGGGCGAGATCGATGTCGGAGTGTTGCCTCCACTCCCGACGGACGCCCCTCACACCACAGACATCAGTCTGACCGAAAACCTCCAGGCTCATCTCGACGGGCTGAAAACCTTCGAACGCGCCAGGAACATGGAAGTGCTCGAGAAGCGGAGTATGCAGTTTCTGGGAAGCCCGGCTCTTTTCATGAAGGACCGGTATTACGACCCGCAAGATCGCCACATGTGGATCGATGAGGTTGTGTTCGTCCAGCGCGAAAATCGGCTGTTCCGGTTCGAGTTAGAGTGCAGTGCGGATCAGCTCGAGCGCTTCGAACCTGTTTTCACCCGCCTGCTCAGTTCGTTTCAATTTGAGTGCGGCAGGACACAATAGCCGCACTACAGCCTTATTCAGCAATGCTCTTCTGCGTGCTTCGCGCCAGTCCGATTGCGGAAATTTGACCGTTAGTGGACCCCGACGAATAGCGGGGCAGTAACAGCATAAGCGCGGCTGCAAGCAAAGTTGAGAGCGCCAGTCCAATCAAAAGGACCCTATATGACCCGGTGACATCGAAAGCTTTACCCATGATTATCGGCCCGATAGCTGCTGCGACAGCATAAGCGGTCCAGGTGAAGCCGTAAAGCGTGGAAAATGATCGCAGACCGAAGTATTTCGAGAGCAGATACGGCGTGATGTCGGCTTCGCCTCCCATTCCGATGCCGACGCAGGCGGCTCCTAAAATCCCGGTGAACAGCGATCGTGTGCTCGACAGAATCAACGTTCCGAGAGCCGCGACAGCCAGAACATAGAAGGCGATCCGCGGCGCAAAACAGCGGTCGAGCAGCCATCCCGTAAAGAGCCGGCCACCGAGCGTGGCCGCGCCAAGCGCGGACACGGCCAACGTAGCCTTCCCCGCTGGGATTCCACGGTCACTCAGCAAGGCTGGCAGGTGCGTTATGGCTCCGTTCTGGCTTACGGAACATAAGAACAGCATTGTCACAATGATCCAGAAGATTCTGGACCGTACACCGTCGGCTACCGACACCCCTGCAACTGTAGGCTGCCCGCCACTGCGGATCGGCCAACGTTCACGAACCCGAGAGGCAAGAGGCAGCCCGACGAGGAGAACGATTCCGCCCAGAATGGCGAACGCTTTTCGCCAGCCCGCCACTTCAATCAGCCATTGCGCAAAGGGAGGCAGAACCATCGCACCCAAAGCGCCTCCGGCAAGCAGTACGGCAAAGGCGCCTCCGCGGCGAGTTTCAAACCACGTGGAGAGAGGGCGCGAGAACGCCAGGTGCGCGGTTCCATTGCCAACAATGCCGAGCAGGACAAAGACCGCATACAGGTGCCAAAGCCGCCCTGTCAGTAGCGACAGAGAACCAAAGGCGGAGCCAAACACGAAGATCGAGGGTAAGGTAATGCGCCGTACCGGGAAGCGGTCAAGTAAGACTCCAAGTGGCGGCGAACAGGCCGCCACCGAGAGCGCGGCAAATCCGAAAGCTGCGGATACGGCCTCCCGCGTCCAATGGAATTCCAGCGCGAGCGGCTTTAGGAACACGCCAAATGTATAAACAAACAGCGAACCAAAGCTTACGAACAGGCAAGCCGATGCGGCGATCGTGATTCGCCAACCTGGATAGCGAATGCTGTGCTCGGTAACGATCATCGGCTGGACGTGGGCAGTGGCTCCGGTCTGCCGTCTCAAGTGATAAATATAGAGCACGTCGGGATTTTTCGCCGGAGCGCTTTGAAGATGATAAAGGGGATCGACCTTCTTCCGGATCTCGGAAATCTGATTTTCGCGATCGCGCTTCTCTTCAGCACCCTGATTGTTCTGATTGAGTGGCTCGAGCGGCGTCGTGACAGCGAGCGGGAGCGGCGCCTTTTGGATATGATCGAGCGCGAGTACTGGGCCTACCGCCGTTTGGGCCGGCTCTGATTCGGGCGCGTCAGGGGCCCTATCGTCTTCCCCCGTTCCGAATCTGAAATGAGAACCTCCAGACGCCTACACCTGGTTTCTTCCTTTTTCGCGCTTACGACCCAATATGTAGTCGTTCTCCTGTACCACGGCGCTTGTGCCTGAAAGAATTTCCAAGCCTCTTTGTTTGCTCGAAGCCGGTCTTCGTCGGCCTGGCTGAGTTTCGCCTTACTCCTTTGTTCATACGAATAAATCGCCGACTTGACTTCGTCGCGCTTTTGAAATGCTGCACGCCCCGCGGCATGCATAAGTCCCATTTGTGTAAGCTCATGGGCGCGCTTTATGTTTATGGCGCTCCAAACGCTTCGCGGTTTCCGTGGCGTGAAGCGGATGGTGTAGCTCGAAACATCCAAACTCTTCCGAACTTCCATCGATCCAGCCGAAACACAATGCTACGTCAACGGCTTCGGGCCAGGTGATGCTGGGTTTGCGCGAATCCTTCTTATAGAAGCCGATCCATTGCTCCTGTATCCGATCGTGATGTTTCTCAAACCATGTCCGCAAAGCATCAGGCGATGCAAAAAATACAGGTTTAGGAGAGGATCTTTCCAAGACAGTTCTCAGCGCAGTCTCGCGGGTTTCAAAGTCCACCCCTGCAGGCGTCCCAACTCAAGCAGCTCAGCTGGAGCGAACCCTTGAGGATGAATGGGCCATTTAAACGCGGCCGCAGCGTCATTAGAAAAGTACCGCTCGAATTCCAGTTTCCCTTTTGCTACCTGGACCGTGCCGGGAGACAGCACGTTTCCGGCCAGTGTTGCAGCGAAGTCGGCAAGTGACAGTCTCTCCGAGCCTACAAACACTTCACTGGGGAGGCGATGATTGACCTGGATGAAATTCCTGACGTCTTGGATAGTTACATCAAACAGAGCTTCGGGAATGGAGGACTGCCGGTACGTGGTGACGCCTCGGAATGTCGGGCCATCGACATATTCCGCGGGCATGCCAAGCAGTTCGAGCAAAATGTTCGCCGCCGAAAGGTCCCCGGAGCTCACGGACAGAAACGTGATGCCCTTTTGGAAATGCTGGGCAAGGGTCCTTCGGTTGACCAGCGGGGGCACAGGCGAGGAGTAAATGCGCAACAGGTCGTTTGCCGTAATGAAGCGTACACCGGGCGTCTGTTTCGCGTGCTTCACATATTCGGTGAGAATTCGGTAGCAACGCTCGGTCTCCTCTGGCGTGCGCCGGTGCGGCAGGACCCATTCTTTCCGCTCTCGCGTCGCGCCGTTGGCAAAATTGACAGCGTCCCAAAACTCCGTGTGAACGAACTCGGTCGGATGGTAATACGTGCTGATCAATCCGCCGCCATTCTTTGCAAAATGCTGAACCGCGTCATCAAACTCTTCCGCCGTCTTCGAGAATGGAACGCGGCCATCCGGATCTGCGCGAATTTGGTAGGGTCCCATATTGAAGACGTACAGCAGACCGTCGTACCAGAAGGGCTGGTTATTCACTCCCACCTGGATCCCCTCGTCGAGATACACGTGGACACCTATGCGTCGTAGAGCACGGTTCGATTGGGGCGCCCAGGATGACCCGGGCTGTCCATAGCAAACTGGGGCGATCCCGAAGATCCGACTCACATCCCGGAATCCGCCTTCTTGCCGGCGCTGGAACTCGTCGGCTCCCTCGAGCCACCCGAGATGTTCCAGATCGAGTGCCGGAACGGGTTGGATGCTGTGCAAGTCGGAATGATACCCGATCGCGTGACGCGTTAAAGCTTCGATTACATCGCGGCGATGGCGCGCCTCCAAAACCCGCGCCTTTTCGCCGACGATCTTGAAGGTCGCCTGGACGTCCAAACCGGTCAGATCGTTCGCGATGCGGAGCGCGGCATCGTCGGCGATCGGATCGACGTAATCCTCGGTATCGAACCACAAAACAACATAAGTCATACCCTGAGCTGTAATTACAGCGGCGCAGAGCAGCAGCAAAATGAATAGGCGGAACATGGACTCCAAGTGTAGCCTGACACCCGAATCTTAGTTGCTATGTGCCGCCGGTCGACGTGCACATAACGCTTTGAGGGGTGGGAGTACCGTTACCGCCATGCGAGCCAAAGATAGCCGGCCGTGAAG
>DATBHS010000208.1:0-7088 GCA_036557345.1 Bryobacteraceae bacterium
AGGTGAGTGCGATACATTGTTGCTGCTGCCGTTACCGGCCAACAAAGTAAGAACGTTCTAGCGCGAGGATCGACATATGAAACAGACGACCATCGTTTGCGGCATTCTCCTGGCGACCACCCTGGCCGCTGCTGATCTGCCGTCGCCAGAGGCTCAGATTACCGCTGCCCTCCTCGCCGCGCCGCCGGATCTCCGTGAAGGCGCGGCTGTTTTGGGGTACAATGCTCGCGGCGAGCTGGTTCAACTTCGCGAGGGTAAGAACGAACTCATCTGCCTTGCGAACGACCCGAGCAAAACTTCGTTTAGTGTCGCCTGTTATCACCGGGACCTCGAGCCGTACATGGCGCGCGGGCGTGAGCTTCTGGCTCAAAAAGTCACTGGGCAGAAGCGTAATGAAATCCGGTGGAAGGAGGTCGCCGAAGGAAAGCTCTCGCTGCCACGAGCGCCTCGGACCCTTTACATACTCAGCGGCACTGGCTTCGACGTCAGTAGCGGGAAGGTGACGGACGCCTACCTTCGATGGGTCATTTACGTGCCCTTCGCCACACCGGAGTCTACGGGACTATCTACCAAGCCGAGCGATAACGCGCCATGGCTGATGTTCCCAGGGACCGCTGGTGCACACATCATGATCAATCCTCCGAAGAGATAGATCACCCATGCGGCACCAGCGCTGTAACCGGGCCTCAATCCCAGCGGCCCTCGCTTCCTCCTGCGATACCCGCAATGCGCGTAACGGTACCGTCTTTGCCGTCGCCGACCCAGACATCGCCCGACTCGGGCTCGACGGTAACGCTGATCGGGTCCGCGCCGGTCTCAATGTGAGCCACTAGTGCCAGCCGCTTCACATCGATCACATCGATGCCGTTTCCTGCAACAGTGTAAACGCTCCCTCGGACAGAATCGACTGCTACCGCCTTTGCCCCTGCCGCCGTCAGAATCGGATCTTTCGTCAATGGCGACAACAGCGGACCTGCGGCTTCCAGGCGCGCTTCAAACACCATCACCCCCGGCCGGATCGTGGCCCCGCCGAGTAGCGAGACAAACACCAGGTGACGCTTGTTCGCAGAATCAAACATGACGGCGACGTCCACCGGCTGGCTGGGATCGGGCCCCACCGGGAGCGCAGAGATGCGTTGCGTGGTAACGTCGATTGCAACCAGCTCGTTCACCGGCGGAGTTGCAGGATCCGCTCGAAAAGTGGCTGCAACAAAGAGCATTTTTCCGTCGGGCGCGAGTGCCAGGCCCAGCGGACCTTTGCGCGCCTTGCCGAATACGGGTATCGGCTTCTGCGTCATCGCGGCCAGGTCAACCGCGTGAAGCACATTTGCGGTCCAGTTCGAAACGTATGCGGTCGTGCCGCCCGGCGCGATCGCCACGTCGATCGGGCCCTGTCCGATGGCAATTTGTGCAGCCGGCCCGTTCGTCGTTTTGCCGTTGCTGCTGATGACGGAAAGGTTGAAGCTGCTCTTACCGCCATTCACCACGCACGCAACAGCCTTTGCGCCATTTTGGTACACGTCTACAGAGCGCGGTAGATTCCCCACCGGAATGCGTGCTGCCTCTGCCATCAGGCGTCCCGTGCGCTCCAGCACAACCAGAGTGCCGTTCCCCTGCTGATCCGCGGGCGTGCCGTTCGCGGGAAAGTCGTAGAACGTCGCGAACACGCGTCCGTTTCGCGCGGCAACCCCGTTGACGGAGCCGAGAGTCTTGTCCGGCCGCTTCAGGGTGACGACTTCCTTCACACCAATCGGTCGCGATGGGAAAAAGATCTCCGTGCTCCGCTGATTCGCGCCCTCAGCCGTGAGTTGCACCGCGGCGCCTGCAGCACTTGAAGCAACCTGCATGGGAAACTGAACGCTCTTCACTCCCACCGGGACTGTAACTGCCGGAGGAAGCTTGATCGCATCCGGGCTGCTGCTGGCAAGCTTGACCGTAGCCGGTTCGTCTTTGGGCGGCTGTGCGAGTGTAAGTGTTGCCATAGCCGTTGCGCCGGGCAGCACGGCTGCCGTCGAGTAGACGATTGATTCTACGAGCGGCGCGGTCGAGATGATCCACGATCCGTAAAAAGCGATGAACTCGAGTTTCTCGAGCCCTGACAAGCGCGGCAGGTCGGCAGGTTCGAGCAGGCTGATCTCCCAATCGCCGGCGACGCCTGTACCGAAGCACTGCAGGCTTACGTGCTTGTCGACATCTTCGTTGACAGGTGTCTCACCCGTGAACGTGATGGCGGCGTTTCCGTCCGTTCCCTCCTGCGATAGGACGAGCGCATCGCGTCCTGAAAATTCAGGTCCGGGAGCAAGCCATTGCGTCACGTTTGACGGCGTAAGATGGCGGTCCGGGTGCCAGCGGTGTTCGGTCGCCCCTGGACGGCTCACAAGGAGATTCAGAATTGTCGGGCTCTTGCCTTGCGGCGCAACGCCCGTAAGCCTGACCTTTATGTTCTGCACTTTTGCTTCGTAAGCGAAGGGAATATCATCCAGCGCGATGCGGAACGGCAGCTGGCCCTCGGTCTTGAATTGCGCTAAAGCAGCCGAGTCCTTGGTGAACACGACCGGTTCGCCGATGCCATTCAATCTGCCGCCCAGCTCCACTCGGAATTTACGCCGCAGTTCTCTGACATCCAAACTTACCTGGTACGCGTCGAAACTCGAATTGAGCGCGGCCAGCAAAGCATTGGCGGGCGCGACGTCTTTAGTATCGCTCTGCGCATAATCGGCCAAGAGGTCCGGAGCAACGTAGCCGTAGTCATAGCGCATCAGAGCCGATTCGGTACCCTGCACGAAGCGCGTATCACCGCGAAGTGAGGCAAGCGTGTATAAATCGAGAGCGCGGACCAGGCGGAATTGAAACGAGGCAATCAGCGACAGAGTCTTTTGTGCCCTCCGCAGTGTCTGTTCCGTGGCCGCACGCAAGACGAATCCCTGCTGATTGACCGTTGCTTTCAGATTGTTGAGAGCCACGGCATGACGTTGTGCTTCCACCCTGCGCGCAATTGCGACCTGGTGCGCCATTTCCGCCTGACTTGCGGCCAGTATTGCCTGTTGCGACTGTTGAGCGATGGTAGCCAGCTCGCGAGCCGCCTCGAGAAACGCTGTCTGCTTGGGGCTGTTCGGGCCGGCATGCGCGCTGAGCAGATCGCCGCGCAGTTTTTTGAAATCCAGTGCGAACCGCTTGGCGGCTGCGATATCGGATCCGAAATCCTGCTTGAGCTGGTTTTTGAGATCGTCGAGTGCTGCCTTCGGATCTACACCTGCCTTTATCGATGATTCGAACGCTTCGGCGTATTTCTTCAGACCGGCGGCCGTGCCTTCCAGATCTTTCAGGTAAGGAGCGACGCTCTCGCCCAAGGCGACGCCGCTGCTGACGAGACCTTCCAGATCCTGTTCGGCCTTGCTGCCTTTCCCTAACAGCAGGTCGGGAAGCTGCGGTGCCACGCCCGCAGCAATAATGCCCGCTGCACCGGCCGGAGGAAGCGCTACCGTCAGAATGGTAGAGGCCACCACCGCAAACAGCTTGATGTTGCGCACGCCCGGAATAATCATTCCATCGTCGCTTTGATTCTGCTGCTCGACGTCAG
Source organism: Bryobacteraceae bacterium (assembly GCA_036557345.1). Lineage (GTDB taxonomy): Bacteria > Acidobacteriota > Terriglobia > Bryobacterales > Bryobacteraceae > Bog-105. The sequence continues at coordinate 3,581 of DATBHS010000208.1, forward strand.
CATTCTGCTGGAGTCCAGGCAGTTTGGCGCTGAGTTCGTTGCCTCGTTTAATAAGTTCGTCCTTGGCGCTTTTGGCGGCTGCGGACGCTTGCTCCGCCGCTTTTTCTTCGATCGTCAAGCTGCCCTGAGAGGAGACAGACTGATTCAACGCGTCGATCTGGACCTGGAGATATTGAGAAAAGATGGAAGAGTCAGTCGCCTTCAGCAACGTCGTAAACAGGAGCTGCTGAAACTGTAAAGGCAGCGCCTCATAGGGCGAGATATCTTCCAGTTCGTTGTCCACATACGGAATCACGTAGAGATTACGCGACATGCCATAGATGTTCTGATTGTTGATGACGAAGCTGCTCAGACGCTGCGCCAGATCCTTCAACTCCGCAGGCGGCGGATCGAACGGATCCTCAGCTTGAGCCGGCAGATTAGCGGGCAAAAGCCGCAGCACGGCATCGAACTCTTGCTTCGCCAGGCCCAGGTTGGCCGAAAGCTGCCCTTCAGGCCGATAGGTGCGAAACAGATATTCGCCTTGTTTGAAACGATGTTGCGCCCAAGCCAGAGCAATGGATCCTGCTTCGAAAGCTTTGACGCTGTCCCAGAGCGCCTGCTCGGAAATGGCGGAAAAAGTCGCTGCAACGGCATTACCGCTGCCGCCGTGCACGCCCTGATCGCCTCTATCGCCCGCTTGGCCGGTCGCATGCGTGGTCGTGGTGCCGTTTTCGTCGGTTATACGTTGCGTGACTTTGCCGCCCGCGCCACCTACGCCTCCCTCCCCGCCGGAGCCGCCGAGGCCCTGTAGGGATCCATCACTTGTTTTCGTTACAAAGTGCAGTGTGATGGAACCACCGGCTCCTCCTACGCCTCCCGGCCCGCCGCGCTTGCCTCTCGGGCTCGGCACGGGATCCTCGCAAAACAGTTTCGGCCCGCTGGTTCCGGTTTTAGGTAATCGGCTGCATGCAACGATTGCGTCACTGCCGCGGGCGCCTTCGCCGCCATGCTCTGCCGGGCCGCCTACTGATTGAATGATCGCGCCTTCGAACTTGCGGCAGTAAACGTCTATGCGTGGCCCCAAACTCCCGTTGCGGCCGGGCTTGCCGGTGGGCTCGGGTGTCGGCGTCCCCGGCACATGGATGATCGGCGGAGTCGGCCTGCCGCGCACAATGAACGGTGCATCACCATTGCGCTTAATAGTGTCCGCCACGAATATCAGATCGCGCGCGACGATTAAATCGACTGGCGCGCTATTGAAGACGATCTCCCGTGCAACGATATACCGCTGCGTTCCCGGCCCGAACCGGAGAGACTCAATCAGTTCCTGGTTAACCACCACGCGATCACGTATGTGTACTCCTTTTGAATTCACGAATTCAGCTCCTTGAGAAAAGTTGTGCGAACGGGATGTACCCGCCGCACCGACTAAGACGGAGCGGAAATGCGCGAAAGCTATGCCTTTGGCGTGACTGGCGCGTTACGTAACGCCCGAAACGAACAACATTTGTTTCCGATGGTTCAAGGTTTGAAAAGCAAAGTCAGGTGGCTAACGGCCAGCCGCCGCCTGTCCGCGCCCGACCGCAATCACTCGCAATAATTGGCGCTCATTTTCGAAACCGGGAAGCTGACATGTGCCTGCATCCGCAAACACGAGTCCGGAACCTGTAGCCAGATCGCGCACAGTCCCGGTCGCCAAAATCTCGCCTGATTTTGCCCGCTCCCGTAAGAAAGACGCTATTTCGACTGCAGGTCCCGTGACCGGCGTACTCGCCGTTTTGGAACACTCCCCGATGTGCAGACCAGCTCGAAACGATATGTGCAGGTCCGCCGCGTGCTTCCCGATCGCGCACGCGCAGCGTATGGCTCGGGCCGGTCCATCGAAAGCCGCAATCAGAGTGGACGGTTTTGCACGCACCATGTGCCCGCGATACCATTCCACTTCGTTTGCGATTCGCGAGTTCAACTGAGCGAGTTCGTTGTTGCCGGCAGTCGCGAAATCTGCTGCGAGAACTGTTGCCAGCACCCGATCGAGACTTGCACCCTCCTCCAGATCGGAAACGAACGCGCGAACCTCGCTGATCACTCTGTCCTGATCGCCTACGAACGGCAGGTGATCGTTACCTGCTAGCTCCACAAATTGCGCGTTTGGAATCAGTGAAGCAATCAGCCTGCCTCCTTCAATCGGGAGACACTTGTCCCCGCGCCTGTGCATCACGAGCGTCGGCACCGGAACGGCGGGCAGAACGCCGCGCACGTCAACCTGCGCGTTCATGCGCGTAAGTGCGACCGCAGCATTTGGGCTCGCACCCATACGAAGATAGGTTGCCCACCAATCGCGGAATGCTTGATCGTGTATCTTGCTTGGCGCTCTTTCCTCCAGACCTACCGGCCCACCCCATTCGCGGCGGATACGGGCAATGTAAGATTCGTGCTCTTCAGCAGTGACTCCAAAGGGATAGTCCGCGGCGCGAAGGCGTCTGGCGTAGCTGCCGAACATGATCAACGCCAACGTCCTTTCAGGATAAGTGGCGGCGAAGATCGTGGAAAGCGGTCCCCCTTCAGAAACGCCAAACAGGATTGCTTTCTTCGATTGCGCAGCATCCATTACCGCCCGCAAGTCATCCATTCGCTGCTCGAGCGCCGGCAAACCCGCCACAGGAACACGGTCAGAAAGGCCTGTTCCTCGTTTGTCGAAGATAATTAGCCGTGAGAAGCCCGACAATTCGCGGAGGAATCGCGCAAACGAGGGTTCATTCCAGAAGTACTCCACTTGCGAGACCCATCCCATGACGAAAACCAGATCCACGGGGCCTTCGCCAATCACCTGGTAAGCAATATTGAGCTCGCCGCTGCTTGTGTACCTTGTTTCCGGTACTCGGAAAGTGCCCTGGCTGGAGGGCAGTTGCAGGGCGACACTCTCCGAAGGCTGAGCAGCCTGCGTCGTTTCGACTGCTGCTCGAAAAATCCATCCCCTGCGATAACGGGTTTCAATGTAAGCGGGCTGCTTGGTTTCATCTCCTAGCGCCAGGCGCACCTCTCGAATGTGAACAGAGACCGTATGATCGTCCACATAGGAATCCGGCCAAACTGCGTCGAGTAGCTCATCGCGCGTCACCAGGTTTCCCGCCCCGCGCACCAGGTGCGACAGCACGGCGAATACTTTGGGCCGGAGTGAGATTTCGCCAGCCGCGCTCTCCAGCCGTTGATTTGTTACATCCAGGCTAAAAGGCCCGAATTTATACAGCAAGCCGGACATAATAATGCTGCTTTAAACGGAATGTACGAAGTCGGGAATGGCTCGATTCTAGCGCAACTTCGTCACGGGATCGTGGCTCAGAAAGCCCTTCCAGTGTTTGCAACAGCTTATCGAGCCGCGACCGAGAGAGTTTGTGTGAAAACGGGTAACGTTGGGGTGGAAAGAAACGTTAGGAAAGGGTGAGCCGATACGTCACCTATTCGCCGAATCAGGTTTGGCTGCTGCCGCCGGATGTGCGGGAAGAACTCGGAGAGGATCACCTGGCGA
>DATBHS010000209.1:0-6794 GCA_036557345.1 Bryobacteraceae bacterium
CAAGGCTGGGTCCCTTTGGATGACAGCGGTCGGGGGCTTCTGAACTCTACCTTCTTCTGGTCATATGCGCTGCTCCAGATTCCAGCCGGTTGGATCGTTGATCGGTATGGCCCGAAGAGGCCCTATGCCATCGGATTTTTGTTGTGGTCGCTGGCTTCCGCAGGCGCCGGCTTGGTGCGCGGCATCGGTCAACTCGTAATCAGCCGGCTTTTGCTTGGCGTCGGTGAGTCGGTCAGCACTGCCGCCAGCGTGCGGTGGATCCGTCTGAATTGCACGGAAAGTCAAAGGGGCCTCGCAACAGGCATACTGTTTGCAGGCACAAAGGTTGGCGCCGCTATCGGCGTGCCGCTGGCCGTCGCCCTCGTGCTTCGTTTCGGTTGGCGAATGATGTTCGTTCTTTTGGGTGCTGGAGGCCTTGTGTGGCTCGTGGCCTGGCTCTTTCTCGTCCCGGAACGACCCGCCGATGGCGACATTCAGAACGCAAATCCGAAGGCGCAAACGGAGTCGTTTCGCGTTAGGGCCCTTTTTTCAAGGCCAGTCATCTGGGGCATCCTCTTGGGCACGTTCGCCTATAACTACTTCATCTATTTCTGCCTGACATGGCTTCCGGCGTACTTCACCGACACTCGTCACTTGACGCCGGCCGCGATGGGGCTTTTTACGATGTTCAGCTTTGGTGGTATGGCCCTAGTTGGCGTTCTTGCCGGTTGGGCCGCCGACCGGGTCATTGCGCACGGACGCAACGCAGTGCGGGTACGACGCATATTCACGATGACAGGATTCGTGCTTGCGTCCACGGAACTCATTGGCATGCTATCGAAGTCGAACGACGTCGCCCTGTTTTTCGCCGTGTTCTCGTTAGCAGGTCTGGGGCTGACAACTGCAAATTACTGGGCGCTTACACAAACGATTTTTCCGGCTGGCATAGTCGGCCGCATGATCGGGATTCAAAACTTCGCGTCAAATGTCTCCGGTATTGGTGCATCACTCATTACGGGATGGTTAAAGCAAAAGACCGGCAACTATGACGCTGCGGGCTGGGCCATTCTCGGGGTATTGTTATTGGGCCTGGCCGCGTATGGTCTGTTGGTTCGAGTTGATTCGCGGGAAGCAATTGCGCGGACAATCGGTCCCCCGATCCTGACTCAGTAATGGGATCTTTCTGAAAATGGCGAAGCTGTTCCTGCGCGTTCATCCTACAGACAATGTGGCCATTGTGCTTCCACCCGAAGGCATAGCGAAGGGCATGGAATTCGCAAACATAGCAGCTTCGGAATTTATCCCGCAGGCACATAAAGTAGTCACGGCTCGGATCGCGGCGGGAGAACCGGTCATTCGTTATGGCGAGATTATCGGTGTTGCGAATCGTGAGCTTTGGCCTGGGAGCTATGCTCGCGAAGAATATATTGACTTGCCGCCTCCGCCGCCTCTCGACGAACTTCCGCTAGCGACAGCGATCCCGGCTCCGCTCCCGGCGCTTGAGGGATACACGTTCCAGGGCTATCTCAATCCGGATGGCACCGTCGGGACGCGAAACGTCTTGGCGATCACTACAACAGTGCCGTGCACGGCACCCACGGTCGAGTATGCGGTGAAGCGCATCAAGAATGAAGTGCTACCGCGTTTTCCAAATGTCGACGATGTGGTTGCTCTCACCCACACATACGGTTGTGGCGTCGCAATTGACGTTCCCGCAGCCGACATTCCAATCCGAACGTTACGCCACATCAGCATGCACGCAAACGCGGCGGGCTGGCCGCTAATAGTCAGCCTCGGTTGCGAGAAGCTGCAGCCTGAACGCTTAATGGGCGCAGACGGGTCACGGAATGATCAACTAAAAGTCCTCGAAAGCAGTAACGTTGTGCGCCTTCAGGCCGAAGCCGGCTTCGCGGCGGCCGTATCCGCTATCATGCGCGCTGCAGAGGAGAGGCTCAGTTGCCTGAACGAGCGCCGGCGCGTTCAGTGTCCGGCTTCTGAACTTATCATCGGCCTGCAGTGTGGCGGCAGCGATGCGTTCTCTGGTGTAACGTGCAATCCTGCGGTAGGTTTCGCGGCGGATCTATTTGTCCGGGCTGGAGCAACGGTGCTGTTTTCTGAGGTGACTGAGGTGCGTGATGCGATTCATCTGTTGACGCCTCGCGCCGAAACGGTAGATGTCGGGCGCGATCTGGTACGGGAGATGCGATGGTACGACGAATATCTTTCGCGTGGCGGCGCGGACAGGAGCGCTAATCCCACTCCGGGAAACAAGCGCGGTGGATTGGCTAATGTTGTTGAAAAAGCGCTGGGCTCCGTCGCTAAGGCGGGCAGCAGCGCCATTCGCGCCGTCGCGAGTCATGGCGAGAAAGTCGGGGCACGGGGCCTGGTATTTGCAGCAAGTCCGGCAAGTGACTTCATCTGCGGCACGCAGCAGTTGGCCTCCATGAACCTTCACATCTTTACGACCGGGGAGGGCAGTCCCTACGGCTTGGCCATGGTACCGGTTATTAAGGTTTCATCGCGCAGTTCGCTCGCCGAGCGTTGGAGTGACCTCATTGATTTGGATGCGGGACGAATTGCAACCGGATTAGCCACCGTAAAAGAGGTGGGATGGGAAGTTTTTCGCACGTCTCTCGAAGTTGCCAGTGGCAAGAAGACGTGGGCGGAACATTGGGGGCTCGCAAACGCGTTAGTACCGTTTGCGCCTGGGCCCGTGACGTAAGTGTCGCAATCGGTATGAAGAGAAGACAATTTTTGAAGGCCTGTTCGAGCCTGCCGTTGATCACAAGAGAACTGTCAGCCCGCGAAGTGTCTCTTCCTGCTGAATCGCTGGAAGACAAGATCCGCGGAGGATTGATCGGGCAGGTGATCGGCGATTTGAACGGCTTGAAACACGAGATGAAGTACATCCTGGAGCCCGGAAATGTTGAGGCGTACACGCCTGCTCTGCCGGATGGAGCGTGGACCGATGATGATACGGATGTCGAATGGGTTTACCTGCTCGAAATACAGAAAGCTGGCACCATTCTTATTCCTTACCCCCGTATTTCAGCGCTCTGGAAACGCCATATCAACCGTAGAATATGGTGCTCACATCTGTACCTGCGCCAAATAATGGATCTTGGAATCGACCCGCCTTTGACTGGCCGCGTCGAAATAAATCCTTGGGCCGATTTCAATCTATCGGGGCAGTTCGTCAGCGAGTCGTGGGGTCTCGTCTCACCTGCGATGCCACAGACGGCCGCACGAATTGGCGCCTACTACACCCACGTGAGTGTTGACTCAGAGGCCGTCCAATCAACGCAAATGATGGACGCGATGATCTCTACTGCGTTCCTGACGAGTAATCTCGAGACCATCCTCGACGCGGGCGCAGCCGCCCTGGACTCTCGTAGCGTAATGTTCCAAATCATGCTCGATGTACGGCGCTGGCATCGGGAGAACCCGGACAACTGGCGGCTTACGCGACGGCTAACGAAGGACAAGTATTGCAAGTACGGCGGAAATGACCTCAGGGACCGGAACGGCGTATGGCTGAACGGCGCGTCCACCATCGGTGCGCTTCTTTATGGCAAGGGAGACTTCATCGAAACGGTCCGCCACGCTTTCAATTTTGGTTGGGATGCGGATAACAACGCGGCGGGTTCGGGCGCTATCGTCGGCGTGATTAAGGGCGCGCGCTGGCTGCAAGGGCAGGGTTGGGACATCAAGGATAAGTTCAGGAACACGAGCCGCGATGACATGCCTGATAACGAGACCCTCACGAGTTTCGGCGATCGATTGATCACCGTAGCCAAGCGGGTCATAGTGCAACAGGGCGGCGAGCTGCGAAGCCGGAATAGCGAGAAATTCTACGTGATTCGACGTGAGGCGCCGCACAATGTCGAGCCTTTACAAGACTCGCGAACGTGGTATCTCTCTCTCCGTTCCGAACAGGCTCCTGCTATCGAGAAAGCAGTCGCGACGTCAGAAGATGCGCGGGAAAAAGCGCGGGCGGCTTACCTTGCCATCTGCCTGGATATGGCGCCGGAGCTCAAGGGAAAATATCCGCGACAGTGGGAATCATGTGTCAGGGATTTGAGCGCCTATCGAAACGTTTTGCAAGTCATCTTTTACGAAGCGCCGTTTCCTTCCGGCGATCGGATCCGGAGAAACGCGCTAGCGGCTGGCTTGAACAGGCCAGAGCACGCGATCAAGCTCTGGACATGAAGCTCCGGAACCGCGAATCGGGCGCCGATACAATTCCGTCGCTGGCAAGGTAGCCGGTTCAATGCAAACAATTGTTCAGGTCGTATGTTCAAGGGGCAAGAGCCTTCGTGATTTGATAGTTAACGATTCGAAGCTCTCTCGGTTCAACCTGGCAGTCTATAAGAAGCAGCAACCCGGACGCCCACGCGGATGGGCTAAGGTCTACGGGACCGCACCCGAGCGCCGCGGTGCGCTCAATGTGCAGTGGCACGCAGATACGCGGATGATGGTGTGCCGGGTTATCAACCGCAGATCGGGAAGGCCCGGCCCGATTCTTGGCGATTTCATAGCATACTTATTCAGCCGGCATCATCATCGCATTAAAAGCGTGAATATCATTCCTAATTAAGCGGAGTTGTTACATCAGAGAAAGGATCTGCAAACAGGTCCGGGGTCCGAAACGTTATGCTCTACCGCGGCAGGAGGTGCTTCTGAATCTTGCCTAGGGCATTGCGCGGCAAAGCGGAAACGGTCACAAACTTTCGTGGAACTTTGAATGACGCCATCGTTTTCCGGCAGCGGGCCTCCATATCCTCCGCATCAAAGGATTCATGCGTTACGACATACGCGACGGGCACTTCTCCGCGGATCGGGTCCACCGACCCGGCTACCGCTGCCTCGGCGATCTCCGGCTGCTCTTCGAGGAACTCTTCGATTTCGCGCGGGTAAATGTTGTAACCGCCAGAAATAATCAGGTCACTTTTTCGGCCGCAGAGCGTGTAGTACCCATCGGGAGAACGCGTCGCCAAATCGCCCGTGCGAAAAAATCCATCTACAAACGCAGCGCGGGTTGCGTCCTCGCGCCTCCAGTAACCACCGAACACGTTGGGTCCGCGTAGGAAGACCTCTCCCGTTTCGCCCTCAGGTACTGGGTTGCCGCTTAAATCAAGCAGTTGCACTGAAACGCCAGGCAACGGCGATCCCACCGTTCCGGCCCGCCGCTCACCGATATAGGGATTGCTAAAGTTCATGAGTGTTTCACTCATGCCGTAACGCTCCAGGATCCGATGCTGAAAAAGCGCATCAAAATCACCCAGGACCGCGGCAGGCAAAGGAGCCGAGCCGGAGACAAAAAGACGCATGAATGAGCCGATTTCGCGGGCCTGTGCCGGCTTCCATCTGAGCATGCGTACATACATCGTCGGCACGCCGAAGAATAGCGTCGGCCGGAATTGGAGGAATGCTTCACACGCCGACTCATGCGAAAAACGCTCCAGCAGTTTAGTCCGGCACCCGCTTAGCAGCCAGCAGTGAAGGCCGTTGCCTAATCCGTGAACATGAAAGAGCGGTAGAGCGAGCAGAAAGCGATCGCTTGAGGCAATTTGCCAGCAGGTAAGCAGGTTCAGAGCGTTAACGGCGAAGTTATTGTGACTTAGTACCGCTCCTTTCGACGTGCCGGTCGTGCCGGAAGTATAGATGATGCCGGCCGGGCAATCGCCATCGAGCCTCGTGGCCGGTCGAACGTCGGCACTATTCTGAACGGCAGAGCCCAAGGCTGCGCGCGTCCAGACCGGCACTGAAGCCGGTATCGGCTCATCGCTGATGATGGCCCGCGGCTGGGCATCCCGCAGAATGTGGGAGATCTCGCGCTGCCGATACAGGATGTTGATGGGTACGAAGATGACTCCCGTCTTAATGCAAGCGAGATAGACGTCGATCATCTCTATGGAGTTGGCGAGGTATACGCACAAGCGATCACCGGGCGAGAATCCCTGTGCGACCAGAAATTGCCCCAGCCTGTTGCTGCGTGCATCCAGGTCGCCGAAAGTGAAGGTTTCCTCGGCAAACTCGAGCGCGGTCGTCCCGGCCCGGCCCCGCAAAGAAAGATCAAACAGATCCGTCAGGTTCATCTTTCATCGAGGAGTCGACCCTTAACTCACGCCTTGCTTTGCCATGCGTAGAAGCTGGCCGTGAAGTCACGGAGAGAACGAGGTTGCTTTGCGTCTCCAAGCTTCTTTAGGAGACTCTGACGGTCATCCGGGCTCCGCTCCTGGCCAAGCTTGAACTTACCTTCGAGCAGTTCAATTTCTAAGGCGAACCCGATAATGCCGCCCATGAGTCCGTACTTATATGTCGGGTCGACTTTGGAAAAGTCGTAATTAGTACCCTCATATCTCTCGAACTTGCTAATCAGTTTTGAAAGTAAATCGTTCAGCGCCTCCTTGGTTTCTACAGGCCGCAGCTTTCCGGTCGCATGAACTACAGCAAAATTCCAAGTAGGCACGACGTTCCCGGCTTTTGCATACCAGCTTGGCGAGATGTATCCTTGCGGTCCTCGAAACACGACGACGGCGGATTGCTTGTTGTCGAAAGCCTCTCTTTGCGGATTTTGGCGCGAGATGTGGCCGTGAATCGTTCCGAAGCCACCCGCCTCCCGATCCAAGAAGACCGGAATGTGAGTGATACGCAGTGAGGGTGAGACCGTCACCAGGTCCACGAATGCGAATTCGTCCATGAAGTCGTGGAGGAACCGCCGGTCTTCCACGCGATGAGGCTGAGGAATGTAGAGAGTTTCACCAGCGGGTTCGGCAGTGGCGCTTTCTGGATTTCCTGCCAGCGTCGCACAA
>DATBHS010000210.1:0-3755 GCA_036557345.1 Bryobacteraceae bacterium
AGGCATGCCTCGCCCCTACATCCAATCGGGTGTTTAGTAGGGATCGGGCATGCCCGATCCGATTTTGAAGGGCGCCGGTCTGGCGATTCGTTCCCATTTACGATCGCGGTTCTGTATGGGTTATGGCCGGCGGCGTTGTCGCACCGCGCGTTTCTCGCCATAGCCGTTGCGCGGGCACGAAGAACACAACAATCCCCGCTAGGGCGGCCGCCAGCAGCACGACGAACGTCCTGACTAGCGAGGAAATTCGTTTCAGCGAGGAATGCTCCGGAACCAGCGGGTCGATGGCGGCCAGCCCGTAAAAGACGACCTGCAACACGAGCGCGATTCCACGCCACGAATGCGGAAGAGCAAAACTGCTCACGGCGATGGCGATCAGGGCAAAGGGCAAAAGCAGCCTTCCGATCTTATGCGACAGGAAGTGCAGGAATTTCCGATTGCCGGGCCAAAGCAGTGCGGGAAAGTGCGCCAGGGTCTGGTATACACCGGCCTGCGTCCTCACCTTCCGCCAGAATTCAGAGCGCAATGCTGTTGGATCATCGTAAGCTTTCGCCTGCTCTTCAAAATAAATGCGAAAACCCTTAAACGACACTTTAAAAGGAAGGTATACGTCATCGAGCAGGATATCCGCAGGAATCGGCGCCGCCAGTTCCCGCCGAATCGCGTAAATGGAGCCGGTTGCGCCCAGCATCGCATCGATCCGGCTCAGATTCCGGCGAATTGCTTTTTCGTATCGCCAATATAGTCCCGTGTTGCTTTCTTCGGAGCTACGCCCTTCGCGGATGTGGAGCTCGCCCGTTACAACGCCGACCGTGGGATCGGCAAAGCAAGAGACCAGATGATGCAGCGCTTTGACATCAAATTCCTGCCGCACGTCCGTGAACACGACGATCTCTCCTGAAATAGTGTCCATCCCGCGTGTGAGCGCGACGGCCTTTCCCCCCGCCGGCAGTGCAAGGTAACGAATGCGCGGATCCGTACAGGCATGTAAGATGCCTTCCGTATTATCGGTCGACCCGTCGGAAACGAACAGGATTTCGAGCAGGTACCCCGGGTAGTCAGACGCGAGCAATGATTCAATCTTCCGTTCCACCCATTGAGCACCATTTCGGACCGCGATGATCACCGAAACTCTTTTGGGGACAAACTGTTTCAGGACCGGCTTCGGAAAGACGCGCGCCCAGGCGGCGATCAGAGCGGGATAGACCAGAAGTACATAGAGGATGAATCCGGCACTGAACGCTATTGCCGCAACCGCCGCACTCATGCTTTATCTGCCTCAAGCAGTTCCACGAGCAGCTTCTCCGCCGTAAGAATCCAGGCGATGCGGCGTCCATCAAACGCAACCGCCGGAAGAGGGCGCTTCGCGATGACAGCGCCCCGCAGCTTAAATGCGGCAAGAGCCTGTTCAAGGTCTCGCACTTCGTAACACAAATGGTGCAGCCCTCCCCCGCGCTCGCGGAGGAACTTCGCTACCGGCGAGTCTTCGCTCGCAGGCTCGACGAGTTCTATCCGGCCGTGGGAGGGCTGCGTGGAGAGGAATGCCACCTTCACTTTCTGTTTTGGGTCATTGAAAATCGAGCCGTCCCAAACCGCTCCGAGAGATGATTCGAAACCTTGTATGGAAGACCGGATTTGGCCAACCACGAAACCGATGTGGTGCAGCTCAAGTCGGATTTCTTCCGGGGCCCCGCTAGACAGCACTGATTCTGCCCTGCAGATAGTCTTCGATGCGCTGAAATGAATCGAACTCCGCCGCCCTCTCGAGATCCATCGTGATTTGAAACTCGTCTTCGATAACGTTCAGAAGGGTAATCGACGCGACCGAGTCCCATTCGGGAACAGAGCTCTGGCTAGCAGCGTGGATCTCCGCGTCCGGCAGTTCCGGGAAGACAAGTTGAAAACACTTCATCAGGCGGCCCTGAATTTCATCCATTTGCATTCACTCCGGTTACTTGCTCTACGCGATGGTAAAGAGCAGGGCAGCGGGCATCAAACTGCCGGCGCGTGAGAACAAAACAGTCACTTGGAACCGCGCCGAGGAAAACCGCGAAGAAATCCCCGGCCGGTCCGTTCCTGGGAGTTGGAACAAAGCGAAATTCGACTTGCGAGACCTGAAACCGCTCGAACATCGCCCGCAGGCACTGGTGCTCGATCCGCCTCGAAAAGGCACGGCAACTCATGACCCATGTTTCCACCTGCAGTTCGTGCTCACTCTCATGCCCCTGGACCACAGCTATAGTACCGAGCGGCCCGAATTTGTCCTCGTATTTGACAGCCATCAGAAAAGACTTTGGCTCGGCAAGCTTGCGCTCCCACTCGGAAGCAGTGAAGCGGATTCCGTTCAGATTGAACTGATTTGTTTTGTTGATCAATTCCAGAATGCGAGGATTCGCCGGCGAGACATCGTGGTCGAGCGTGATGGCAGCCTGTACGTGAGCCAGGAAATCATCGGAGCCGGCCTGTTCGCTTTCCTTACGGAATGCAGTGCTTTTGCGGATGCTGTCGAGCCGGAGTTTGTCCTCATCGGTCAGCCGGCTCCTGCCGAACATGTCGCGCATCCGGTAAAGAAGGGCCAGCACGCCGTTGTAATCGCCCGTTGGAAACTGGAGGCACACGATCCCTGGATGGGCATTGGCGACCTCCGCCAACTCGAGTGGCGCGTCATCGACAAACGCGACTGAATCGGCCGAAATATTCCAGGCGTTCAGAATGCGGGCAACGGATTCCGATTTGGGAGCCCAGTGGGCCTCGATAGGAAAAATCTTCGTGCCCGGGATCAACAGATCCTTCCGCTTGAATGCCTCTTCGACCATCGCAGGATCGTTCTTGCTTGCTACAGCAACCAGGACGCCCGCATCGACCAAAGCGCAAAGCATTCTCTGATACAGACCATGAAGCTGATAGCTGCTGGCGGCGTCCCAGCAAACCGCTTCCGGACCCACCTCGCCTAGAATACCGTTCCAGAAGGTGTCGTCGAGGTCTGTGATGATGCCCTTCAGCGGCTGTGGAGGAAATAACAGGCGGGCCAGCCCCGATGCGAGAACATCGGCATGTCTGAGCGTGTAAGGCGACCCGATCAAAAGGTCAGATTTTACATCCAGGCGCCCACTCATGGGCGTTTCCGCAGCCAGCCAATCCGGGCTGATCATACCGATGTTTCGCTTAGCCGAAAGCCGGGCCGCGAGCCCGGCGATTTCCTGCCGGATCAGCAACTCAGTCTCGCTGGACTGCAAAGGAGGCGTATGAAAAGCCGGAGGGAAAGGAAGCGTGGGCAAAGAAACCGCTACCGAAACAGCGCTCGCGGCATGTACGATCGCCGACTCAATTCGTCCACAAGCCTCGGGGAGTGACGGGACGAGGTCCGATTCGAGAGCCTGCCCCCAATTCCCGGCCTCCCGGTAGCCGAAGCGGCGGTCGATGTCCTGCCACTCGATTATGACTGCAATCGCTTGCGCCGATTGCCGTTCCAAGGCGCCGTCGATTGTGCCAACCAAATCGCCAAAGATGCCAGGCCGGATCGCGATATTGAGGGCGGGTTTTCGAAGCTTGCAGTGCGCAGCTAAAAAGGTCTGGAGATGCAGAGGCGTGAAGCTGCAGCCGAGAGCAATCTCATACGGCTGTTCGTTGGGGATTCTTGCGCGAACAATTTCAAGCGCTTCCGATATGGTCACGTTGTTTCAAAATAGCGGACCCGAGGCATGCCTGCAGGGCCGTCGCGCTCAGAGCCTACAACTTTTTATAGTAAGCGACCG
>DATBHS010000211.1:0-29952 GCA_036557345.1 Bryobacteraceae bacterium
CGCAGAGCCGCCACCGGATCAATTCGGGATGCTCTCCTTGCCGGCGCATAGCCGGCGAGAATCGCGGCGCTTAGGAGGACGGCACCGGCTAGCGCCAGGGTTCCCGGATCATTGGGCTGAGTCTCGAATAGAAACGATTTGACAAGCCGGGACGCGCTTAACGCAACAGGCACGCTGATCGCGAGCCCCACCGCGGCCAGTATCAGAACGCGGCTCAGGACCATCCAAACCACGGCGCCGCGTTGTGCGCCCAGCGCCATACGGGTTCCGATCTCGCCGATCTGCCGCGCGACGTTATACGACATCGTTCCGTAGAGCCCCGCGCACGCGATCAGGAGAGCGAGAACCGCGAAACCCGTGCATAGTTTCGCGAACGTAACTTCCTGGCTGATCGTTCGATCGACTTCCGCTGCCTGTGCGATCACGTTTGTGACGGGTATGCGTGAATCTGCCTTGTGCACGATCTCATACACACTTTTGACATACCTCAGCGGATCACCCGCAGTGCGCAACGCGTAGGTCATTCCGTCCGGAGAAAACTGGCTGACTGCTACAAACACGGTCATTGGATCCCCCTGTTTCAGATCACCGTACCGCAGGTTAGCCGACACGCCGACGATTTCGAGCTCGCGATTCTCGTCCACGAACGTGATGCGCCGACCCACCGGATTCTCGTTCCCGAAGTAGGTCCGCGCCAGCCGCTCGCTGATCACTGCAACCGGCGTGGAGCCCGGTTGGTCGCGGTCGTCAATCTCACGCCCGGCGAGGATCGGAATCTGCATCGTCGTGAGGAAACGCGGTCCGACGGTCATGACGCCTGCGCCTGGGATCGTGACAGCGCCGATCTTGATTGTTCCCCTGTATGTCTTCCCGGCATGGCCGGCGCTGATGATTGAGGATTGCGAAAGCGACGCGCTGCCCACTCCGGGGATCGATTCGAAGCGCTTGCGCAGGTCCGTGTAAAAGGTGGTGATCTCCGGGTCGCGATGACCCGCCTGGCGCGCATTCAGCGAGAACAGAAGGATGTTTTCGCGGGCGTATCCCAGTTGGACGGAGTGCAGCTTATTGAGTGTCCGGACAAACAGACCCGCGGCGACCAGGAGCAGAAAAGAGAACGCGATTTGGGCGACCACCAGAACGTGCTGCGCGCGGCGACGCGGTCCGCCCCCGCGGGCATTCTTTAGCGCGGGCATGACGTCCGGACGCGTCGCCTGAATCGCTGGAGCGAGGCCAAATAAGAGTCCGCAAACCGCTGAGAGAACCGCCGTCACGCCCAGCACGTTCCAGTTCAATTCCGCGTGCAGCGTAAAGTTCTCCTGCCCTCTGGCGAGCAGAAACGTCAGAGTTCGCACGCCCCAGATCGCAAACAAAACCCCTAGTGCTCCGCCGAGCGACGCCAGCATCAGACTCTCGGTAAGCAACTGCCGCACGATGCGGAACCGTCCCGCTCCCAGGCTGAGCCGGACAGCCATTTCGGAGCGTCGCGCAGCGGCCCTTGCCAGCAGCAGATTGGCGATGTTCGCGCACACGATCGCCAGGATCAATGCCACCATCATCAGAAGCGCGTACAGAGGTTTGGAATACCTGCGGCGCAAGCTACCCAGACCGGCGGCG
Organism: Bryobacteraceae bacterium; assembly: GCA_036557345.1. Taxonomy (GTDB): domain Bacteria; phylum Acidobacteriota; class Terriglobia; order Bryobacterales; family Bryobacteraceae; genus Bog-105. The sequence goes on from DATBHS010000211.1 coordinate 1,615, forward strand.
CCGGGATTCAGCACCAGCGCGGGCAGTTTGGCGCGTTCACCGTCGGTACTTGCGGTCGTGGCAACCCATTGATGGAAGCGAGGAGCCAGCGCTGCCTGCGCCTGGGCCATGCTTACACCGGGACGCAGGCGGCCCATCATTTCGATCCAGTAGAAGTTTTCGTCGCTATACATACGAGCTGCTGCGGGGCCGTCTACGAGCAAATTCGTGTGCAACGGAAGGTAGAGGTCCGGCGCCACTTCAGGGTCTACTCCGAAGAATTCCGGCGGCGCGACGCCGATCACAGTGAAGGGAACGTTATCGACGAGAATCGACTGGCCAATCGCATTCGGCGGTCCTCCAAAGCGATTTTGGCTTGTCGCAAAACTGATTACGGCGACCGGCGCTGCGCCAGGACGGTCGTCCTCGGAGTCGATCAGACGTCCCGCGGCCGGCGACACTGCCAGGCCGCGAAAATAGTCGCCGGTGACGTACTCCAGGCTGGCGCTCGTAGCCTGTTCGTGGATGGTCAGGTTACGCTTTAGTCCGTTGGAGTATCCGAAGAGCGTCGAAAAGACGGGATCCTCCGCGCGAAGCGTCTCGAACGCGCCGTACGGAAATATACCCATGACCATGGTGCCTTTGTCGCCCGGCCACGCAAGGCCTTGTAGCCCGTGCATGACGTGCACCCATTGCTTGCTGGCGTTGAAGGGAGGCGGGCTATGCCAATTCAAGACCGCCAGCGACTCGGGATCGGCCACCGGCAGCGAGCGCAACAGAATCGACTCCATCAAGCTGTAGACCGCAGTATTGGCCCCGATGCCGAGCGCCAGCAACAAGACCGCCAGGGCGCTGAATGCCTTGTTGGCGAGCATGGCGCGACAGCCATAGCGGACATCCTGGCCAAGTTCCGACCAAAACCGTGTCATCCAAATCTCCCGTGACTCTTCTTGCCTCTGTCCGACGTTGCCAAATCGCCTGCTCGCTTCAGCCCGGGCGTGCTCCGCCGACATACCATCTGCCTGCAGTTCCGCGGCTTTTTCCGCGAGGTGGAGTTCCATTTCCTCACGCAGGGCCTCGCCGCGCCTGGCGCTTTCCATCCAGTACTTCAGCCGCCGTAACAACATGTTCGTCACTCCGCGGCCATCCACATGTCGGTCACTCGGTTCCCAGCACACGGGCGATCGCCAGCGTGAGTTTCGCGTACTTCCGGGTTTCGGCAGCCAGTTGCTTGCGGCCAGCCGCAGTGATCTTGTAGATCCTCGCCCGCCGATTGTTCGACGTCACGCCCCAGACACCCTTGATCCAGCCGTTTAGCTCCAGCCGCTGGAGAGCGGGGTACAGCGAACCCTCCTCGACAAGGAGCTCGTTGTCGGACGATTGTTGAATGAACTGGACTATGCCGTATCCATGGAGGTCGCGCAGCGACAGCGTCCGCAGAATCAACATGTCCAGCGAACCGGGCAAGGAATCGTTCTTTTGCGCCTTGCGTCCCATACCAAGAATTCTCAGCTTACGCCGGCGAGATTACGCGAGTCAAGTTCAGATTGGCGAGCGTTCGTGCGAGTGGTCGGCAAGCCGGAGGTGATCCTGTATCGGCCAGTGAATCGAAAAATCGAATCTCACAGTCCTGTTTGAGCTAATGGCTTGGCATAAAGCGAAGTTGTCCAGTTTTTCGCATGAACAGTGGCTATGGCAGGAACAGAAACATCAACGAGGCCATGGTTTTCGGGTACCACGACGCGGCCGGGCCGACCGCCTTGATGTACCGGCATTCACGTAGCGATGTGCATCGGTAACAAGCTCCCGTAGAGCGTCCGGCGGTACGCGGGAAAGCCGGACCAGGACGCACGGATAACCCACGTAATGCTCCTTGAGATAGTACGTGCCAGGCTCCTCGTCAATGAGCGCATCCCGATGAGCAAAATCCATCCTCAGCACCAACGTATTTGGCTCTGCGGATTTGTGTGATGCGAGGCATGCGAACATCTTCCCGCGCACCTTTAACGCCGGCTGACCCCAAGCCGTAGACACTTCCACGCCCGGCAACGTACGAGCGATTTCCTCGACGTTTTCAAACCCGATGGTACGCGCCATTTCCCTGGCCATATTCCTATGCTGACAAAGCTGGCGCCTCGCCCTGTGCGATAAATCGGTTACATGGATGAATTCTTCCGGCTCGACGGCAAAGTGGCCCTCATCACGGGCGGGGCGAGCGGTATCGGAGAGGCAACAGCTCGTGTCTTTTCAGAAGCCGGCGCTGAAGTCCTGGTGGTTGACGTCGATGCGCCGCGCGCCGAATCCGTAGCCCGGAACCTGCCGAACGCCCGGGCGCTGCGTTGCGACATCACCGACGAGCAGGAGGTAAAAGACCTGTTTGCCGGAATAGACCGTCTGGACATTCTGGTGAATTGCGCGGGAATCGGCCTGGTGGGAAGTATCGAAGAAACCGATCTGGCGGATTTCCAGCGCCTGTTTCGCGTCAATGTGGACGGGATCTTCCTCGTAACGCGAGCCGCCCTTCCGGCACTAAAGAAAGTCCGGGGCTCGGTTTTAAACATCGGATCTGTAGCGGGGCTGGTTGGCGTGAAACGGCGTTTCGCCTATTGCGCGACCAAAGGAGCAGTCACCGCGATGACGCGGCAATTGGCGGTTGAATATCCGAAGGAGATACGGGCGAATTGTATCGCCCCTGGCACTGTCGATAGTCCCTTTGTCGAGGCTTATCTTGAAAAGTACCATCGGCACGAGAAAGAACGTGTACGGCTCGAACTGAATGAAAGGCAGCCCGTGGGACGGCTCGGGCGGCCAGAGGAAATCGCCAGCCTGGCACTATACATTTGTTCGCCGGCTGCCGATTTTATGAATGGGTCCGTTGTCACGATCGATGGAGGCTGGACGGCGGCTTGAAACGCAAACACTTAAGAATCTTTCGGATTGACTGAATGGGGAGAACTACTTAGGATATAAGTAATCCTGAATTGGGCCCTTTGTTGCAGGCTAATTTGACGTCTGAATGCGGCGGCCAGGGGTCAGATATGGTTTTTGTCGCACCTGAGTAGTGTGAATTTGATGGGAATGTTTACTTTTGCCCTAGGAATTTTGGGATGAGCCGGTTTCGGACACGCGGGATCGTTTTGCCGCTTACCCTTCTGGCTCTTATTTGCATTGCCGCTCCGGTGTCGCCGGGTGCGACAACGTCGAATGGGAGCAAAAAGCACAAGCGCAAGAAACGTAGAAGTGCGCCCGTCGCCGCAAACTCCGGGAGCCAGGCTGCCGTCATTCATACGGGCTCCGCGAGGGTGGTGAGGACATCGCGACGAAGCCGCCGCAGTCGCCGCGTCCGGTTCAACCCATGGACAGAGCCGACCTATGCCGACTCCACACTTGGTGATAGCGTCGATGGCGAGGATCTGGTTGTCCGGAAGGCCGCTGTCGATGCGCTGGGCCCCTATAACGGCAGCGTGGTGGTAGCAGATGCTGAGTCCGGCCGGATTTTGAGCATGGTGAATCAGAAGCTCGCTACGAAGGGGGCCTTCCAACCTTGCTCCACTGTAAAGATGGTCGTTTCGCTCGCTTCACTGAGCGAAGGCATCGTGACCCAGGATACGTCCATGCGCCTGAGCCGGCATTACTCGATGGACATGACCCAGGCTCTGGCGCGCTCCAACAATATGTTTTTCGCGAAACTGGGCCAGGAGCTGGGCTTTGAGCGGGTGGAGAAATACGCCCGGTTGTTCGGACTCGGCGAAAAGGCCGGGCTGGACATTCCGGGGGAAGAAGCAGGCTACCTAACCGCTGACCCTCCCCAATCGGGGGTCGGCATGATGACGAGTTTCGGTGACGGCATTCGTCTCACGCCGCTCGAGTTGACCAGTATCGTCAGTACCATTGCTAACAATGGCACGATGTACTACCTTCAGTATCCTCAAAGCCAGGACGACATCGAGAAGTTTGTGCCCCGCATTAAGCGCGAACTGGAAATCGCGAATTTCGTTCCGGAAATCAAGCCGGGAATGATGGGAGCGGTTGAATATGGCACTGCTCGCCGCGCCAACTTTGATCCGAGCGATCCGATCTTCGGCAAGACTGGAACTTGTACGGACACCGCGCAACCCGGCGTTCACCTTGGCTGGTTTGGTTCGTTTAATGATGTCGGGACGAAGAAGCTGGTTGTCGTGGTTCTCTTGACTGGGGGACGCGGTATTAGCGGGCCTATCGCCTCGGGCATCGCCGGTAACGTCTATCGCAACCTTGCAGCTCAGAATTACTTCGGGCCTCCGGAGCAGGCCCCTGTACCAACCACTCTGGTATCCATGCAGAATTGATATAGCCCGCGGCAACATCATAGGTTAGGGACCAGGTCGCTCTTTTTGCTTATACCTACAAGTTCCGCTGCTGCTCTTTTCCTGCTGCTGTTATCGCTCGTCTGCCTAGGCTCCTGGGCGAACACTCTCAAGCTGGCTGGCAAAAGATGGCCGTACGAACTCTTCTATATCGATTTCGCAATCGGGGCGCTGATTCTTGCCGGGTTAGCCGCGTACACGCTGGGCACATCGGGAGATCCGTCGTTTGCCGACCGGATGCTCGTAGCCGGCCGGACAGCCCAGGCTTGGGTCGTTCTGGCCGGCTTCATCTTTAATTTCGGAAACATCCTGCTCGTAGCCGCCATTTCACTCGTAGGCATGGCGTCTGCATTTCCCCTGGCCGCGGGTATTGCCCTGGTTATCACATGTGCCTTTCATCTGCGCCTCAATAACTCCTGGTTGCTGATTCCGGGCATTGGCCTGATGATTGTAGCGGCCATCCTCGCTGCGCGATCATGCCGGGAAAATACGGGTTTCGAAATCGGTCCATCGCGGCAAACCGGCAAGGCGACCAGCACGATGCGGCGGCCTGTCCGGGGAATTTTGGCCGCTGTTCTCGGCGGAGTGGGCCTCGGATTCTTTTACCCTGTAGCGGCGAATAGTATGGATCCCGAGTATGGAGTCGGACCGTACGCCGGCATACTCCTTTTCTCGATCGGGCTCTTCTGCTCCACGATCCTGTTCGATGTCTTCTTTATCAACATGAACATTGAAGGCAAGCGCGCCCGATTTCGCGATTACTTCCGGGGAAGAGCGCGCAAGCACTTGCTCAGTTTAGGAGGTGGCGCCGTATTTGCCATCGGGGCGCTTGCGGTCACTCTGGTGAATGCCGCTCCTGCCGACCCGGGCATCGGCGCTGCACTCGCGTTTATCATTCCCTCGGCTTCAGTGCTGCTGGCCGTCATATGGGGCCTCTCGGCATGGAAAGAGTTCACGGCAGCTTCGAAGCAGGCCAAGTCCTCCATCGCCCGTGCCGTAATTGTGTTCACTTGCGGCCTGCTGGCGATTGGCTTCGGCATGGCAAGATAGAAAACTGATGCAGCTGGCGTTACAGTACAGCCAGCCTCACGATCTAGCACCTTCGTCGCTTCCGCCGGCATCCACCCTAAGGGACAATAGTAGTAATGTCCCTAAGGGACAAGGGGAGCGATGTCGCTGCGCGACCAAATTCAAACCATAAAGCGGGAGGATCCGGCGGCGAAAAGCAGCTTGGAGATACTGCTGTGCTACTCCGGCCTGCACGCGGTTCTGTTCCATCGGGTGAGCCATTTCCTCTACCGGTACCGATGGTATGTGCTTGCGCGAGCCATCTCACAAGCGGCACGCTGGCTTACCGGAATTGAAATACATCCCGGGGCGAAGATCGGGCAACGGCTGTTCATCGATCACGGAATGGGCGTCGTCATTGGCGAAACCGCAGAGATCGGAGACGACGTGTTGCTGTATCAGGGCGTTACGCTTGGCGGCACGGGAAACGAGCGCGGCAAGCGTCACCCGACTCTGGGGAATCGAGTCGTTATTGGAACGGGGGCGGCGGTTTTGGGCAATATCATGCTTGGCGACGATGTAAAGGTCGGCGCGGGTTCCGTCGTCGTTCACTCAGTTCCACAGGGAGCCACCGTCGTGGGGATCCCCGGACGCGTGGTGCGGGCCCGTTCGGAGGCCTTGGGCACCTTGGAGCACGGTCGTGTAGCCGCTTGCGCCGAGTCGGAAGTGGCCGATATTGAGCAATTGAACGACCGCATCCGCGAACTGGAAGCGCTGCTGCGTTTGCTCCTCGAAGAGCGTGTCGGTCAAGCGCGCGGCTGACCAAAACGGTATTTCAAGCTATTTTCAGCCAGGCGCTGGAGCTCGTCCCGGTTAAATCCAAACACATCTGCCGCCAGTGTGTATTCATGCAGCAGGTTTGTGTAAAACAAGGCCGGATCGTCCGTGCCCAGCACGATGGGAACTCCTGCGTCCCAGAGCCGCCGGAGGGGATGCTCCCTCAGACTCGACACTGCGCCCGTACAGGCGTTGCTCGACGGACAGATTTCCAGAGGGATTTTGCGCGTGCAAAGGACTTCGACGAGTTCCGGGTCCTCGACGGATCGGATGCCGTGTCCGATCCTCTCTGCTCCAATCCGGAGCGCTTGCCACACGCTCCCTGCTCCGGCCATTTCGCCGGCATGGCACGTCAGGCCCAATCCTGCCTTCTTAGCGGCCCGATAAAGATCTTCGAACCAAACCGCCGGTCCGCGCTCCTCGTCGCCACCGATTCCGACGGCTACTACACCCAAGGGCCGGAGATCCCTGGCGAGGTCGAAAACCAGGGTGGCCGCTTCGGTACCGAACTGCCGCACAGCATCGAAAATCCAGCCGACCTCCACTTTCCCGAAATTCCTAACTTCCGCGCAGATCGCCTCGAAAATCGGTTCAATCCTCTGCTCCTTCCACAGAATGACTCCCGCCGACAGCGTAATCTCCGCGTACGCGACATTCTGCGAATGCAGCTTCTGAAGCAGCCGGCGGGTTGCGAGCGCGTAGGCCTCGGCTGACTTCAGCCTCCGCGTGACCCAGACATAGGCTTTCAGGAACCCTGCGAATCCCGTGTAGTAAATATTGGCCCGAATCTCGTCCAGAGACAGGGAGGGTTCAAGCTCCTGAATGGTCTCCACGTCGACCGACCCCTCCAGGTGAATATGCAGTTCCGCCTTGTCCAGCGAATGAATGTAAGCCTGAAGATCCGTGCCTGTTTCCCTTGACATAATAAACGTGCCATGACCGACGAACAGTTCGAAGCAATTACGGGCGGGTATCATGGGGACCCCTTTGCAGTCCTTGGGCCGCATGCTCTCGGAATCGATCCGCACGCCGAGTGGGAAGTGCGCGGATTCCTGCCGCACGCCAAGGAGGTGGCGCTCGCGGTGGATGGAAAATCGCTGCCCATGCGGCGCGCTCACACGGCCGGCATCTTTACCGCGAGATTGCCGGCCCGGCCCGGTCCCTACAAATTCCGGATTACAGATCACCAGGGCGGCCTTTCGGAAGAAGAAGACGTCTATCGTTTTCCTCCTCTTATTACTGAGTTCGATCTGCATCTGTTGGCGGAGGGGACAAATTACGAGGGCTACAACGCGCTCGGCGCGCACGTCGTCACGATGGACGGCATCGAAGGCACGCGCTTCGCCGTGTGGGCCCCGAATGCCATTGTGGTCAGCGTAGTCGGCGATTTCAACGGTTGGGATAATCGCCGGCACGCCATGCGCCTGCGAACCGGCGGAGTCTGGGAGATTTTCATCCCAGGTGTAGGTTACGGCATCCCCTATAAGTACTCTGTGAAATCGCGCTTCCGCGGTTATAGCCAGATGAAAGCGGACCCGTATGGTTTCTGGATGGAGACGCCACCGAAATCCGCTTCCCTCGTCGCCGATATCGATTCGTACGAATGGCAGGATCAGGATTGGATGGATCAGCGTGGCAAGACCAACTGGCTCGACAGCCCCGTATCCTTCTATGAAGTTCACGCCGGTTCATGGAAAAAGGGTGAGCACGACCGACCCTTGGGTTATCGCGAACTGGCGGAGCAGCTTGTGCCCTATGTGAAAGAAATGGGCTACACACATATTGAGCTGCTGCCCATCGCCGAGCACCCGTTCGCTCCCTCATGGGGCTACCAGGTGATCGGCTATTTCGCGCCCACTTCGCGATTCGGTGGCCCTCAAGACCTGATGTACTTCGTCGATTGCTGCCATCGGGCGGGTATCGGCGTAGTCATGGACTGGGTCCCGGCTCATTTTCCGAAGGATGCCCACGGCCTTGCGTTCTTCGATGGCACGGCGCTCTATGAGCACGAAGATCCGCGTCTGGGAGAGCACCGCGATTGGGGCACCCTTATCTTTAATTTCGGCCGCAACGAGGTTCGCTCGTTCCTCATCTCGAACGCCATGTTCTGGCTGAAGAAGTATCACATCGATGGTCTACGCGTGGATGCCGTCGCTTCCATGCTTTATCTCGACTATTCCCGTAAGGCCGGCGAGTGGATGCCAAACATCTATGGCGGTAACGAGAATCTCGAGGCCATCGATTTTCTCCGCAAGACCAATGAACTGGTTCACCAGGTTCCCGGCGCAATCACCGTTGCCGAAGAATCCACCGCATTCACCGGAGTCTCACGTCCCGTCTATTTGAACGGCCTCGGTTTCACCATGAAATGGAACATGGGATGGATGCACGATATGCTTCAGTACTTCGAGCGCGATCCGATCTTTCGCAAGTATCATCAGAACGACATCACGTTCAGCATGATTTACGCCTTTACCGAAAATTTCGTCTTGCCGATCTCGCACGACGAGGTGGTCTACGGCAAACGCGCGCTCCTGGACAAGATGCCGGGCGATGAATGGCAGCGCTTCGCCAATGCCCGGGCGTTCTTAAGCTACATGTACGGTCATCCGGGCAAAAAACTTCTGTTTATGGGATCGGAGATCGGGCAGACCGCGGAGTGGAATTCCCAGGCACAGGTGGAATGGTGGCTGCTGCAATTTCCGATACACCAAAACTTCAAGAACTTCTGCGCTGCTCTGAATATGCTCTATCGCAGGGAGCCGGCGCTGTACGAGATCGACTTTCAACACTGGGGATTTGAATGGATCGACTTCCATGATCACGAGAATTCGATCATCTCGTTCATACGTCGCGCCAAGCGCCGCGAAGACTATCTTGTTTTCGTCTGCAACTTTACTCCCACGCCGCATCCCGATTATCGGATCGGGTTTCCGGAAGCGGGCTTGCATCGCGAGATCTTCAACTCGGATGCGGGAATCTTCGGCGGCAGCAACATGGGGAACGCCGGCGCAGTAATGGCGTTGCCCGCGGCATCTCACGGAAGGCCCGCCTCTGCAGCGCTTGTGATTCCGCCGCTCGGCGTGGTGGTGTTCAAGCCGGACCGGCCATTGCCGCCGGTTTCGGAGGCGAGAAAGACCTGAAGCGATCGGTACGCGAACCTAGAAGTCGTTGGGTCCTTACTACTCTAAACACTGTCGCTCGAATTCCTTGCGCAGTTCTTCGAGCGGCTGGCCTTCACCGCGTTCGCTCTGAGCGAGAGCTTCGTCAATCGCCGCAAGGGTATCGGCATCCTCTTTATCGGTCAAAGCAGGAACGGGATGGTCGAACTTCAATTCAGCCATGTACTCATTATCTGTTAAACATGCCGCCGCCATAATCGCTTAGATCTCGGCCGCGCCGTCCAGGCTTCGCCATAAGTACCAGGTCGCGATAGAACAATAGGGGTGCCATTTTTCGGCCAGCTTGGCAAGTTCGGCCGCTTTTGGAGGTTCCGGCAAACCATATGCGATCCGAACCGCATTCCGCACGCCCAGGTCGGCCAGCGGCATCACGTTCGGCCGCTGCAAAGCAAAAATAAGGAACATCTGCGCGGTCCACACCCCGACGCCGCGCACCTGCGACAGCAGGGCGAGAACCTGCTCGTCCTCGAGCTCCATCAGCCGCCCAAAGTTGATCTCGCGGCGTGCCACTCTCTGCGCCAGATCCGTAAGCGAGGCGATCTTCTGCCTGGACAGCCCGCAGGCACGCAGCTCTTCAGCGGTCAGTTTCAAGAACGTCGTCGCGGTAAACCGCCGGCCGGTTGCCTTCTTCAAACGCCCGAAGATGGTTCCGGCCGCCTTGCCGCTCAGTTGTTGGAACGTGATGGAGCGGGCCAACGTCTCGAAAGTTGGTTCGCGTGCCAGGATCCGGCAGGGCCCAACGCGCTCAATGATCCGGGCCATTACGGGGTCGGCATTTTGCAGGTGCAGGATGGCGGGTCCCATGCGATTGATACATTCACCTTGAACGATAATCATAGCCAGATAGGCAGTTTTGCCAGATGAGCAGTCTTACAAGGTATCTACTTTCGATCAGCGTGGGCCTTACGTGCTTGGGTTCGGCATTCGGCCAATCCGTAGAACCCGGCCAAAACCAACCTGCATCGCAGGAGCAGGAACCTACTATCAAGGTGAATGTCGACCTGGTCAATATTCTCTTCACGGTAAAGACAAAGAAGGGGGGCCAGCTCATTCCTAATCTCGAAAAGAACAACTTTACGATCTCGGAAGATGGCAAGCCGCAAACTATCGCGCATTTTTCGCGCGAAACGGATCTGCCCCTAACCCTGGGCCTGCTGATCGATATCAGCGCCAGCCAGGAGCGCCTGATCGATATCGAGCGGCAGGCCGCTTCTGCGTTCTTCTCCAGCGTGATACGGCCGAAGGACGAAGCCTTTCTGATTTCGTTCGGCAAAGACACGGAACTGCTGCAGGATTACACGAGTTCGGCGCGCCAGCTCTCGTCGGCGATGAATGATCTTCGTGGCGATGGCCAGGCTCCCATGATCGGGGGCGGCCCGATCCCCAATGTCAATACCGGTCCGATTCCCACTACCGGCAATCCGAAGGGCACATTGCTCTTCGATGCGGTCTATCTCGCCTCCGATGAAAAGCTCAAGGGCGAAGTGGGGCGCAAGGCTATGATCCTCATCACGGACGGTGAGGATCAGGGCAGCACGTACAAAATCCGCGATGCCATTGAAGCGGCGCAACGCTCCGACGCAATCATCTACAGCATCTACTATGTCGACCGGGCCTTCTATGCCCAGGCCGGCGTGTGGGGCGGCGGCGGTGGTGGCGAACGCGATCTGCGCAAAATGTCGGAGGAAACTGGCGGGCACGTGTTCACCGTAGACCGCAAGCACCCCCTGAACGAGGTCTTCAACGAGATTCAGGAAGAGCTTCGCAACCAGTACTCAATCGGCTACGAATCGACAAATCCCACACGCGACGGTACCTTCCGGCACATCCAGATCAAGGTCGATAATCCGGACTACCGCGCGCAGGCCCGCAACGGCTACTACGCTACACCGAACGGTGCGCAGTAGCGTGTTCGCGCGCTGCCAGGTAGTCTTGTACCGCAGCGCGCAGCGGCGGCATGAGAGCAATTCCAGCAGCTTCCAGCTTTCCGTTTGAAAGGGCGGAAAACTTGGGCCGGCGAGCGGCGGTCCGGTATTCTCTCTCATCGGTCGGCTGCAGCGCCGGCGAGATTCCCGCGAGTTCGAAGATCAGTTTCGCGTACTCGTACCAGGAGATCGCTTCGCCGCCGCCCATGTGGAACAGTCCTCGAATGTTCCTCTCCACCAGGTCCGCTGTGCGCGATGCCATGGCCGGAGCATAGGTGGGGGATGCAACGTGATCTGCTACTACGCGGATGGGATTGCTGCCGTTCGCCAGCCTTAGCATCAGCTCCACAAAATTTCCTCGCGGCGTAAACATGCCGCCGGGCCCGAACACGCCGGACGTTCGTATGATCAGCGGGTCTGCGAGGTAGGCCTGCGCATACAATTCGCCGGCCAGTTTGGAAACCGCATAAGCGCCCAATGGGTGCGGCATATCTGTTTCTACATAGGGGGCGCCTTTTGTTCCGTCAAACACATAGTCGGTCGAATAGTGGACCAATTGTGCATCGGCCTGGCGACACGCCATAGCAAGATTTCTCACGGCCAGCGCGTTGGCCTGATACGCTGCCAGCGGCTCCCGCTCCGCGATATCCACCTGGTTGTAAGCCGCCGCATTTATCACAATTTGCGCCTCAGCCTGCGCGACCGCGCTCTCCACACGCGCGCTATCGGTTATGTCCAGTGATTGCCTGTCAAATTTCTTGATCGACCACTGACGCCGCTCAAATTCGCGGCACAACTCGACGCCTAGTTGCCCTCCGCCTCCAAAGATAATTGCTTTACGGTGCATTTTCTTGCAGCATATACGATGCGGCTGCTGTGAAAGAATCGGATTGATAGATGGTTGCGAAGTGTTGGCCGGCCGCATGCTTGCTGGTGGCCTCAGTTCTCGCTTTTCCCGGTTTTGCGCAGAGCATCCAGCAGGCGCAGGAATTTCAAGCGCGCGGAGATTGGAGGGCGGCCGAACAAACCTGGCGGGCGCTGATCGGGCAGGCTCCGCAAGATTATCGTTTGTGGACCAGCCTTGGCGTTACGTTATCGCATCAGGAGCGGTATCCGGACGCAATTACCGCTTATCAAAAAGCCTTAACAATTCAGCCGAAGGATCCTCAGACGGAATTGAACCTCGGCATCGCGTACTTCAAAGCCGGGAAGCTGCCGCAGGCCATTCCGCCGCTCGAGCGCGCGGCTGCCACATTAGGGACGAACCCGCAAATCGAGACATTACTGGGAATGAGCCTGTTCGGGACAGGCAAGTATCTCGACGCAGCGCGCTACCTGGAAGAGGCCAGCGCAGCCGATCCGGACAACCTGGGCCTGCAGCAGGTGCTGGCGCAAAGCTACTTATACGGAAAGCAGTACGACAAAGCGCAGTCTGAATTCGAGCGAATGTTGATCCGCGATCCAGATTCGCCGAACGTCCACATGCTGCTCGGCGAAGCCTATGACGCCAATGGCCAGCTCAAACAGGCAATTGCTGAGTTTGAAGCTGCAGCACGCAAGGGCAACCTGCCGAATCTGCATTTCGGCCTCGGATATCTGCTCTGGAAGGATTCCAAATACGATCAGGCCGAAGCCGAATTTCGCACGGAATTGAGCAGCGATCCCCGGAACTATCAAGCGCTGGCGTACCTGGGCGACACGCTCATGAAGCGCGGCGACGAAGAGGAAGCTTCCAGGCTGCTGCGCAAGTCGATTGCGATCCATGATGGCATCTGGCTGACGCACTTCCATCTGGGTGTCCTCGCGCAGAAGCAGAAGCGCTACGAAGATGCTGTCGCGGAGCTGCAGCGGGCTAGTGCGCTGGATGCTAGCCGGGCCGAGCCGCATTACCGGCTTGCCCAAGTTCTGAAAGCAACCGGTAAAAGCGATGCGGCAAAGCTCGAATTGGAGAAAGTCGCAAAGCTGCACCAGCACAAGGACGAAGACCTGATACAGAAGATCAGCGGACCCGGGACGCAGGTACACTAGCCCGCGGCTCCTGGTTTGCCCGGTGATATACTCACGCGCAGGTGGGGCTTTCTGACGAGATGCTGTCTCGAACCTCGTCAGCTCAGTCTGATGTGCGTTTGTTTCAGGGTCTTAGCTAGTAAGCTTCGGGAGCGGCGGGTCCTCTGCCGCTCGAGATCAATTCCAATCTATGAGGTGGACCACGTATGTACCCGTCCAGCGATCAGTGCGTTACTGATCAGGGCACAACCCGGCCGCGTTGGCGTTTTTTGACCGCCTCGCGGCTTTTTCTATTTACCCTTCTGGCAACCTTCTGCAGCGCAGCGTTTGCCCAGGAAACCGCAACCATTTTAGGCACCGTAACAGACCCGACCGGGGCGGCTGTTCCGGGCGCCCAGATCACGATTACTAACACGGCAACCGGCGTTTCGCGCACTATGACAAGCAACCAATCCGGGAATTACGATGCTCCGGATTTGAGTATCGGCACGTATAGCCTCAAGGCCGACATGTCGGGGTTTAAAACGTACGCGCGAACCGGCATCGTCCTTAACGTCAACGGGACCGTGCGCGTCGATGTCCCGCTGCAGATCGGCCAGCCACAGGAGAGTGTGACGGTCGAGGCGAATGCGATCCAGGTTCAATCCGATACCAGCGAGCAGAGCAGCGTCATCACGGGAACGCAAATCGCGAAGATCGATACGAACGGGCGCAACCCGGTGCAACTCGCCACACTGGTGCCGGGCGCGTCGAGCAATATTCCCGATTTCAATGCTCCCACCGCGCTCTCGAGCAACCAGACCATCAGTTTCAACGGGCAGCGGAACGAGCACAATGTCTGGAGAATTGACGGCGGTGAAGCGTACGACCGCGGTTCAGGCGGCGGCATGATTGTGAACCCGTCACCCGATGCACTCGCCGAGTTCCGAGTGATGACAAGCAACTACAGCGCCGAGTTCGGCGCAGGTTCCGGTGGAACCATCAACATGGCCCTCAAGAATGGGACGCGCCTGTTCCACGGGGCCGCATGGGAGTTCAATCGAAACGACGACTTCGATGCCACGGACTTCTTCGCCAATAGAAACGACACGGGAAAACCGAAGCTGCGCTACAACGCGTATGGCTTCAATCTGGGCGGCCCGATTTATATTCCGGGGCACTACAACAAGGACCGGCAGAAGACATTTTTCTTCTACAACATGGAATGGCGCAAGCTGATTCAGGGAAGTCAGTTGACGGCAACGGGCATCCCGGCGCCCGAGTTCAGCGGCGATTTCAGCGGGCTCACGACTCCCGTTACGGTGCCGCAAACGAGCGATCCCAAAGCCATCGCGAAATTCGCCAGCTTTGGGTTGACGCCAGGCCAGCAGTTCCCCGGCAACAAGATTCCCTCCGGGCTGATCGATCCTAATTCCGCCGCATTCCTGGCAACGGGAGCGTTTCCCAAGCCGAATACACCCGATGGCCGGTTCTCGGAGGCGGCTCCCGTCCCGACAAACCTGCGCGAGGAGATTGTCCGCATCGATCACAACTTTACGGACAAGCTCTCCGTCATGGGACACTTAGTTTACGACTCGAGCAACAATTCCTATGCCACGAGCCTGTGGAGCGGCGATACCTATCCAACCATCGGAACCTTGCTGATTGCTCCTTCTTACAGCACGGTTGTGAATTTGACTTACAGCATCAGTCCGACGGTCGTAAATGAGGTGACTTATAACTTCAACGGCAATAAGCTGCATCTTACGCCTACCGGAACCTTCCAGCGCCCCAGCGATTTTAATGTTCCGGAATATTTCTCTGCAAACAATCTAAACCGCTTGCCCGTGGTCGATATCGGGACTCCTTACAATGTGAATTACGATACGGGCTCATGGCCATGGAACAATGTCTACGGCGCGCACGTCATCGGCGACCATGTTTCCTGGACGCACGGCAACCATAATTTCCAGTTCGGCGGCTCCTACATGCGGAGTTACAAGCAGCAGGACATCTTCGGCAATACAAACGGCAACTTTGGCTTCAACGGAAGCTTCACCGGCAACGCGTTTGCGGATTTTCTGCTCGGCTATGCCAACAGCTACCAGGAGCTGGATATTCAAGATGCGGTAAATATCCGCTTCAATCAGTTTGCGCTCTATGGCGTCGATAACTGGCGGGTCAACAACCGGCTGACGTTAAACCTCGGCTTACGTTGGGAAGGTATCCCGCACGCCTACGATGTCAACGGCCGGCTGTCCAATTTCGAGCAAGGACTGTATAATCCCGCCGACCGGCCCATCTTCAATCCGGACGGGAGCCTGGACGTCAATGGCCCCGGATTTTCGACGGTTTCGGGGATTGCCCTCTCGAATGTGCCGTTCTATTTGAACGGTGTTGCACTTTCGGACCGAAACGGCACGCCGCAGGGCCTGGTCCAGAATCACTGGAACAACTGGGGTCCGCGCATCGGATTCGCGTATGACGTCATGGGCGACCAGAAAACGGTTTTACGCGGCGGATTCGGCATGTTCTACGAGCGGATTCAGGGAAACGACGTATACAACATGGGCCCGAACCCGCCGTTTTCATATAATCCAAATCCGAACAACGTCTACTTCTCGAATCCGTCGGTGAGCAACCAGACGGGATTGACGGCAGCAACGCCTACATTCCCAGGCAGCTTCACTGCGCTGGCATTCAGCGATTACAAGGTCCCGGTGGCTATGCAGTACAGCTTCGGAGTTCAGAGGCAGCTTTCCCAGGCCGCGGTTCTGAACGTTTCGTACGTGGGCTCGCATAACTACCACCAACCCGATCAGCGCAACATCAACACGGTTCCGCTGGACGATCCAAACCGGCTGGCGATCTGCGGCGGGAATTGCGGCTACACCGGAGCCAACGCCAACCTGGATGCCAACCCTGACCGGATCTATCCCGGTTTTTCGAATATCACTATGACCGAAGCGGCGAGCCCGTCAAACTACAACTCAGTGCAAGTGAGCGTGAACTGGCGGAACAGCCATGGCTTATCTTTACAAGGCGCGTACACTTACTCGCACGAACTGGACGAGGTGTCGGGCGACCTGACAACGTTTTCAAACCCGTTCAATCGTGCATACGACTATGCCAGCGGCGATCTGGACCGCCGGCACAACGCCATCTTCAGCTACGTATATGAGCTGCCCTTCTTCAAGAACTCGAAGGGATTCGTACACTCCGCGCTGGGCGGATGGGAGATCTCCGGCATCACGATGTTTCAAAGCGGGCTGCCGGTGAATCCCAGTCTCGGATATGACAATCTGGGACTCGGCGGCGGTACAAACAGCAGGCCGGACACCGTCTCGGGCATCAGCTATCCGCAGAACGTAGACCAGTGGTTCAGCACAGCATCTTTCGCGGAGCCGGCACCGCTGTCGTTTGGCAGCGCGGGGCGCAATAGCATCCGCGGCCCGGGGCGAGCCAACTGGAATGTCGCGCTGTTCAAGTCATTCGCGCTGCCCTGGCGCGAAGGCATGCACATCGAATTCCGCGGCGAGACCTACAACACGTTCAACCACACGCAATTCAATCAGGTGGATTCGACCTTCACCGACAGCAACTTCGGCAAGGTCACATCGACGTTCGACCCACGCATTATTCAGTTGGGTGCGAAGTTCGTGTTCTAAGGGTGGGCCGGGCATGCCCGGCCTCTACATTACCGGTCTTCTGGCAGCACCTCTATCGCAGAGATATTTGCGTAATTCTTCAAAGGCACGAAGGAAAGCAGCAGCTTACCCTGCCCGTTCGGTTCGAGCCCTTGAAATGTCTTCACGATTTGCCGGTGCAGGCCCGCTTCCTTATACATGTCGAAGTTCCGTAGCAGGGCTGTGCCATTGCAGTACACATCGAACACACGGCTTCCGATGCCTCCACCTCCCCTCGCCTTTGGTCCCCAGTATGATTCGGCAAAGTACAGCCGGAGCGTATAACGCCCGTCTGCGACCGGTATCGCATAGCTGAAGTTGCCGTACCGCTCGCACCCATAAATCTGAGGATCGAACTGGCCCTCTATTGTCCCCTGGCGCGCCATACCACGCCCCCCCAGAAAGTAATCATCGGGCGACCACGCGACGCCGGAACGGTCCGTGACGATCGCATCTTGCGTAACGATGCGGGTCGGATGCATCCGGTGAGGAATTCCGGGCACGATTTCGATGGCATTCAGGAAGGGTGTATCATAGCCCTTCACGAACGCAAGATGCAGAAACCCGTCGGCGGCGGGACGAATATCTTTAAAGACGCGAACGTCGGCGGTATTCGGGCCCGCATCGGCGATCACATCGAATTGCTGCAAGAGCATCGAGCCGTTCAGCAGAACGTCGAACATGCGGACGTTCTCGCCGCCTTCCATGGCGGGGCCGGGCGAGTAGGACGTATCCGCAAAATAGAGCCGCAACTCGTATATGCCGGGGTTCAGCGGAATTTTATACGAGAACTCGCCCGAGCGCATCCTGCGAAACAGAAAAGGATCCCGAGTCCGGTAAACAAGCTGCCCCGGCGCTTCGGTCGCTGTGCCGCCCGAGAAAAAGGCGTCCGCGGACCAAACATTGCCGTCGCGGTCGCGGCCACCTGCCTCAGGCGAACCACATAACAGGCGAATGCCGGAGCCAGCAGGAATGACGGCCGGAACAGCAGACGACGGATGATGGAGTGCAGATGCCGCGGGCGGTTGCGAAGCGCGGCGAAGACCGTAGAACGCGAGACCGGCCAAGGCGAGTACCAGCAGCAAACCGGTAACCGCAATGATGAACCCAAACACCGGACGGGAGACTGGCAGCCGTCGCGGCGGAGGCTGCACGGCAGGCAGCGGTGTCCAGGCCGCGCTGAATTCCGGCACCGGAACAACGGCTTCAACCGGGGGTTTTTCGTCCTTCGGACGGTTTACGAATTCCGGCTGGTACTGCCCGCTCTGAATCACAATTTCGACAGGCTGCCCAGCGCCTTCGCCCGCGTAGTATTCCTTCAGCTTCTTGCGCAGACGATGCATTTCCACGCGCACGATAGCATCTGTGCTTTGATCGAAGTCGGCGGGGCGGCGGAACACATCGGTGGCGATGTTGTATTCCTTTATGGAACTCGCTTCACCCTGAAAGCATCGGAGACACAGGTACTCGAGCAGAGCGGCCAGCCGCGGATTCCTGGTGAACGTGGCCGAGTCAAGCACAGTTCGCAGGACTGCACGCTGCTCTTCGACCTTCGAAACTGACGGGGTTCCGCTGAGCGAGTTCACCTTGGGTGTTGAGTATAACACCACTGTAACCTTGCTGTTGCAACGTTAGATCGGTTAAATCGCAGCCGGTACGTTGTTGAAGTACTGGCCTGAAACTATCGCCAGTTACCCGGCTAACGGTCGTAACCTAGCGTTCATTCACGCTCGAAGCGCATACTGTCCAAAGCCGAGAAGCGTTGCACTCGTTCGCGTCTGAGGGGGTTTTTGGGTTGCGGGTCCTTTCCTGGAAGCTTTCCAAGGCGTTGACTTTCTCCCTCTCGGGTATCCGGTCTCAATGAGGTGACCCCGTATGCACCGTAGGACACATTTTTGTGTTTCGTCCTTCTTAACCGCTGTGTGCCGATGTCTGGCATTCTGCGCACTCCTGATGGCTTCCGTTTTTCTGGCTTCGGCCCAAACCGGGACGGGAGGTACGATACTCGGAACCGTTACGGATGCGTCCGGAGCAGTCGTTCCGAACGCGAAAGTTACCATCACGAACACCGACACCAGCCAGTCGCGTGAAGTCACCAGCAACCAATCTGGAGATTACCTGGTTCCGGATCTTCAAATCGGCCACTACAAAGTGCGCGTCGAAGTGGCCGGCTTTAAGACCGTCGAACAGACGAATATCACGCTAAATGTCGGCCAACGTGCTCGCGTGGACGCCACCCTGGAAGTCGGGAGCACGCAGGAGAGCGTTACTGTGGAAGCCACTGCCGTGGCGGTTCAATCCGAATCGGGCGAAATCAGCGATGTAATTACCGGCCAGCAGGTGTCGCAACTTGCCACCAACGGCCGGAGCATTTACTCGCTCGCGACCTTGACCGCCGGCGCGTCGAGCAACATGTCGGATCTCAATATCCCCACTTCGACAGGCGGCGATGCCGGGGTGATGTTCAACGGCATGCGCCAGAACCATAATCTCTGGCTGATTGACGGGGGCGAAGCTTCGGACCGCGGCGGCGCGGGCGGCATGGATGTGATGCCGTCGATCGATTCAATCGCTGAATTCCGAACGATGACCTCGAACTATAGCTCGGAGTTCGGCCTGTCTTCGGCGGGAACCATGACGATGGTCATCAAGTCCGGAACGAAGGATTTCCATGCGTCAGCTTGGGAGTTCAACCGCAATGATGCGCTGGACGCCGCGAATTTCATTAATAACGCCAATGGCGTAAAGACTCCCGAACTGCGCTTCAATACGTTTGGTTTCAATGTAGGGGGCCCGGTATTCATCCCCAAGGTCTACAACAAGGATCGGGACAGGACCTTCTTCTTCTACAACATGGAGTGGCGCAAGCTGATTCAGGGCGGCAACGTGAACACCACGGTACCTGCGACCAGCGAGTACGGCGGCAATTTTGGTTCGACCTTGATTACGGTTCCTACCGCCTCTCAGCTCGCTCCAAGCGTCTTGAAAAAGTTCAGCGATGCCGGCCTCGTACCAGGGCAGCCGTTTCCGAACAACAAGATTCCCACTTCGCTGCTAGACCCGAACGCGCAGGCCCTCCTGCAGGCGGGCATTTTTCCCGCAGCCAATGGCAGCGGGAACCAGTTCGTTGGAGGAACCAATCTCCCAACGAACTTACGAGAAGAGATCGTTCGTATTGACCACCGCTTCTCCGACAAATTTTCCGTTTTCGGCCACTGGGTGAGCGAGACTGTCGATCAGCGCTATGGTACGACACAGTGGAGCGGCGATAATGTGCCTACTATCGGCACACAGTTCAGTAATCCCGGCTATCACGGAGTGATTCATGCGACCTATTCCATCACTCCGTCGCTGCTCAACGAAGTTGCCTATAACCAGAACGGGAACACGCTCGATTTGACGCCAGCCGGCATCTTTACGCGGCCGGACAGCCTGACGATCCCCGAACTGTTCCCAGGCAATAACCTGAGCCGGATTCCTTCCATCAACCTAAGCCAGACGGGCACGAACTATGACGTCGGAAGCTGGCCGTGGCACAACAAGGCGGACGACTACCAGGTCCGTGATGACGTTTCGTGGGTCAAGGGTTCGCATCAGTTCAAATTCGGCGCAAGCTGGGCTCTCTACAAGAAGATTCAGGATCTCTTCGGCCCGACGCAAGGTTCGTTCGGCTTCAACGGCCAATACACGGGCAATGATTTTGCGGATTTCCTGCTGGGTCTTTCGAACTCCTACCAGGAACTCGCTGTGCAGGACAAGGGCTATTGGAACAATGTCTCACCGGCGGCCTATTTCCAGGACAATTGGAAAGTCAGTCCCCGTTTGACATTGAACCTCGGCTTGCGCTGGGATGGCATCCCACACACGTACGAAGCAAACAACCGGATGTCGAACTTCTATCCGGGACTCTATAACCCAGCGAATGCGGCCCTCCTTTCTTCGGATAGCAACAGCATTCTCCCCACCAGCCCCGGCCTGGGCCCCAGTCCGAACCCGATCCTGAACGGCTATCAATTCTATCTGAATGGCATCGGCATCTCGGGACAGAACGGCATTCCGAAGGGCTTAGTGAAAGATGCGTGGCTCAATTTCGGACCCCGCGTCGGCTTCGCCTACGATCTGACGGGCGGAGGGAGAACCGTGGTGCGCGGCGGTTTCGGCATCATGTATGAACGCATCCAAGGCAACGACATGTATAACGCCGGCCCTAACCAGCCGTTCAGCGCCAGCGTTACGTTCAACAATGTCTCGCTCTCGAATCCGAGCCTTAGCCTGCAATCGGGTCAAGCGCTCACAGCGCCCATCCCCGTCGGCAGCATCACGGGTCTCGCGTACACCGATTACAAGAGTCCGTCGAGTTACCAGTACAGCATGGGCGTTCAGCATCAGTTCGCGGCGAATTCAGTCTTGTCGGTGGCATACGTGGGCAATCAGAACCGGCATCAAAACGATTACCGTGAAACCAATCTGCCTGACCCCAGCGTTCTGCCGTGTCTGATTGCCGGAAACGCGAGCTGCCCGTACAATACTGTCGTTCCGTTCCGCGGCTTTCACTCCATCAACGTTGCCGAGAACGCGGAAAATGGCCACTACAACGGCCTGCAGATCGAACTGCGCTCCACGATTCACAATGCGCTTACGTTGCAGGCCGCTTATACTCTTTCCCGCGCGATTGATCCGGCGCCGGGTACGGGCAACCTGGGCGGAGATCTTTCGGGTGTTTCCAATCCCTACGATCGCTCGTACGACTATGGCCCGAGCGGCGGCGACCGCACTCACATTGGACTCGTCAGCTTCGTCTATGAACTTCCGTTCTTCCGGACTGCCCACAACATGTTGACGCGATCCATGCTGGGCGGATGGGAAGTTTCCGGAATAGTGACGATGGTATCCGGACTGCCGCTTGCGGTTACATTGAACGGCTCGCAGAGCAGCAACGGTCTGGCGAACGGCACAAACCGGCCAGATATCAACGGGAGCGTCAGCTATCCACAGACGGTGTCGGAATTTTTCGACACGTCTGTCTTCTCGTCCCCCGCCGTGGGCTCCTGGGGCAACCTAAAGAAGAACGCCGTGCGCGGACCGGGGCGTGACAACTGGAACCTCTCCCTGTTTAAGAGCTTCCTGCTGAGTGAAACGCGCGGCAGCCGCTTCGAGCTACGTGTCGAGACGTTCAACACCTGGAATCACACGCAGTTCAAGGATGTGTCTACGGGTGTAAGCTTCGATTCGGCAGGCCAGATCACCAACAACTTCGGCCAGGTGACCGGAGTCTGGGATCCACGCGTATTTCAGCTTGGAGCGAAGTTCATTTTCTGAGGCGACAGGCGAAAGCGCCTGTCCCACGCTCTTATCTCGAAGAGCCGCTGATTTTCATCAACGGCGCCATCTTTGAGTCTTCGGCTCGCTGAAAAGCGCGGCCTCATCTCCTTGAATCTTCGGCTCGCTGAAAAGCGCGGCCTCATCTCGACGAAGAGCCGCTGATTTTCATCAACGGCTCTTCTGTTTTCTTCTCGTGCAGTTTTTGAACAATCGCGAATTCGGCATCGGCTTCCGCTGTCCTGCCTAACTCGCGATAGAGACGGGCCAGGCGGTAATGCGCGTCAAAGCTGCCCGGATCGACCTTGATCGCTTCGCGAAATTCGGTAATGGCGGCGTCATATTTCTTGTTTTCGGTATACAGAATGCCGAGATCCACATGCGCAATGTGCAGGTCCGGGCGTAACCGCGTGGCTGCCTGCAAATGGGCCAGCGCTTCTTCCTTCCGGCCGGACCGCATCAGCACGTCGCCTAAGTAGGTGCTTGCTTGCCCGCTGGTCGCATTGTGCTTTAGCTCCTCCCGGAATTCACGCTCCGCATCGTCATAGCGCCTTTGCTCCCAGTACAGATAGCCAAGCCCGAAGTGCACCTCCGGCTGCGCCGGCGCCGCTGTCGCCGCAGCCTCAAACTCCACGATCGCTTCAGCCGTACGGCGCTGCGCATCGAGCGCCTCTCCGAGCAGCATGTGCACGGCGACCGAGTTCGGATCGCGGCGCAGCAGATTCTGGAAGAGGCTCATCGCTTCGTCATACTGGCCGGACCACACGTAGCACTTGGCAAGCAGATATGCGAGCTCCGCGTTTGCCGGCTGCGCGGTGGCTACGGGTTTCAGTAAATCCGCCGCCTGGCGATACTCGCCGAGTCCGAAATGACTCATGGCCAGCAAGGTCTGCGCTTGTCGGCTATGGGAGCTCGCATTCTCTTTCTCGAAGGCGGTAACGGCGTCGCGGAAATTCCCAAGCTTGAAGTAGGCCAAACCGAGATTCAGGTAGAGCCCGGGAAGGTCGGGATCGATGGCGGCGGCGCGGCGATAGGCTTCAATCGCTTCGCGATACTTCTGCTGGTGCGATAGATTCAGCCCGAGGTTGGCCTGCGCCAATGCCTCGGGCTTGTATTCCTGGGCCGAAAGGCTTGAGCTTGCGATAACCAAGCTGACGGCCAGCGGGACTGCCAGCTTTGCGATTACTGGGCCGCCGCCTTTCTATGGGCGAGCCGGCTGCACGCATCGGGTGTGTGCAACATCTTGATCGCATCGCCACCGGATTCAATTGTGTCGATCTTGCCGCTGCTATCAATCACGAACGTGACGCGACCCGCGATCGCATATTTTGGAACGAACACGCCATATTCTTGCGATACTTTCCGGTCGACGAAATCGCTCAATAACGGAAACGACAGACCGAGTTGTTCAGCGAATACCTTTTGCGAAGGAGAATTGTCGGTACTGATGCCGAACACCTTCGCGCCGGTCTCCTGAAACTTTTGCATACCAGCCTGGTACGCTTTCATTTCAGCCGTTCAACCACCGGTGAACGCGGCCGGAAAGAAGGCCAGCACGACAGTGCTTTTGCCGATGTAGTCGGCCAGGTGCACCGTGCCTCCCTCGGTGGATGGAAGCGTGAAATCCGGTACTTTGTCGCCAACCTTCAGCGTCGTGGAAGGCGGAGCCTGCGCGAGCAGGCAAACGCCGAATGCGCTCGCGATGGCGAGGCGCATGGTGATGCGCATAATTTTCCCCTCGAAACCGACGGTAACACGAACGGGCTGATGGTTGCAGCGTCCCTATACCGCATAACTCGAGTGCACGACTAACTCGCGCGAATGCCGCTGCCAGGAATAGAGCAGAATTACGGCAATCACGATCAAGGCGATGGTAAGGCCCCACCACAGCCCGTACACACCGAACCCGTAGTGAAAGCACAGCACGTATCCGATAGGCAATCCAAATGCCCAATATCCGCCGAGGTTGACCAGCATGGGAATGCGCGTGTTGCCCATTCCGCGCAGCGCGCCGGTGGCCACGGTCTGAGTGCCGTCGAAGAGCTGGAAGAGGGCCGCCAGCGTCAAAAGGCTGGTGCCGATTTGCAGGATGCCGGGGTTGGTGGTGTAGACGCGCAGAATCGGCTGGGGAATCAAGATGAAAGCCAGCGCCGAGCAGAGCATGAAGCCGCAGGCGAGGGCAATCGAAATGTATCCGCATCGCCGGGCGTCGCGAGGATCGCCGCGGCCGATTGCCTGGCCCACGGAAACGGCCGCCGCTGAAGAGATGCCGAGCGGAACCATGAATGTGACGGCTGCGCAGTTCAGCGCGATTTGATGCGATGCCAGCGCCACGGGAGTGAGCCGCCCGGCAAGCACCGCCGCCGCTCCAAAAGCAGCAATCTCCAAAAGGATTTGCGTGGCCGCGGGCAACCCAAGGTGAACCAGCCGCTCCAGCCGGGCCCAATCCGGTTTTCGAAACACGTTGCGGAAACCCGGCTGGCGCCCGCGTTCGAACCACCAGATGAACCACGCCAGAAGCATGGCCATATAAAGCCGCGCCAGGCAAGTTGAAAGGGCTGAGCCGACAACCCCAAGCGGCGGGAAGCCCCAATGTCCCTGGATCAGCAGCCAGTTGAAAAACCAGTTGATTAGATTCGCGCTGATGAGCGTGAACATCACTGGCCGCACATGCCCCATCCCCTGCAGATAACGGCGGAATGCGCCGTACAGCAGAAGAGGAAGCGTGCCGAAGCTCAGAGTGGCGACAAACATACCGGCCAGGCGGCTCACCTCTCGATTGATGCCGAGCGCATAGAACACCGGAGGCATGCAGGCAAACAGCACCATTAACGGAGCGGTGATGAATATGGCGAGATAGATGCCTTGCGAAAGCGAACGATGGCAGTCGTCGCGGTTACCGGCGCCGAACGCCTGCGAAACCAGCGTGTCGAGCCCCAGGAGCAGGCCCATTCCGAAGATCGCAAACGAATAAAACGCGCTGTTTCCGACCCCGATGGCGCCGATTGCGGCCGGCCCCAGCGGTCCCACCATGATGGTGTCCACGACCGTCATGGCCATCCAACCCAGCTCGGCTAACGCAACCGGAATGGCAAGCGTGATGACACGACGCACATCAGCCCAAAGTTCTGATTTTGTGGAGGCCAGGATGGTAATTCTCAAATCCGGATCAGGTGCAACTGGGCGCCTCATTGCTTCTCACGATTGTACAAATCCTTGTACACTATAAATGTGAAGGTGATCAATATCTCCGATTTTCGCCAGCAGTGCCTATCTTTGGTCAACGAACTGCCATCGGAAGGTATTCTCATTAGCCGGCACGGGGAACCAGTAGCCAAGCTCGTTCCGGTCCGGCGCTCTTGCGCCGATCTGATAGGAAGTGTGCCGGATCTTTCACGTAAGTCCAAAGACAATCTTTTTTCCACCGGACTGAAATGGGATGCTGAATCTGGACACTCACATCCTGATTAAGGCGCTCGAAGGCGCCTTGACGCCGCACGAGCGCACCGTTCTCACTCGGGATACGGATTGGAGTATCTCGGCCATCGTTCTTTGGGAAATAGAGAAACTGTATGAGCACGGACGCCTACGTTATGGTCTCGATCATGCCCCGCTTACTGCGGCACTCGACCGGCTCGAGATTTGGCCAATCAACCGATCGGTTTGCCTGAGCCTCCGTGCTCTCGATTTCCAATCTGATCCGGCTAACGAACTGATTGCGGCGACCAGCCTGGCACATCGCATCCCCCTTCTAACCCGTGATCAGCGTATCCGGAAATCGAGAGTGATCCGGTGCCTGTAAGGCCGGCGACGAGGCTCGCCGCACAGCGTGAACGGCCCTAATCGTCCACGCGACGGCTACTGGCCGGCAATCGCTTCCAGTTGACGCAAGTGGTTCAGGTCGTGTCCGGCCATAGTCGCAATCAGGTCCCGAAACACCATGTCGCCGCGCTCGGGGTGATTCAGCGGCTTTGAGAACGCACTGTCCGGCAGCGTTTTGAGCAGAGCCAAGTTCCAGCGCCGGACGGCCATATAAGATTCGGCAGCGGCTTGGGGATCGAGCGAGGCATATGGCTTCGACCAGGCGGTTTCGTCGAACGGCTGGATCACGTGGCGGTCCTCGGCGAGCGCCTGCCGGATGCGAAACGCAAAGGCGACCTCGACATCAGCGAGGTGACAGATGATTTGCCGGGCCGTCCATTTACCGGGAGCCGAAGCGCGCTGGAAGCCCTCGCTACCCAACCTCCCAACCAGTTCGCGCATGCGCAGTGGCGCGGAGGATATTTCGGCCAACGGATCGGCGTTGCCAAGCTGGGACTCGTAAGGATTTGCGGGCACAGAGACCTCCTAATACCGGGCCTGGACGGTGCCCTTTTGTTTAGCGACATCCATTAAGGTTGGATAAAACTGCACAAACGTTGTGTCGACTGCGCCGTGCTGTTCGTGACAGGAGTAACAATCCGCCGACTTGGGGAACAGGCTGCCTGACTGCACGGAGTTCTCGAAACCAAAAAACGCCCACTTGCCGGGAAACCGCCGCTCGTCTTTTACATGAACCTCCACTCCGGTCACCGGACCCTGAACGCGTCCCTTTTGATTGATCGAGCTCTTCGATACAGACGACCGCACTTCCAATACGAGAACCGTTTTATCGGGCCATTTCCCAGTCGACACAAATGAGCGATACGCGGATGGATTGACGAACACGTTCGCGAAGCTAGGATTTTCGTCCGGCGGACCAGGCGTATAGGACATGCCGAGACTGGAGCTGAGCCAGATCCATTCTCCGTAGTTCGAAGGCCGCAGCATGCGATTGTCGCGCGTGTAGCGGGGCTCATCGGAGCCATCCGGTCTTTGCTGCGGGGCCGCCATCGTTAAGACTCCAATTGCTGCAGCCGCAACGCCAAGTACCGGTCCAGAAAGGTTCATTTAGCTATGTTAGCGGGCACGGAACGATCCGGCAGATCACCCTTTGCATCTTTATCTTGACATCTAGCATCTCTATATCAAGATAACTTAAGCAGAATACCGAAGGAGACAAAATGTCAGAATTTAAAGAAGTGTTGGGAGTGTACGGGCCCGGGTCCACTCACTGGGTAGGCGACGGCTTTCATGTAAGGAATTTGTTTCCCTCGAATGGGATCGATAAGCACGTAAATCCATTTCTCATGCTCGATTACGCGGGGCCGACAGCTGTTCCTCCTTCTGACCGGCCGCGGGGTGTGGATGAGCATCCACACAGGGGCTTTGAAACGGTAACGATTGCCTATCAGGGGGCAGTTGAGCATCGCGATTCCGCCGGGCACTCGGGCACCATCCGGCCCGGAGATGTGCAATGGATGACGGCGGCATCGGGCGTGGTACATGAAGAGAAACATGAGCGCGAATTCACGCGCCGCGGCGGCACATTCGAGATGGTGCAGCTCTGGGTGAATCTGCCGGGCGCTTACAAGATGTCCAAACCCGCGTATCAGACGCTGTTAAAAGAACACATTCCCATTGTGGAATTGGGGTCAGCGGGATATGCACGGCTGATTGCCGGCGAGCTGAACGGGATCAAAGGAGCAGCGCGAACGTTTACGCCGGTCAACGTGCTGGATGTTCGCTTGACCGGCGGAGGCCAAACGGAGCTGCTTCTGCCGTCAGGCCATAACGCAGCGGTTGTCCTGTTGAAGGGTGACGTTCTCATAAACTCTTCACAGGTGCTAAAAGGAGAGGCGCAGATCGCCCTGTTGAGCACTTCGGGAGACCGTGTGGCGCTCGATGCGCGGCGTGATTCCGTGCTGCTCGTGCTCAGCGGCGAGCCGATCAATGAGCCGGTCGCCAGCTATGTTCCTTTTGTGATGAACACCAAAGCCGAGATCCGGCAGGCAATCGAAGACTACAGCGCGGGTAAGATGGGCAAGTTGCAGTAACAGGGCGGGACTTTAGAGGGACTTGCAAAAAGGCCAGAAGGGTAAAACAGGACCAGAAGAGAATGTTTTGAGAGGGCTGCTTTTCCCAATACAATGTTTTTGGCAATGAACAAAACATTGGGAGGCGGCCCTCTTGTTTAGCTTACGGGAGGTCC
>DATBHS010000212.1:0-94807 GCA_036557345.1 Bryobacteraceae bacterium
CAAATCGGCGCCGAGCGCAAAAGCATGGTGGGCACCGGGGACCGGAGCGAAAAAATCCGAACATATAACTTCCCGCAGAACCGGCTGACGGATCACCGCATCGGCCTGACGTTGCATCAGCTCGACCTCATCATGGAAGGAAGGCTGCAGCCGGTGATCGACGCGCTCACGAACTACTATCAGGCCGAGCGGCTGGGCGATGAGGGGCGCGCGGCGTAGGTTTCTGATTGGCCGACGAGGCGTCGGCCGAAGGCGAGGGCACCTGCCCCACCTGGCGTAGAACGCTATCAGTGACGGTGCAGACGGCCCTGCGGCAGGGCACAGAAATCCTGGACAAGGCCGCGATTCCCGTTCCGCGGCTGACGGCCGAGGTTCTCCTCTGCCATGCGCTCCAGCGCGATCGCGCATATCTTTACGCGCACGGTGCCGACGAATTGAGTCAACTTGCCTGGATCCACTACGGCCGTTACCTGAATGAGCGTCTGAAGGGTAAGCCGACACAATACATTACTCACCGGCAGGAATTCTTCGGGCGCGATTTCTACGTCAACGCAGATGTGCTGATTCCCCGACCCGAGACCGAGCACCTTCTAGAAGCAGCGCTCGTCTGGTTGAGAAACCATCCCCGAGCACGGATCCTGGATATAGGAACGGGTTCCGGCGCGATCGGCGTCACACTCGCGTTAGAAGCCGGACGAACCGTATTTGCTTCCGACATTTCATTCCTTGCCCTTTCGGTCGCAGAGCGCAACCGGAGGACGTACCGAGCGCGAGTGAGTTTCTTTGCAGCGGACTTGCTAGATGCGGTTAGGCCGATGAGCATCGATCTCGTAATTTCAAACCCGCCTTACGTGCCGGGTGCGGACGCGGCCAACATGCAAATGGAGGTTCGCGACTGGGAACCACACATGGCTCTGTTTGCCGGCGACAGCGGCTTGGAAATTTATCAGCGCCTGATTGCTGCTGCCGCAGATGCCCTCAAGCCGGGTGGGCGTTTGCTCATGGAACTGGGCTATCAATCGCTGAATCCTGTCCGCGAAATGCTCGCTTTAAAGTGGTGCGAGATTGAAGTAACCTCGGATCTGGCGGGGCTGCCTCGCGTGATCGGGGCAACGATTCTCCGTTAATACGGCATGCAGCGCCTGATTTGTCACGTCGACATGGACGCTTTCTTCGTTTCCGTGGAAGAACTGTTCGACCCGTCTCTAAAAGGCAAGCCCGTGGTGGTCGGCGGCAAGCCGAACCAGCGCGGCGTTGTAGCGGCCGCTTCCTATGCTGCTCGAAAGTACGGAGTGCATTCGGCGATGCCATTGCGAACAGCCGGGCAATTTTGCCCGAACGCGATTTTTGTGGAAGGGCATCCGGAGCGGTATCGCGAGTATTCAAAAAAAGTTTTCGTGGTTTTGAATCGATTTTCCCCGGTGGTGGAAATGGCCTCTATTGATGAGGCTTATCTCGACCTCACGGGAACAGAGCGGCTTCACGGTCCCGCAATGCGCGCGGCGCATGCCTTGCATCAAGCGATTTGTTCAGAGACCGGGCTGACTTGCTCGCTCGGCCTGGC
This sequence comes from Bryobacteraceae bacterium, assembly GCA_036557345.1. GTDB lineage: Bacteria > Acidobacteriota > Terriglobia > Bryobacterales > Bryobacteraceae > Bog-105. The sequence continues at coordinate 1,565 of DATBHS010000212.1, forward strand.
ATCGTCGCGCCTGGTTGCCAAAGTTTCATCCGATCAGGCAAAACCGAACGGAGTCTTGCACATCCTGCCAGGGCAGGAAGCGCGCTTTCTTGCCCCGCTCGAAGTACGCAAAATACCCGGAGTAGGAAAGAAAACCGAAGCGGAGCTGCACAAAATCGGAATCCGGATGGTCGGGGATCTGTCCGCGCTCGATGAGAGCTTCCTGGCCTCACGCTTCGGGAAGTGGGGCCTCGCGCTGGCGGGAAAAGCGCGCGGGGTTGACGCAGGCGGCTGGTTTGATGCAGAGATTGGTGCGAATGAAGATCCGAAATCGATCAGCCATGAGCATACTTTCATGGACGATACGGCAGAGCGTGAGCGACTGGAGACCGCGCTCCTGAGGCTTTCCGAAATGGTGGCCAAGCGTCTTCGCGAGCATCGTCTGTACGCGAGAACGATTCAGTTGAAGCTTCGGTCGGAGGACTTCACGACGATAACCCGAGCCCGATCGCTCGATCACGCCACGCAACTCGACAAAGAAATTTCAGGCACGGTCATCGGGCTATTCCGACAAGCTTGGGATGGCAAAACAGCAGTGCGGCTGCTGGGAGTACATGCAGGATCGCTGCAGCACGCCGAAGGACAGATGAACTTGCTCGATGAGCCCCGGACCGCTAAGCTTCGCGACGCGTTCCGATCTGTCGACCACATCCGCGGACGGTTTGGGGAAACGAGCATCTCCCTGGCGCGAACGCTGAACGCAGGCATTCGCGAGAGAGTGCACGAGAACCCCTTCGATCTGCCGGGAAAGACGGCTGACGAGAAAGCGGATAAGAGCTAGGGCTTCCGGCCAAAGTCGGGTTTTGTTGACCGCTGGGCGCTCGCCGCTCGATAACGTGTTGCAGACGTCAAGACGTCTCGTCCGAGCCCGCCCGAGAAAAGTGGTTTCTGCAATTTTTCGCCGGGAACAAGGGGCTGTTTCCATCGTCAGCCCCGCAGCGTCTCGGGTCTAGGTTGGGAACCAGTAAAAAATTTGAATCGGAGAGCGTGCTTCGAAGATCACAATTGTGCTTTGGAGGTGAGAGGATGTGGTATCTCGTACTGTTCGGAATAATTGGCATTTGGGTGCTGATTGATGGCATTAAGCGGCGACTTGGCGGAAAAGCCGTTGGGTGGGCCATAGGAGTTTTCCTTCTCGGTCCAATTGTTCTGCCGATTTATCTGGCAAAACGGCCTTTGAAGGTGGGACAAGTCCGCGAGGGTGGAACCGCTTGGAACGTTTTAAAGAACTTCGCGATCTTCTGGACGCTCACGATGGTAGTCGCTGCGGCCGGCGGCATGATTTCGGCTGGCCATCACGCATCAACGCTTACCACGGACGCCGAAAAGGCCGGGGCAGGAATTGGTACGTTCCTTGGACTCGGAATGATTTTTGTGATCTGGCTGGTCCCGACGTTTGGAGCGGCTGTGCTCGGCTTCTTTTTGAAAAAGAGTTCGATTGTTGAAAGGGGTCCGACCGGGCCACTTCTCGCCGAAAGTTCAGGCCGCTGATACGCTGAACCGTTCGGAAGACGTGGCCATGCGGAGAGAACGATGAAGTTTTTCCCGACAGACATCCGTCGACAGCCACGGAACACTCAGCTTTCCCGTCAAATTCGCGTTATTACCTTACGTTCCGTAACCATATGCTGCGTTCGGAAAAGACACAGCCCAAGAGCACAACAATGCCATCAATCCGACAAGAAGACCAAGAAACAGGGATAAGTCGCCGGAACCGAAGGGGCTATCACTTGGGTGAAGAACGGCACAGCTTCGTTTGGATAACCCTCATAAGCAAGTGGCACGAGCCTAGGAAGAGAACCGAGCTGCAGCCGACAAATCTTACTGTAGGAATGCCTTTCTCTCTCCGGCCACAGTGGCTGCCGTGAACGCCGCTCTCGGGAGTGGAGCATACCCCATCAGCAACGTGCTCTTGCTTCGTTCAATGCTCTAAGAGCAGCTAGCTTGCTGGCGCCTTGCGCTTGAAAAACCGGTATATCGCAAGCAAGATGATCGCGCCGATCACCGACATAATAAAGCCGGTGAAGCCAGTCGACCCGCCTTCACCGAACATGCCCAGCCTTCGTCCGATAAACGTGCCAACAAAGGATCCGGCAATGCCTAACAGAATCGTAATGATAAAGCCTCCCGGATCTTTTCCTGGCATAAGGAATTTGGCTATCCCTCCGACGATCAGCCCGATGATCAACGTCCAGACGAATTGCATTTAGCGCCTCCTCATCCTGTTGCCGTGCGTAATGCAGACTCCATTACGCTCTTTTGGACATGTGTGACATGATCAAAGCCAGCGCGCCGGCTCCCAGGCCCTGCACTATCTGCGGATGCTGGGCATAGAAGCTGCTGGCTTGTTCGATAATTGACGGATTGGCCTTTTGAGCGCGTTCAGCCAGTTGCTGAACCTGGTCAGGGGTCACCTCACCCGCCTGTTGAGGATTGATGCTCGAACCGCCCGTCAAGAGTGAGGAAAGGCTGCCCAGCATACCGGATCCAGCGGTCGCGCCCGAGGCAAGGCCCGCGGAGCCCAGGAGTTGGCTCAGAAGCCCCGCTTTCTGCTGGCCATTCGATTGGCTGAATAAAGAGGCCAGCATCTGTGGGAACGGCGGGGTCTGGTCCGAGCGAAATGCTTCCGCCAAACCGCCTGCGAGATGCGCCTGCGGCGCCTGCTCCGCGACCTTTTGAAAATCCTGTTGGGCGCTGGCGGGCGGGTTGGATGCGCTGGCGCCTGTATACTGCTGAAGCACACCGACTAGATCTGCGAGTGACATTTGTTAACTCCGGGAGCGCTTCGCTCTTAGACTACTCCGATAGCTGAAATCAGGGAAGAGTTTTTTTATTTGGCGAGTTTCGTGTCCGCAGAGAGGGCCATCCTTGGACAACTGTTCGCTCGCTTACGCCGCCTCGATGATCTTTGCGAATGACTCCGGGTCGAGGCTGGCCCCGCCGACCAGCGTCCCGCCGATCTCCGGTTCATTCATCAAACCTTGAATATTGTCAGGCTTAACGCTGCCGCCATAGAGGATTCTCAGCCGGCTCGCGGCGTCTTCGCCAAAGCGCTTCTCCACTTCGGAACGGATGAGTTTGTGCGCCTCCGAGGCGATCTGAGGAGTCGCACTCTGGCCGGTACCGATGGCCCACACGGGCTCATAGGCGATCACGATTTGCTCGAACTGTTCTTCCGTCAGTCCGGCGATACCGCCAGCAAACTGGCGAACGAGAACTTCATGCGCCTTGCCGGCCTTGTGCTCTTCCAGGCGCTCCCCCACACAGACGATGGGCGTCAGGGCGGCGCCGAGCGCTGCCTGCGTCTTCTTCAAGACATCCGCGTCGGTTTCGTGCGCCACGTGATGCCGCCGCTCGCTATGGCCTATGAGAGCCCAGGTGGCGCCCGCGGCATGCAGCATACCAGCTGAGGTTTCGCCCGTATACGCGCCTTCTTTCGCCCAATAGATGTTCTGGCCGCCGATCTGGATAGAAGTGCCTTGCGTCGAATGCACCGCCGAGGGTATATCGATGGTTGGCGGGAAGATAACCACCTCACATCCCCGGCCATCTCTTAACAAGGCTTTAAATCGATCGAAAAATCTGACGGTCTCTTGCGGGGTCTTGTACATCTTCCAATTGCCCGCCATGATGCGCCGCCTCATAGGCTCTGAAATGTTGAATTGTCCTTTCTGATTTCGCGCAGGAAACTGCGGCCTGCAGCGATGGAAGTTCCGAAGTTTTCCGCCACCGTCTGACCGATGTCGGCCAGCGTGCCTCGCGTGTCAAGATTCGTGCCCGAATTCACGTTCGCGCCATAGAGCATAAGCGGAGTGTATTCGCGTGAATGATCGGTGGAAGGCGTGGTTGGATCACAGCCGTGATCGGCAGTCAGGATGAGCAGGTCATCGTTCCTTCGATTGAGTGATGGCAGCCAGTGGTCTACGGCTTCGAGGGCTGCAGCATAACCGTGGACATCGTTCCGGTGACCATATTGCTGATCGAAGTCCACCAGGTTAACGAAAATAAGGCCCTCCTCCTGCGCTTCCATTGCCTCGGCGGTCTTTTCCATTCCCTCTGCGTTATTCCCGGTCTTGCTTGACTGCGTGATGCCGCGGCCGAGGAAAATATCAGAGATCTTGCCGATCGCATAGACCGGGATTTGTTGTTGTGCCAGCCGGTCGAGCAACATGCCCTCAGGCGGCGGTACTGCATAATCGTGGCGGTTCGCAGTGCGAACAAATTGCCCCGGGCGGCCAGTGAACGGGCGAGCAATCACCCGGCCGACTTCATGGGGCCCTCGAAGAATCTCACGGGCAAGTTCGCAGATGCCGTACAACTCGCTCAGTGGAATTACGTTCTCGTGAGCCGCAATCTGGAAAACGCTGTCGGCGGAGGTATAGACAATCAGCGAGCCGGTGCGCATGTGCTCCTCGCCAAATTCTTGAATGATTTCGGTTCCGGAAGCGGGCTTATTTCCCAGTGTCCGGCGGCCGGTCCGGGCCTCGAAGAGCTGGATGATCTCGCTCGGAAAGCCGTGAGGATATGTGGGAAACGGCTTTTTCAGAATGATGCCGGCCATCTCCCAGTGCCCGGTCGTTGTGTCCTTGCCCGGCGACGCCAAGCAGCACTTTCCGTATGCGCCGGCCGGATGTTCCGCTGGCGGCACGCCGGCCAACGGCTTGATGTTGCCAAGCCCGAGCCTTCGCATGTTCGGCAATTCGAGCTTATGCCTCAGCGCAATATTGCCGATCGTATTGCTGCCTTCATCGCCATAAGCGGCCGCGTCCGGCATCGCCCCGATGCCGACGCTGTCGAGCACCAGCCACACTACACGATGAAAAGCCCGCGCTTGCGGCTGTCGAGTCATCTCGGTTTGGAGTCGCTGGAGGCTGTCGTCGGGGGCGCTTGAAACTCGTCTTTCAAACGCGCGGCACGGTCACGTACCAGATGCATGAACGAATCATGGGTCGAGATGCGGGTCAGCAGAGGAAGAAACTGTTCGGGAGCAGCCAGTTGTTTACGCAGCCATAGCGATTCAATATCCGCCAGCGCATCGTTGACGCCGAGCTTGTCGAAGTGGATGGTCCGATCCAGCTCGAGGTAAGCGCGCTCACTCGCCGCAATCTGCTCGAAGCGATCCAACAACTGCTGGGCGGTCACGTTAGTGGAGTAATTGAACGACGTTTCCGTTGCCGGTCCGTTTTCCGGTTCGTAGCGAAACGTCTTCTTGCCCGTGTTGGCCACCTTTAACCCCGATTCCAGCGAGGAACGGAAGTATTCGAGCTGCGCGGCCATGGAAAACAGTGGTTCCGCCTCGGATTCGCGTAGTTGCACTTTCAGAGGTTGGTCGTCGGTCGGCGATTCCTTGTATTCCAGCGCGCCAGTGTGGTCGATCGAAATGTAGGTATAGGGAGGCGTGCTCCCAGGGAAGCTCTTGGTGAACGTGAGCCGCCCGGATGCTGCAGAAAGGGATGCGCAGCCAGCGAGGGCCAGCAGGAAGAGCTTCACTCCAACCCTCCTATGGCAACCGGAAAATTTGCACGAGTGCCGTGGCAGATGGCCACGGCGAGCGCATCGGTTGCGTCGAACGATTCGAATCGCTGTCCAATTCCAAGCAACGAAAGCACCATCATTTGCACCTGCTGTTTTTCGGCCCGCCCATAGCCGACGACGCTGATTTTAACTTCAAGCGGAGAATATTCGCTGACGGAGAGACCGGCCTCGGCAGCTAGCAGGAACGCTACACCTCGCACATGCGCCAGCTTGAGCGCAGACTTCGCGTTGAGGGCATGGAATACCTCCTCGACAGCAATTGCATCCGGCGAATACTCATCTATTACGGAGCGTAGCCCGCTGGCAATCAGTTGCAATCTTCTCTCGAGGGGATCGATGGGTTTCGTGCGGATAACACCGGCATGGACAAACTGATGGGAACGGCCGTCTGTCTCGATAACACCGAAACCGGTTCGTTCGGTTCCGCAGTCTATTCCGGCGATTCGCATCCGATAAGAGTTTGCGTGGCTTGATGCCACGCTGCTATCAGGCCAGAGCCTCTACTTCCGCCTCATCCACCTCGTAGTTGCCGTAGACGTTTTGCACGTCGTCGTGCTCCTCGAGAGCGTCATAGAGCTTTAGCATGGCTTGGGCGTTCTTGCCTTCCAGCTTGATCGTGTTCTTGGGAACCATGGCTATTTCGGCCGATTCGGTCGGGATGCCAGCCTTTTCGAGCGCGTGGAGAACCGCATCGTGGGCCTCCGGCGCCGAGAGAATATCCCAGGCGCCGCCCTGATCCTTAATGTCGTCTGCTCCTGTATCGAGAACCACGCCCATGAGTTGATCCTCGGTAGCCTTTTCGGCGTCGACGAGAATCTGGCTCTTGCGTTCGAACATCCAGGACACGCTGCCCTGCTCGCCGAGGTTGCCTCCGTTCTTCGAAAAGACGTGCCTGATTTCACTGACGGTCCGGTTGCGGTTGTCGGTCGCTACGTTTACCAGGACGGCTGCGCCGCCGGGCCCATAACCTTCAAACAAGATCTCTTCGATCTGTCCGCCCTCGATTTCTCCCGTACCGCGCATAATAGCGCGCTTGATATTGTCGGCCGGCATGCTAACCGCTTTCGCCGCAACGATGGCGGTCCGGAGACGCGCGTTGGCATCCGGATCGCCGCCGCTGCGTGCGGCAATCATAATTTCCTTGATCAGGCGCGTGAACGCCTTCCCGCGCTTAGCGTCGAGGGCCGCCTTCTTGTGCTTGATCGTGGCCCATTTGCTATGTCCAGACATCGAAAAACCTCGAACTCCAGCTAACTTTCGAGGATATCAAGCCTGAGTCGCGCACGTCAGCAGGCGGACCATTCTCATCAATGGAAAATGTCCTCTATTGCTCGTTGCTCTCGAAACCGAGGCGTAACCGATGCGCGCGTCAGTGATCCGCATCCCTGGCGCAGCGGAATCCTACATTGGTGGCTGCGCTATCTGGAGCATTGGAGGTTCGTGCTGCAACCCGATACCGATTGCAGTACGATGCATGACACAGATACGATCCGCCACGCATCGACTTGGACTGGCCTGTTTCCGGCCCAACCGGATTGCGACGCGTCGTCCAGCGGTGGTAGGCGGGCGAAAACCAATCGGAGCACCATTCCCACACGTTTCCTGTGATCACTTGAAATCCGAAACCGTTTGCGGGGAACGCATCGACGGGCGCGGGCCCGGCGTAGCCATCTTCGGCCGTATCGTGATGCGGAAAGTCGCCTTGCCAGATATTACAGAGATGACGTCCCTCGGGCGTCAGATCATCACCCCACGGGTAGCGCTTTTGTTCCAGTCCGCCGCGCGCAGCGAACTCCCATTCCGCTTCGGTGGGCAGGCGCTTACCCGCCCATTGACAATACACAACTGCATCGTGCCAGGACACATGCACGACAGGATGGTTGTCGCGCTGGTGGACGCTGCTATTAGGCCCCTCGGGATGCCGCCAATCTGCTCCCTCTAGCTTGCACCACCAGGAGAGGCCAGGAACGCGCTCGCTTGGAAATGTGCTGTCGCGCAGATGACCCTCGAAAACGAAGGACCAGCCAAAGCGTTCCGCCTCTGTTCGATAGCCAGTCACACGAACAAATTCCGCGAACTGCTGGTTTGTCACCGGCGCCTGGTCAAGATAGAACGGGTCCAATTCGATCTTCCGGATCGGCGCCTCGCCATCGCTGGCATTCGCTTCGGGATCGTCGGTACCCATCAGGAATGAGCCACCGTCCAGAAGAAGCATGCCGGAAGTCGATCCGCTCGTGGCCCTTATCCGTGAAGCGGCGTTCCGCTGTGACTGCTCCAGCGCTCTGGCTCGCTCCCGCGTGGGCGCGCAACATGGCAGAACCGGCAATGTTGCATCGAAGGAGGGTATCATACGGAGCGGATTACGGCCTTGCTTCGTAACGCTTCGAGACGACGGTCGATTTCCCGCTCTTGCCGGCGCCTATGGAGAATGCGCTCCACGTAGACACGCACGTCGTCCAGCGGAAGGAGACCTCTCCTCTTAATGTCGTACACGATCGCGATGTGATACCCGAAGCGCGTTTGAAAAACCGGAGTCAGAGTGTTCAGCGGGCTGGAGAAGATGACTTCTTCGAATTCTTCCACCATAGCCCCCCGCGCAACGTAGCCGAGGTCGCCGCCGTGCTCCGGGCAATCAGAAGCTTGGGAGGCTACGGCTTTGAACGGCTCGCCCGCGAGAACACGCTCCCGCAGCCGCTCCACCTCCTGGCGTTTCGCTAGGTGATCCTCGCCCTCAGTATGCTTGACGATGTGGGCCGCCCAGGCGAGATCGTCGGTACGGAATTGTTCGCGATTCTTTCGGTAGAACTCGCGCACTTCCGAAGGCTGCGGACGCGGAACTTCGGAGGACCAGCGGTCAATCACCTGACGTAACAGCAGAGATTCCTCCGATGCCGTCAGATTCAGCCGTCGCGCCTCTCCGAGCAGCAGTTTGCAGTTGACGAGGAAATCAATCGCTTGTTCGCGGACCTGCAAGCGCTCTTCCGGCGTGAGAGCCGTTCCTTGTTTTTCGGCCTGCTCGCGCAGCCGGGCCGCCTCGGCGTGAATCTCATCGGCTGTAATCTTATAGCCGTTTACATCAACAGATCGTGGACTCATAAGGCTGACCTCTCTATAGCTCGAGCGTGTCGTGGTGTTTTGTTTGCCAAGTTTCAATTCTCTTTCGAAGCTCGCTGATGCGACTTTCGTAGCGCCCGGAATAATAAAGGTTCTCCAGCTCCAGGGGATCCCGCCTTCGGTCGAAAAACATGTTGTTGTCGCTCTTGAACAACACCAGCTTTTCGCCTTCAGGCGTGACAACTGTTCGCCCGTGTGGCCCCGAGGGCTCCTGAAACCATTCGATAAAAACGTGGTCCTCGCGTAATTTCTCGCCGTCGGCGAGCGGAAGCACACTTTCACCCGGCAGATTCTCTGGTGCTTTCTTCCCCAGCAGGTCGAGCACGGTGGGAACAATATTGATCTGACTGACGGGCTGATTGATGTGGATCTGGCGCGTCTGAAGCGAAGGAGCGCGGATCAGAAACGGAACGCGAACCGCTTCCTCGTAGAACACTGACTTACCCAGCAGTGAATGAGCCCCCATCATCTCGCCGTGATCGCTTGTGAAAACGATGATTGTGTTGTCAAGTTGGCCGGATCCCTCCAGTGCCCAGAGTATCTGTCCAAGCGCTTGGTCCACCTGGGCGCACAAACCTGCGTAATTCCGGTTCAGCCGCTGCCAGCCCTCGCGCGTGTGGAGATCCTGGCCTTCAAAACCTTTGTCGACATAGTTTTTGCGGATGCGCTTATAGAGTTCAGGTTCGTGCTCGATGTGATCACCGGGATAGTTCGCCGGAATGGGCGCCTCTTCGGCGGACAGCAGGTCGTTGTAAGGTCCGTAAAAGGGCATATGCGGCTCGAGGAAATTCACATGCAGCAGCCACGGACGATTCCGGTTCTCTACGATGAATTTCGAGGCCGTGCGCGCCTGGAAGGCGGGCTTGCAATGATCCACCGGAAGTCGTACGGCAAATTCGCGCGTAAATTTGTTCTCTTTGGTGTTGTTCGGCTTGTAGCCCTGAGTCAGAAGATAATGATGATACGCGCTTCTCACACTCGGGTCGCGGTCGGGGTAGTAATAGTCGGAATACACGTCCTCCGTCCCGAACCATTCGTGAAAACCGTGCTGCGGGAACGCTTCGTCTCCCAAATGGAACTTACCGATGTACCCGGTGTGATAAGCCGAATCGTTCAGTAGTTCCGGCTGTAAAGGAATGCTGCGGCTGAGGCGGAGATTGTTGTGAACGCACTGGTGCTGGTGTGGATAGAGCCCGGAGAGGATCGCACCGCGGCTGGGAGTGCACACCGGTTGTGTCACGTAGGTATTGCTGAACACGATGCTCTCGGAGGCGAGGCGATTCAGCACGGGCATGTGGAAACGGTAATTCCCGTTTACCTGCAACGTATCGGCCCGCTGCTCGTCGGTCCACAGAAAGAGCAAGTTGGGCTTGTCGGAAACCGGGCGGTTCCGGATCCCAGCCAAAGCGGGAGCTGCGGCTGCCGCGCTCGCGATCGATTTAAGAGCGGATCGTCTGGTGATCATCAATTTCTCCTGAAATGGAATTGGCCTAGAAAACGTACTTAAGAGAAACTTGCAAAATGCGGCCGTTCGATGCGGCAGTGATGCGGCCGAACGTCGTGGGTGAAGTGACAGTGTTCCCCGGATTCGAAAAATTGGCTCGATTTGTGAGATTGAAGCTGTCCCCGCGAAGCTGAAGGGTTTGGCTCTCCGTGATGCGGAAACGCTTTGCCAGGGAAACATCCCAATCGAATAGCCCAGGCCCGATGATTACGTTCCGGCCGGCGTTTCCGTATGTGCCGATCGTGTTCGGCACAAATGCCGATACGTCAAAGTACTCGGCGAGCTCTTCCGCTTTAGAGCGCGCGGGAAGATCGTTGGGATCACCGATTACATTCGGGCGATCGAAGCCAACACCGGTTCGCGAATTATCGGTCCCGGTGAGAATGTTGACGGGGCTTCCGCTCTTCAGGGTTACTAGCCCACCAAGTTCCCAGCCTCCTAGAAACCGGCCCAGGCCGGTATGGCCGTGAAAAAACGGCAGTTCATAGAGATAAGAGGCAGCAAGACGATGACGTGTGTCGAAATCGCTCAAGCTCCGATCCGCCGCTACATTGAAGGGACTTTGAGGACCTCCCTGGTCGACGGTTGCGAAGGCATTTCCACCCGAAACGGCTTCATCGATGGCCTTCGAATACGTATACGCAACTCCGAAGGAAATTCCTTTTTCCAGACGCTTGGTCAGAGTGACCTGAAGTGAGTTGAAGTTTGAATTACCGTCTGAAAAAAGACCTCCGATGCTATCGAACTCGGGCGCATAAATGCGCCGGACGCTCGTGTTCTTCGTTGTGGCTCCGGGCCGGTAGACGGCAGGATTTACTTCGCGCAGGATAATCAGCTTCCGCCCCACCGTCCCGATGTAAGCCACATTCAACAGCAGATCGCGCGCCAGCTGGCGTTGTACGCTGAGCCCGAAGTTCTGCGTGTAAGGATTGCGAAGACTTCCCGTAACTTCTTTCGGGATCTGAATCGGCTGCACGAATCTTGCATTGCCAGGCGTGAAGGTATATGGAAACGGATTCACCGTTCCGGCATACGGTGCGGAAAGAGCTTCGGGGTTATTGAGCGTGTAATTGAGACCGAACGGCTGCGGAACCAAAACACCGCTCGCCTGTTCGCCGGTCAGCGCCTCATAAAATATTCCGTACTGCGCGCGCACCGCGGTCTTCCCGTCTCCACTGACATCCCAAGCCACGCCCACTCGCGGAGCCCAGTTGGCATAGTCGCCTTGATATGCAAAGTTTTTGTCCCCCTGATAGATCAACCCGGGCGGCGCCGACGCAATCACAGCGGACTGCTGTCCGGGGAGTAGACTCACTCCAATACCGCGGATTTCCTTCCAAGGCGGATAAATTTCGTCACGCACCCCGAACGAGAGCGTCAACGTTCGCGTCGCACGAAACGTGTCTTGTATATAGAATGCCGGTACGAGGTATCTTTGATCCGTGGCGATTGGCGTGGACTGACTGAGCGTTACCGCTTTTCCGAGAAGGAAGTCAGCGAAGGAGTTTTCGCTGACGGACCCGTCGAACTTGAAAGTGCCACCTGTGTTGCGGTTATCACGGTACAGAAAGCGGTTGTGATCGAGATCGAAGCCTGCCTTGATTTCGTGGGCTCCGGTCTCGTAATTCACATTTCCAGCCAGGTCGATATCTTCCGACAACCGCTGACGGTCACGACCCGGTCCGAGATTAAAGAAGCCGCTGATGTTGATGGTGGGCAAGGTCGTCGGACCGCCGGCGTGAACGAAATCAGTGGCCCCCAGATCCAGCAAGGTCTGTCGCGAGGTATTGTTTTCCAGGTAGTTAAAGCGCGTATAGTTAGCGCGCAGCTCACCGATCAGATGCGGTGAGAAAGTGTGCTGGTCTTCGGCCGTGATCACCTGTTCGCGTAAAGAGGTTTGGATGGGACTATAGCCGGCAAAACTCGAGCTGGATAGTGGATCGAGCCCTTCGTTGTAGTTGTGGAAATAACGAACATTCAAACGGTTCGCGTCATTGAACGCATGGTCCACCCGGGCAAGACCCTGGTTGCCGTTGGTTGGCGAATTCGCTTGCGCTACGTATTGGCCGTTCGGCAGGTTCGCGCTCGGAACGTACGTATTTAGAAGATTCAGCGCCACGGGATCCTGCTGAGAAAGTGGGATCTGGTTTCCCGGAAACGGCTCTTTCGTAGCCGGATCGATGATCTTCTTTTTTAGCCCGCTGAAATCTCCGGCCCGCTCGGCGGAATCCGGCACGACCGTGCTGGAGGAAACTTCGTCCTGTCGAATCCGCAACCCTTCATAGGAGACAAAAAAGAATGTCTTGTTCTTGCGGATGGGACCTCCGCCTGTTGCACCGAATTGGTTAAAGCGGAGTTTAGGAACTTGTGTTGCAAAAAAGCTGCGGGCATCGAAATCGTCGTTTCGGAGAAATTCCCATGCACTGCCGTGAAAATCGTTGCTGCCGGATCGTGTCACCGCGCTGAGAACCGCGAACCCGCGACCGTATTCAGCGGGCACACCCGAAGTAACCAGCCGGAATTCCTGCACAGCGTCCGGTGGAGGAAGAGTCAGGCCCTGACCTCGATGGAAGAATTGCGTCGATGCGCCGTCGAGCAGGAAGTTCACCGACGTCTGGCGTCCACCGTTCACGACGATCTGCTGTTGGGTGTAATCTGCTTTGATCGTTGTGCTGGTACTCTGTACGCCCGGTGTGAGCGCCGACAAATCGACTACATTCCGGCCGTTCAGCGGGAGGTCGCGCACACGGCGATCATCTACTAGCAGTCCTTCCGAAGCGTTGCGTGTGTCCACCTGAAGGGCCTCCGCCGTCACCGTAACGCTTTGCGCCAGGTCGCCAACGGTTAACTGGACATCGAAGCGAACGTTTTCGAGCGCGGTTACCTCGAATGCAGGGACTTCGGAGGAACGAAAGCCATCCCGCTGAACAGAGAGCTTATATCTCCCCGGCGGAATGTCGCGTATGAGATAACTTCCCTGGCTGTCCGTTACACCGTGCCAGGATTGATTGGTGGCGAGATTGGTCGCAACAAGCTGGGCCAATGGAACGCCTGCGCCTGACGGATCGGTAACGACCCCGAGCACCTTTCCTGTCGGAGTTTGGGCCCTGATAAATGTAACAAAAACCACTGAAGCAATCAGCCAACGATACACAAAGATCTCCCTTTGGCGGAACTTATGTTCCGCCCTAACTTGCTGAGACAAATGTTGTTAAGAGAGAAGCCCGTGCCCGTCTACCAGGACGGGGACGGGCGATGTACAGATGCAGATGGGGGGCACGATCATCTTAACGGCAGAGTATCACCCTTATGTCGATCTGTCTAGTAGAGATTACACGCCGCAGGATTTTATTTGAAGATGCCGCATGTCTCGCATAAATCGCGGTCGTCGCGCATACTGAGAGGACCTTTGAAACGTCGTCAACTACTCAGCCTGTCCCTTGCTCTGCCTTCTGTTCGACTCTCGGTCCGATCTCGTAAACGACGCGTCGTTGTAGTCATGTTGGACGGGTTCGGGCTCGAATACTATGATGCTTCGCCCATGCCCACTCTCAAACAATGGGCCGCTGAAGGCGTGTTCGCGCGCGTGCAGGGCCAGATGCCCACAGTGACAAACACAAATAACGCGTCCATCTGCTGCGGCGTTCCTGCCAGTGTTCACGGCATTACGGGCAATTCCTATTTCAATCGCGAAACCGGACGCGAAGATTTCATGGAAGATGCCAGCCTCCTCCTTGCGCCCACGCTGTTTCAAAAAGGCGCCCATAAGAATCTCGTGGCCGGTCTGTTCACGAGCAAGAAGAAGACTGCTTCGCTGCTTCACGCAGGCACGTCGCTTGTGGTTGCCGCCGAAAAACCTAGTCCGGATGTTGTCAAGCGCTACGGTCCTGCACCAGGCATTTACAGCGCAGAAATCAATTACTGGCTCTGGGACGTAGTCATCGATCAGCTTGCCAGACGCAAGGACCTCGACGTTTTATACGTGCATACCACCGACTATCCAATGCATATGCATCCGGAAACGTCAGGCGAATCCCGTGCTCATCTGGCAACGATCGATTCGAAACTGGCGGAAGCCGCTCATGCCGCGCCGGATGTTGCCTTCTACCTTTCGGCCGACCACGGCATGAATCGAAAAACGCATGCTTGGGACCTGCAGAAAGCATGCAGCAATCGTGATGTTCCTGTCCGGCTTGCTATCTCGGCCGAACGTGACAAGTATCCGAAGCACCACATGGGTCTTGGAGGCATCGCCTGGATCTACTTGCGCCGGCCGGTAGACGAGCGACGCGTGGCCAGCGTGATTGAAAAACTGGAAGGCGTCGAACAAGTGCTCACGCGCGATGAAGCGGCCAAAATGTTCGAGCTGATGCCCGAGCGGATTGGCGATCTGGTAGTAACTGGCGATCGCCAGACGGTGTTCGGCGCGCTCGATCAGGAACGCGAAACGCTCGCCAACACCTATCGTTCACATGGTTCCCGTTACGAATTGGGGGTTCCGGTAATCATACGCGATGCGGATCGAAAGCTGGACGCGAGCGGCTATCTCCGCAATTTCGATTTGACGGCAGGACTGCTTGGCCGGCCTTTTCAATAGTGCTCCGGACCGGCGCCGTTCGGCCGAAACGATGATTATCGGCTAGAATTGATCGACCCATACATATGTCGCCAAACACGCACCGCGTGGCTGTAGCAGCCTTGCTGGCGATGATGTTCTTGTTGGCGGGCGGAGCGGCATTGCACGAATCCGCCACGGTCGATGAAATCGCTCATGTGGGCGCCGGGCTGAGCTATCTCCAGCGGCTTGATCTTCGCTTAAACCCCGAGCATCCACCTCTTGGAAAGCTCCTGGCCGCCATACCGCTGGCCATACGCGGCACGCACGCGGATTATTCAAGCAGCTCATGGAAAATATCGGGTGATTTCATTCCCGCTTACGCGGGTCAGTGGATTTTCGGCGAAGCCATCTTGGGACGTTGGAATAACTGGTCCTCGACACTGATGTGGGCGCGGCTCCCAATGCTGATCCTTACCTTGCTCTTGGGTTGGTTCCTGTATCGTTACGGAAGCCGTCTTGGTGGGCCATGGGGTGGGCTGCTGTGCCTGGCTGCCTATGCCACCACTCCGGCGTTTCTTGTGTTTGGTCCGCTTGTGATTACAGACTTGCCGGTCACGCTGTTTTCGTTGATTGCACTGTGGCATCTTGGCGAAATCTGGGCTGCGCCGTCGCGCAGAAATGCCCTTTCGTTCGGACTTGCCACCGGAGCTTCGCTCGTTTCTAAGTTCACGGGGCTGCTGCTGATTCCTGTAATCGGTGTCCTCTTTCTGCACACGCGCTTTTGGCCAAGTGCCGGACAACCGGTGGAAAAGGACCGACGCAAAACGTGGCGCAGCACACGCTGGCGCTGCGTTCTGCGAGGAATCCTTTGGGCCGCGTTGTTTGTCTACGTTTTCTATTTCGTCCTTTCGTGGAATCAACCGGATGATGCGCTGAATCGAGTCGGGAGCGGGCCATGGGCTTCGCTCATCCGCCGTCCCTTGATGCCGCTATGGCTCTACTGCCGCGGGCTTCTCCTCATGCTGCTCACGGGATCGCGCCCAACCTACCTTCTCGGCCATACCTACTCACACGGCGTGCCCCACTACTTCCCGGTTGTGTTCGCTCTGAAGTCAACTCTGGGTTTCCTGATGCTGCTCTTGCTGGCAGCAGTTGTGGGAACGATTTGTCGCCGGCTTGACGTGCACGTTATCTCCGACGAGGTCCGCCCGCATTGGCGGGTGTTGCTAACCGGCTTCTTCGTATTTTTCACTACCTGTCTGCTGAGCCGGCTGGACATCAGCATCCGGCATTTCATGATTCCGATCGCATTGCTTATCCTGATGCTGGCGCCGCTGCCCCGAATGATTGACGCCTTGCCGCGCCGACGTTTCTTACGGGCGCTAACTGCCGTTTTGGTTGTGAGTTGCTTCGTTCCCATTCTGGGGGCCTACCCCTACTTCTTTCCGTTCGTCAATAGCCTCGCGTTCGGCCACCCGGCCTATTACCTGCTAAACGACTCGAACGTGAGCTGGAATGAAGGATTGCCTCAGGTCGCGCGCTTTGCCCGGGAACAACGGATGAGTGAAATCGCACTCGATTGGGCTTCGATTTCCGATCCCAATCTCATCGTCCCGGCAGCGCGGAGTTGGGATTGCCAGACGCCTGCCGAACGGGATGCAGGACAGTGGGTAGTTGTGGCTGCCGTCTCAATCCTGGAAAACCATAATTGCGAGTACCTACAGCAGTACCCTCACCGGCAACTGGCTGGCGGCTCCTTCTATGCATTCAAACTCCCAGCTCCGATACCCGCCGCAGGCACGCCAGGAGGCCCGCCGCCCCCTTCAAAACATAAAATGATGTGGGGAATACCATTCGACTTCCGCACCTGGGCTGTCAACGCTGAGCGTCATCCGGAACGGTTGCCCGTTGAATTGCAAGCGCTAATGCAAAAGTTCCAACAGCAAGGCAAGCAATGAACCTTCGCGTGTTCTTGCTGATGGAAATGCTGTCCGCCATGGCGGCAGCTCAAACGCTGCAGTGCAATTTTGACAGCTACAAGCCCGTTGAAGGATTGCGGGCCGATATGAATGGCGGAACACTTGAGATGACATGGCAGGGTGAAGCGGGACAAGAATTGCAGGCCTTGTTCAGCATTCGCGATGGCGATCCCCTTGTCCAGCAACTCGCCGCGCGTCATGGTGATACATGGCATGTTCTTGGGAAGGATTTGACGCCCGATTTTCAGGTCACTACCGGCCGGCGACGCATTTCGGCAACCCAGCGCAACCTCCTCAAGAAATTTGGCATCGATACGCCCGCGGAGGAAGACATTAGAAAGTGGAATACGTTCTGGGACGCGCCGCTGGTTATTCCGGGCGGGCACGACACAACCGACCTGCCGCGCAAAGCAGATGAAATTCAGCGCGCATCTGTGCGCTATGCGTCCAAAACGTGCCGTGTAGCCAGCAACGGCGCGCGTGTCAGCATCACATTCGATGGCCTCACTTTGGGTCTGTTTTCGGGCGACGTCATGTTTACGGCTTATAAAGGCTCAAACCTCCTTCGTCAGGAGGCAATCGCCAAGACCGAGCAGCCGTCGGTAGCCTATATCTACAAAGCTGGTTTGAAAGGCTTCGCCATCGATCAAGATACAAAGCTGGTTTGGCGAGACACCGCGCGGCAATGGCAGGAGTACGCGTTTGGAGGAGCAGCAAACGATGAGCCGGTCAACATTCGCACCCGCAACCGTCTCGAAATCCTAAACAACGGGCACGGTTCCCTGGCCGTTTTTCCGCCGCCGCACAAGTTCTTTTTCGCTCGTGAAAACGAAGTGAACCTCGGCTATGTTTACTACCGGAAGGATAACGAAAACAGCTTCTCGCTAGGCGTCATGCAGCCCGAACGGGGAGAAGGTTATGTGCCGTGGGGAGTGACCGATACGATCTGGAACAGACGTACTCATAGTGCGCGCGAAGAATGGGACAACTTCGCTCTCTACAACGCTCCTCCCGGCACGCTCCAGCACATGGCGGTCTACTACTATCTGAGCGCGAACGACGATCGCGCAACACAGCAAGCGGTTCTAGCGTACACACATGGCGACATGTATAAGCCCGTCCCGGGCTTCAAAGTAATCACCGGCCACTATCACGTGGACTTCAATGAGATGCTACGCGACCGCAACACTCTGGATTACCAGCCGGGTTGGGTTCCAGTGTTTCGCGGGTTGGGGATCAACGTCGTCTATTTGGGCGATTTCCACGACGACTCCGATCCGAACGATCCCGGCCCCAAGCGATTTGCAGAAGAAAAAGGCTACTTCGAGGGCTCGCGCAGGATGTCCGATAAAGATTTCCTGGTAATGCCCGCGGAAGAGCCAAATGCCTATTTGGGCGGCCACTGGTACCTGCTGACTCCCAAGCCGGTTTATTTCTCCCATACCACGCCGCGGCCGGCAGGCCAGCGGTTCATCGAACGGGATCCCGTCTATGGGGAGGTCTACCACCTCGGCTCCGCCGCAGACGTGCTGAATATGGTGAACCGGGAACACGGCATTATTTGGACAACTCACCCGCGGACGAAGAGTTCGGAGGGATATCCGGAAGCGTACAAAGATCGAGATTTTTTTCTCAGCGATCGTTTTGTTGGCGCTTCCTGGGAATCCCTGCCCACCGATCTTTCCGAGAAGAGGCTGTGCGAGGTGCGCTGCTTCGGCACCCTGGATGATATGAGCAACTGGGCTCCGAAGCCAAAGTTCATGATCGCCGAGGGTGACACCTATACTAAGTGGCCGGAAGACGAGACGTACCCGCAACTGGCGGTCAATTATCTAAAACTTGATCGCGTACCTCTATACAACGAAAGCTGGGCCCCCATCGTAGAAGGCATACGTGCCGGCAACTTCTTCGGCACTACGGGAGAGATTCTGTTCCATAACTGGGACGTGAAAGGCTCGGGCGCGAAGGCCACCTACAACGCGACGATCGAGTATACGTTTCCACTCGAATTTGCGGAGCTGGTCTGGAGCGATGGCTCGAAGGTCGATCGTAAGATCATCGACCTCCCAGACACGACGCCGTTCGGTACAAAGAGCTTCAAAATTCCATTCGACGCGACGGGTAAGAAGTGGGTTCGTTTTGCGGTATGGGACTCAGCGGGCAACGGCGCCTGGGTGCAACCGGCGGCGGTGAGAAGTCCATAGGACCCGCTGACAGCTAGGCTGCGCCGACACTGCGGTGGCTTTGAATCCTCACGTCGATCTCGTCTCGCGAAATCGCCGGACATAGGGCTTCGGGCAGGACCGATTTCGTCACGTTTTTGACTGGGGCCGAGCCAGATTAGGCTTCCGACTCCTGCCTAAGCCACCCGTCAAGGTTGCGGCCGAGAAGGCTTGCTAGCTTATGAATGTCCTCCCGGTAAAAGTCGATCAGGTATTGTCGATCCGCGGGCTCCATGCGCGTTGCTCCCTGCCTGCGGATAAGGCCGCGGCGAAGGAGCGGGCGCAGCCTCGCTGGCGTAACGCTCGCGACGGCCTTCCACAATCCCGACCGCTTGGACCAACCAATTACGGCCATGCGTGGAACTTGAGCTGCCCGATGTTGACGGGCCATATCTGGCAGAAACTCCGCGGCGACCCCAAGAAATCGGCAAATGTTCTGGAAGACTTCAACGGGATGTTTTTTGAAATCCTCGTGGAACCCGACCCACACGTTCCGCCCAAAGCGTTCCAAATACCTGCTGATTTGCTCAGAGTAGAGGCCGAACTCCAAAAAAGGGTAGTGGATGCAGAAATGCCCGGACCGGTGGCGCAGATGGCGCTGGATGTGCTCGCGAAAACTCCAACGAATGGTGCCGTTTCCGACGCCATAGAGATACTCGGAGAATGCCCGATTGGCAGGGTCACGAAGCATCACCAGGATCTTGGCGTTCGGAATTCTCTCAGCGATCCGGTCAGGTGCTGTCGGCGACCACAAATAACAAACGCTCGCTTCGCCCAGAGCTGATTCGTTGCTCGCGTTCGCGAACAGTCGGATATAGTCCTCCCAGTCGGCGACGATACCACCGAAGCGCTTCTCGCGCATTGGACCGCCGAGAAAATCGCGCAAACCAGGCTTCTCGCGGGCCATCCTACGCCGAAGCTCAGGATCACAGCGCTCCTCACGGACTTCGGCCGCAAAAAAATGCGGCTCTTTGATCGCGCTCATGAAAATTTCGGGATGCTGATCAAGATAGTGATAGAGCGATGTCGTGGCCGCCTTGGGAGCACCGACTATGAAAAAGTTAGGGATTCTGGGCATTCGAGCGCCTCAGAGGTGCTAACACCGGTTCATGATACGATTCCGATGAACGCCCACGATGCTAATATTTTCGTCGTTTTAAAGCAGCCTGTCGTTTCCCAATCGCTCATCTCGCGTACATCGGCGTAAGGGCCTTGCAATCGTGGTAAATTCCGACAACGGATCGCGCCTCGCGCAAGAACGTGCCTACAGCATAGCTGCCGAAGATAAATAGAAGAATTACGGGACCGGGGATCCGAGCACTGTCCGGCTTCCGACTCGTTCCACTACATCTCGAATTCGACTACATCTCAAACGGAAGATATGGCTTCGGCAATTTTTCGCGGACGACCACAAAAGCCTCGGCGCGGGGTAAGCGGGCTTCGGAGCCGCGTTCTTTCTCCATCTTTTCATGGTACGGATAGAAGCGCTCCGGGTTCTGGCACAAATGCGCGTAAACAGCAGACCGTTTCTGTTCCGAGGTAGGCGATATGTCGACGAAACAGTTCGGCTCGAAATGATGAGTCTGAACGCCGGTCATCACTTCGTAATAGACAAGCGCGAACGACTCATTGAGCGATTCCCAGGCTTCGTAGGCCAGTTGAGCGGCGTTCCGGTGATCCCGATGCGTATCGAGCGGCCAGTGGCTAAAGACGATATCGGGTTTGAGCAACGCCAGCAGTTCAGTGAATAGATGGGAGTGCTGCCTGTCCGCGCTGGTCTGCCCGTCGATTTGATTCGCAAACATGGCGGCGGCGCCAAGTATCTTCGAAGCGCAAATCGCCTCCGCCGTTCGCAGCCGTGAAGCGGTACTCGCGTCACCGTTCTTTAGACCGGCTTCGCCGCGGGTCAAATACACAATGGTGACGCGGTGTCCGGCGGCCGCGAGTCGCGCCAAAGTACCGCCGCATCCTGTTTCGGGATCGTCGGGGTGAGCACCGATGCAGACCACGTTCAGAGGACGCGTTATTGCCGGACTAAGAAACTGCTCCAGACCGGCAGAGGGGAGTTGCGGATCACGCTCAGGAATTGCTAACGAGCCTGCCATCACACTATTCTCTATCGGAATAGTGTAGTTTGTCAAATGCTCATTTAAGTCCCTAATAATTCAGCGATTTTGGCCCCTACTGTCCCGAGAAAAGCATCCAGATCGGCTGGTTTGTAGATAAAGGCGTCAGCGCCGGCCTGCAGGGAGTCTTGCTGATCTTTAGGCGCCACAGAAGACGTAATGACGGCTTTCCGGGTCTGCGCGAGCGCGGGATTGTTCGCCGCGGCGTCCAGAACGGAACGCGCATCGCCGCGGGGGAGGTTGTAGTCCAGAAGGATCAGGTCGGGAACGGGTGCGCCATTCGTTCCATAGCTGGTCACCAGGCGGATAGCGGCGTCGATAGTATCGCAATGCGTCAGATGATAAGGGATGCTGCGTGCCCGGAAGCACTCTTCGATGAGGCGCACATCTCCCGGATTGTCTTCGATCAGGAGCACCTCGCAAACCGCCGGCTTCATGTGAGGCTCCTTTCGGGAAGAAAAAAGTGGAAGGTAGATCCCTGGCCAAGCGTCGACTCCACCCAGATCCTTCCTCCGAGGCGGTCAACGGCAGCCTTGCAAATAGCGAGTCCGATTCCGGTCCCTGAATACTGCCGGCCATGCAAGCGCTTGAAGACTCCAAAAACGTATTGCAGATAATCGGGCTCAATACCGATCCCATTATCGGCAACAGAAAACTCCCAACCGCCGTCGCGGCGTTCGCTGGAGATGCGGACATACGGCGGGTCAGCGGACCGGTACTTGATGGCGTTGCTGACCAAATTCTGAAATAACTGAACAACCAGAATTTCTATCGATTCAAACGAAGGCAGCGCTTCGTATACAACGGATGCGCCGGAATCGGCAATCATGCCCTCCAGGTTTGATATTGCCGTTTGCACTGCCGCGCTAAAGTCGATAATTTTCCAGTCCTCGTCCCCGGATTCACTGATGTAAATGTATTGGCGCAGAGCGGCTAGCAGCATCTGCAAACGGGCTCCGTTCTCCAGGACGCATTTCAGCATGTCCAACTCTTGCGGCTCGAGCTTTGGCCCGGCTGTTTTGGCTACCCATTGCGCGTACGTGAGCACCATGCGAGTCGGTTCCTGAAGGTCATGACTGGCGGCCCAGGTAAACTGCCGGAGCGCTTCGTTCGACCGGGTTAGATCGGTCGTGCGCTCCGCAACACGTCTCTCCAGCTCCGAATTGATGCGCCGTATCCGTTCTTCGGCCTGGGCCTGTTCCGTGGCATCGCGGATTGCGGTCGTAATCAGCAGCCCTTCCGCGCTTTCGAAGGGGCTCCGGGTGATCTCCACGGGGAACGGCGTCCCGGTGCGAGTCACCGCCCTCACTCGGGCTTCGACCGGCGCGGCGCCGTTAGAGCTGACACCGTAGCCGGGTGGCGTCCATTCAGGGATCAGGGAGGTTATGCTCGACCCAATAAGCTGCTCGCGCGGATAACCAAACAGAAAATCGGTTCGGGAGTTGGCAAGCTGGATGACGCCATCTTCTCCGGTAATCACCATCGCATCCGGCGCGGCCTCGAGAACGGCGCGAAACTTCTGTTCCGTGCGCGCCAGCGCTTCGGCCTGACGGCGGGCGAGCTGTTCGCTGAGGCAAAGATCGACAAATACCACCACTTTGCTCTGAAGAATCTCGGGAACAATTGGCTTGAAGAGAAAATCGACCGCACCGAGGTCATAACCTCGAAAAAGCTGCTCGTCGCTTCGATAGCCAGTCAGGAACAGGATGGGCGTGTTCCGGGAGCGCTTACGAGTTCGAATCATCTCCGCGGTTTCGAATCCGTCCATCTCCGGCATGCGGACGTCGAGCAGAATTGCCGCAAAATCATTGTCCAGGCACAATCGCAGTGCGTCAATACCGGAGGAGGCGAGCATCAGATTCTGATTCAGCGGCTCTAGCACTGCCTGAAGTGCAAGCAGATTGTCCCGGTCGTCGTCAACCAGCAGGAGCTTGACTTTATCCTGACCTTCGACCGGCGCCGCGCGCGGCTCGGAGGCCCTGATGACTTTGGAGGTCACGGCAGCATTCACCTGTTCTCACCTACCTCATCCGACCGGGCATGTGAGTGTTCGAGAACACGGACCAGCCACACCCGCATCACGGAGAAGAGATGATCGAGATCGACCGGCTTGGTGACATAATCTGAAGCGCCGGCGCGCAGGCACTTTTCACGATCTCCCTTTAATGCCTTGGCGGTCAATGCAATGATCGGCAGTGATTCGAATTCACCGATACTGCGGATAAGACGCGTGGTTTCGTAGCCGTCAATGCCGGGCATCATGATATCCATCAGCACGATGTCGACATCCGGGTTTTTCTGGAGCATTTCAATCCCCGAGCGGCCGCTCTCGGCATGAAGAACCTGCAGGTCACGCTGTTCGAGAACGCTCGTCAGCGCAAAGATGTTTCTCAGATCATCGTCGATCACCAGAACCTTACGCCCCGCGAGTATCGGATCAACTGCCCGGGCAACGCTTAGGACCTCCTTCTGTTTGTCGGAGAGAGCCTGCTCGGACCGATGAAGCAGCAACATGCTTTCGTCAAGCAATCGCTCGAGCGAGGGCGCGTAGCGCACCGTGCTGAATCGGGAGAGCCGGTGCAATTCCGCGGCCTGCCCCTGGCTGAGCTTTCGAGTTCCGAAGATGATGAGCGGCGGAACAAATGGCGCGAGCCGCGCCTGTACTTCCTCGATGAAATCGACACCCACCCGCCCGGACAGCACCCAATCGACAATGATGCCGTCGAAATAGTCGCTGGCAATCACCTGTAACGCCTCAGTTGAGGATGGAACACTGACGAACTCGAGGTCCCCGGTGCCAATGGCCAACTCCATTTCCTGACGCAACGGCTGGCTGTCGGTCACCAGAAGGACTTTTTTCGTCCGGGGCTCCATGGAGCGCTGGATTACACCGAAAACCTTCTCTAAGATTTCGGTTGCAGACGTTTTTTGAGCGCAGCTCATCGCGCCAAGCACGAAACCGCGCCGGTTATTCTCATGTCCCGAAATCACGTGCACGGGAATGTGCCGGGTTGTCGAGTCGTGCTTCAAACAATCGAGCACGGTCCAGCCGCTCATGTCCGGAAGTCTCACATCGAGCGATATCGCCCCGGGACGAAACTCACGAGCGAGGCTGATCGCGGTGCTGCCTCGCAATGCAATTAACGCCTTCAGACCGTGGTAGTGCGCCAGGTCCAACATGATACGCGCGAAGGTCACGTCGTCTTCGACGATCAAGAGCACGCGATCTCCGGCCTGAATGATATTGCGGTCGTCGTCGACAATCAGGTCGCGGTCAGCGAGCCAGTTTGGAACGGCAAGCGCCCCATGCTCGAAGCGCGCGTCGGCGTCGCGGGTCATCCAGACCCGCATAACGGCGAAGAGGTGGTCGAGGTCGACAGGCTTGGCGACGTAATCGGAGGCGCCGGCCTGAAGGCACTTCTCGCGGTCGCCCTTCATCGCTTTCGCGGTAAGGGCGATGATGGGAAGGGTATGAAACTCCGGGATCTGGCGGATCGCGCGACTGGTCTCGTAGCCATCCATTTCGGGCATCATGACATCGAGCAAGACAATATCGATATCCTTCGTGTTTCTCAAAAGCTCGATTCCGGCGCGCCCGTTTTCGGCGTGGAATACCTTCAACTCGCGTTGTTCGAGCAGGCTGGTCAGGGCGAAGATGTTGCGGAGGTCATCGTCGATGATCAGCACCTTGCGGCCAGCCAACCGGGGGTCGGTCTGGCGCACTTCCGAAAGCACTTGCCTCTGTTCAACCGAAAGAGAATCCTGCCTGCGATGCAGCATGCGCGTAGTTTCGTCCAACAGGCGTTCGATCGTAGGCGCGTATCGAACCATGCTGGCGCGGGCGCAGCGATGAATCTCGGCGATCTGGTCTTCTGAGAGTTCACGGGTTCCGGAAACCACCACCGGAGGAACACAAGGCGACATTCGTACTTGCAGCGTCTCAATAAAATCAAGGCCGGCCCTGTCGGGGAGCACCCAGTCGAGGACGATGGCATCGATGGTGTCTCCTTCCGTCATAGCCATGGCTGCATCCAGGGTTGGAGCGTCCACGATTTCGATATCATCGCCCCCAATCAGCTGGCGAATATCACTGCGGCGAACCTCGTTCTCGGCGATGAGCAGCAGTTTCCTCCGACGCCGCTCCATGGAATGCCGAATAATGCTGAAGGCTTCCTCGAGGCTATCTTTCGTGAGCGCCTTTTGCAGGCAGCTCATTGCGCCCAGCGCGAAGCCTCGGCGATTATCTTCATGCGCGGAGATCACGTGAACCGGAATATGCGCGGTTAACGCGTCATGCTTCAGGCGATCAAGCAGCGTCCACCCGCTCATATCGGAGAGCCGGACGTCGAGCGTGATTGCGCCGGGTTGAAATTCGCGAGCGAGCGAGATAGCCGTACTGCCGCGCAAGGCGACTAATGTTTTAAGCCCGCGGTCGCGGGCCAGATCCATCATGATGCGCGCAAACGTAATATCGTCCTCGACAATCAGCAGGATCTGATCGCCCGGCGCGATGACATTGCGGTCGTCGTCGACCAGATCCTCTTCCGGAACCGAGACCGCAGATGGAAGGATCAAGCCGACCTCGGCCGGAGCGTGCGTTTCGGCGGCTTTGCGGAGTGTGGCCGTATCGACCGTCTCCAGCTTCGGTCCGGACGAGATGTACACCTGAGGCAAGTAGAGAGTGAAGGTGCTTCCCCGCCCCAGGTTGCTCTGCAAGCGGATCTCGCCTCCCAACAAACGGGCCAGCTCGCGGCTGATGGAGAGTCCGAGACCCGTTCCACCGTACTTGCGGCTGGTGGTGCCGTCAGCCTGCTGAAATGCTTCGAAAATGATGCGCTGCTTCTCATGCGCTATGCCGATACCGGTGTCTGTTACCGAGAACGCGATCACGCTCTGCGCCCGGTTCAGGATCGGATGAGCGGCGCTCCAGCCGAGGTTGGCCTGCTCGATCTTCAAACGCACGGCGCCATGCTGCGTGAATTTGAGCGCATTTGACAAGAGATTCTTGAGGACCTGCTGCAGGCGCTTCGCGTCGGTGCGAATCACCTCGGGCAGCAGGCGCGGGTCAACATCGATCCCGAACTCCAGACCTTTTCCATCGGCAACGTGGCGGAAAGTGCGCGTACAGTAATCCTGCAGTTCCGTGAAACGGACGTTTCCGACTTCGACGTCCATTTTGCCGGACTCGATCTTCGAAAGGTCGAGAATATCGGTAATCAGCGCGAGCAGGTCGGTTCCGGAAGAATGAATGGTCTCGGCGAACTTGATTTGCTTTGCGCTCAGGTTGCCTTCCGCGTTGTCTGCGAGCACGCGCGCCAGTATGAGGAGGTTGTTTAAGGGAGTACGCAGCTCATGGGACATGTTCGCGAGAAATTCGCTTTTGTACTTGGAGGTGAGCGCAAGCTGCTCGGCCTTTTCTTCGAGGGCCTGCTTGGCCTGCTCGATTTCGCGGTTCTTCGCTTCCACCTCGGTATTTTGTTCGGCGAGCAGTTGCGCCTTTTCCTGAAGCTGCGCGTTGGTCTTCTGCAATTCCTCTGCGAGCGCCTGGCTTTGTTGCAGCAACTGCTCCGTGCGCATCGTCGCGGCGATCGTGTTCAGCACGATGCCCATGCTTTCGGTAAGCTGATCCAAAAAAGCGAGATGAATATCGGAGAGCTGTTGGAATGAGGCGAGTTCCACAACCGCCTTCACTTCGCGCTCGAAGAGCACAGGTAGCACGACCACGGTTACAGGAGTGGCAGAACCCAGGCTCGAGCTGATCCGGATATAATCCTGCGGGACATCGCGAACTAGGATGCGCTGCTTCTCTCGTGCGCACTGGCCGACGAGCCCTTGCCCAAACTTGAAGTGAGTCGGGATGTTGTCCCGGTCGTCATACGAATAGCCCGCCATGAACTTGAGCTGCGCCTCGCCATCGACTGTATCGGCGATGTAGAACGTCCCGCGCTGCGCACTCACCAGCGGAGTCAACTCGGAGAGAAGTAGCTGAGCGACGGTGAGGAGGTCGCGCTGGCCCTGCACCATGCGTGTAAACTTCGCAATATTGGTTTTGAGCCAATCCTGATCCGTATTCTTGCGAGTGGTCTCGGCAAGATTGACGATCATCTCATTGATGTTGTCCTTTAGCGCCGCAACCTCACCTTCGGCCTGCACCGCGATAGAGCGGGTAAGGTCACCCTTGGTCACCGCGGTCGCAACCTCGGCAATGGCTCGCACCTGAGTGGTAAGGTTCGCGGCTAACTGGTTAACGTTGTCGGTGAGATCGCGCCAGATGCCCGCCGCGCCGGGCACGCGCGCCTGGCCCCCCAGCTTTCCTTCAATACCGACTTCACGGGCGACCGTTGTCACCTGATCGGCAAATGTCGCAAGCGTGTCGATCATAGCGTTAATGGTGTCGGCGAGGGCGGCTATTTCGCCCGTGGTCTCGAGAACCAGCTTGCGCTCGAGATCGCCATTGGCAACAGCCGTCACCACCTTCGCGATACCGCGCACCTGAGTGGTGAGATTGGCCGCCATCAGGTTGACGCTGTCGGTGAGATCTTTCCAGGTTCCACCCACGCCACGCACTTCGGCCTGCCCACCGAGTTTGCCTTCCGTACCAACCTCGCGAGCGACACGCGTCACCTCCGAGGCGAACGAGTTGAGCTGATCCACCATGGTGTTAATGGTATTTTTCAGCTCCAGAATTTCGCCTCGCACGTCCACCGTGATTTTGCGGGAGAGATCTCCCATGGCCACGGCCGTGGTCACCTGAGCGATATTGCGAACCTGGTTCGTCAGGTTCGAGGCCATGGAGTTCACCGATTCGGTGAGGTCCTTCCAGGTGCCTGCGACGCCGTAGACATCGGCCTGCCCGCCGAGTCTGCCTTCGGTACCAACCTCGCGCGCCACGCGCGTCACTTCGGAGGCGAAGGAACTGAGCTGATCGACCATCGTGTTGATGGTTTCTTTCAGCGCCAGGATCTCGCCGCGCGCGTCGACGGTGATCTTTCGCGACAGGTCGCCTTTGGCAACAGCGGTTGTGACATCGGCGATATTGCGAACCTGGGCGGTCAGATTGGAAGCCATCCAGTTGACCGATTCGGTGAGATCTTTCCAAGTGCCCGCAACGCCACGCACATCGGCCTGGCCGCCGAGCTTGCCTTCGGTGCCCACTTCGCGCGCAACACGGGTGACCTCTGACGCAAAAGCGTTCAACTGATCGACCATCGTGTTGATCGTATTCTTCAGCGCAAGGATTTCCCCCTGGGCATCGACAGTGATCTTGGTGGTCAGGTCGCCCTTCGCCACGGCAGTGGTTACGCCGGCGATATTGCGAACCTGGTTAGTGAGATTCGAGGCCATGGAGTTCACCGAGTCGGTCAGGTCTTTCCAGGTGCCGGCCACTCCGCGCACATCGGCCTGGCCGCCGAGCTTGCCTTCGGTGCCCACTTCCCGCGCCACGCGAGTCACTTCGGACGCAAAGGAGCTGAGCTGGTCCACCATGGTGTTGATGGTGTTCTTGAGCTCGAGGATTTCACCGCGCGCGTCGACAGTAATCTTGCGCGACAGATCACCCTTCGCAACCGCAGTGGTTACTTCGGCGATATTGCGCACCTGATTCGTGAGGTTCGACCCCATGAAGTTTACCGATTCGGTTAGGTCGCGCCACGTGCCCGCGACGCCCTTGACATCCGCCTGCCCGCCCAACCTTCCTTCGGTACCTACTTCGCGCGCGACGCGCGTCACTTCGGATGCAAAAGAGCTGAGCTGGTCCACCATGGTGTTGATGGTGTTCTTAAGCTCGAGAATTTCGCCCCGCACATCGACCGTGATTTTGCGCGAGAGATCCCCGCGGGCGACCGCGGTCGTCACTTCCGCGATATTGCGCACCTGAGCGGTCAGATTCCCGGCCATAGAGTTCACCGATATGGTGAGATCGCGCCACGTACCCGCGACGCCCTTCACGTCCGCCTGCCCGCCGAGTTTGCCTTCGGTACCCACTTCGCGCGCGACGCGCGTCACTTCCGATGCAAAGGAGCTGAGCTGATCAACCATGGTGTTGATCGTGTTCTTGAGCTCGAGAATTTCGCCACGCACTTCCACGGTGATGGTACGCGACAGATCTCCACGAGCGACAGCCGTAGTCACTTCAGCAATGTTGCGGACCTGATTCGTGAGATTAGACGCCATGGAGTTAACGGAATCAGTCAGGTCTTTCCACACTCCACCCACACCCTGCACAACCGCCTGTCCACCCAGTTTCCCTTCCGTACCCACTTCGCGGGCCACGCGGGTCACCTCGGAGGCAAAGGAGCTGAGCTGATCGACCATGGTGTTGATGGTGTCCTTCAGCGCCAGGATTTCGCCTTGCACGTTTACCGTAATTTTGCGCGAGAGGTCGCCGCGCGCCACCGCGGTAGTCACTTCAGCGATGTTCCGAACCTGGCCGGTCAGATTGCCGGCCATCAGATTGACGGAGTCTGTCAAATCCTTCCAGGTTCCGGCTACGCCCCGAACCTGGGCCTGCCCGCCGAGCTTACCCTCCGTACCGACTTCCCGAGCGACGCGCGTCACCTCGGATGCGAAAGAACTCAACTGATCGACCATCGTGTTGATCGTGTTTTTGAGCTCGAGGATTTCACCTTGCACGTTCACCGTGATTTTGCGTGAAAGATTGCCGTTGGCGACAGCGGTCGTCACTTCAGCGATATTGCGAACTTGTGCCGTGAGATTCGAGGCCATCGAATTCACCGAGTCCGTGAGATCCTTCCACGTTCCTGCAATGCCCGTAACGACAGCCTGGCCGCCCAGCTTTCCATCGGTACCGACCTCGCGGGCTACTCGCGTAACTTCCGAGGCAAAGGAGCTGAGCTGATCGACCATGGTGTTGAAGGTGTTCTTCAGCTCCAGAATTTCGCCGCGGACATCCACGGTAATCTTGCGCGACAGGTCGCCTTTCGCGACGGCGGTAGTAACTTCGGCGATATTCCGAACCTGGTTTGTCAGGTTCGAGGCCATCGAGTTTACCGAATCGGTCAAGTCCTTCCAAGTCCCTGCCACGCCTGTGACCAGTGCCTGGCCGCCTAACTTTCCATCTGTTCCCACCTCGCGCGCGACGCGGGTCACTTCGGATGCGAACGAGTTGAGCTGGTCCACCATGGTGTTCACGACACGAGCCGTGCGAACGAACTCGCCTTTGAGCGGACGCCCTTCGACTTCGAGGGACATTTTCTGCGAGAGGTCGCCTTGGGCAACTGCGCCGATGATGCGCGCGATCTGAGTAGAAGGCTGGACGAGATCGGAGATAAGGCTGTTCACAGAATCGACGCAGGACGCCCAGCTGCCTGCCCCGGCAGCAAGCGAAGCGCGTTGTTCGATTTTGCCTTCCTTTCCGACCGCGGTGCTGACACGGGCCAGTTCGCCGCACATGTTCTCGTTGAGCTCGAAAATGTCGTTCAGAGTATCGACAATCTTGCCTGCCAGCCCGACCTGATTCACTGGCAAACGGACAGAGAAGTCGCCTTTTTTGAAGGCAATCAGGGCTGACAGCACCTGATTCGCATCTATCGTGTCGGTTATGGGAACCGCGCTTTTCATATGTTTCCTACGGAGAGCACTACCATCTCCTGTTAAGTGAGGTGTACCACATTGATTGGGTGTTTGCCGAGGCATTCCCAACCCTTCCGCCGCACCCGGCTCAGCCGGGCGTCATGATTGCTCTAAAATCGCGTGAGGATTAGACTCGCCGCGCGATCTGGCCATTACATAGCTCGCCGATGGCCAGTACTTATACTGCAAGTACCAGGAAGGGTGTTGGGCGAAATGAGGAGCCGTTCGGCCCAGGGTCTGGCGATCCTCGTCCAATCGGGCTAAGCGGAAACAGCCGTTTGGGGGCAGTTCGCTTCAGCCAAAGCACGATAGCGCCGGCTTCCGGAGCGCATGAAATTCTCGATTTCGCTCCTGGTCAAGTAGCGGACTGGGGCGGACTGGTCAAGCCGCTGCAGAACTTGAACGAGAGCGCTCAACATCGCGCACTCGGTCCGGCTAATGGATTCACTGATCAGAACCCCGGATCCGTCTATGATCCAGAACGGAAGCGAATCGTCACGCCGGCTTCGCCGCGGAGCCTTAGCGGAACGCGCATTGGAGCGAAAAACAGTCCTCTCGGACTCCAGGAACATGGCCTGACAAGGGAAAAGAACTCCACCGGCATGAAGACGCTGACAAATGGAATCGGTGGCGAGTGCATGCATGGCCCGATCGGTTGGAACCCGCCACCGGGACCGCGTAGCGATGGCCGTTAGCAGAGCGCAATCGGGCTCCGGGGCACGGCGAGGGACGATTGCAAGACGGTCCTCCACATCCCGGAGCAGCGCCTCGCTAGCTCCGCACGTATCGCCAGAGATCACCAGGCCATGATTGGCCAACACGAAGACACTTGGACAAACAGACGGGAGCAACCGCTTCTCGATCTCGCGCGCCAGCGGAAGACCGGAGGGGACATAAGGTATCCATTGCCAGTTCAAGCCTGCAAGCCGCTCCTTCAAATGCGCTGGACCGTCGCTGCGCACGGCCCAGGCAATCGCGCTGATCGAGTGCACATGGATAACAACACGATGGGGGAGCACGGCGTGCATCGCTGTCTCTATCGAGCTTTTTAATAAGACCCCGGACCTGCCGCAATATGCGGGCAAGAAATCATTGCCTCGACGCATATGCGCCTGCACTTCCGAAAGCGGAACCGGAACGAGAATTTCCTGCTGCCTCGCATCGGCAAGCCACTTCCCCGAGGCCTTGATCCATAAGGTGCCGTCCAGCTTGATCGAGGTGTTGCCCGTACTGGCTTGCACCAGCAGCGAGTTGTCACCCAGCCGCGCCGACAGGTCAAGTAATGCCGCGATCTCCGCCTCGTTCATGACCATGATGGGTGGTCTTCCGGCAGCATGCTTGCTTTTGGGATTTCTAAAAGTTGCACAGTTTTCGTCCCATTCAAAATGTCCTGCTGCGGCCGCTCCCTGTGCGCGGCTCAGCAAATGCTTATGAGTTAAGTAAAGATAGAGAACCGGTACGGAGGAGAAACATCGGCCGCGGCTTCCGTTAATGCTGGCCGATGAATAGGGACGATGTGTTCAGAAGCTTCGTAAAGGAAGAGCCGCCGAGTTCCAACAATCCAACGAGCCGCAAAGGGAATCGCCGCCTGATGTGCCGGACCTTGTAAAGGAGCACAGACAGAGAACGCTGGAACGCCCAGAACGTGCGGTTTGGTTGCCGGCGGATCCGGCAGGCGGTCGAGTGATGCGCTAACTGTGCAGGCGCAAAGAATGCAGGCAAGCACGGGAACGCATTTGATGATCGCCTTCACCACCTAGATCATCGTATCGTAGGGTTCCGTCAGCCTACTCGTGATTCAAGATGCGCCAAAGTGTTCCGCCGAAAATGTTGGCCTGCGCTTCAGCAGAAACACCACACGCATCGAGCATGCGATGGTAGCGCTCCAGCTCACGATCGAGCTCATCCAGGTCTCCTTCGAAGACATCCGATCCGAACACAAGCTTCTCGAAAGCAGTCGTCTTCGATTTGGGCGTGTGGGGGCTGACCACGCTGGTCCACCAAAAGATAGACTTGAAAAATGAGTAATCCTCCTGTTTCTTAATCAGGCTGGAGCCGGACAGATCGAAGTACAGGTTGGGGTCCCAACGGCCGATCTCGCCGGCCCACGCGTAGTCGGGATTGCCCATGTGCGCGCCGATGATCGTCAACTTCGGAAAGTGCCGTGCAATCAGGTCGAGAGTGGACACGCGCATGCGGTCGGAGCTCGCGTCCTCCGGAACGTCCGGCTGGGTTCGATTGACAATCCCGGTATGAAAGAGGAGTATCATCCGATACTTTTCGGCGCGTTCGTAAATGGGCCAGTAGCGCCGGTCGTCATATGGATAGAGCGGTTTCGTGAGCTCGCCCAAGCCCCGGAAACCCGCGCCGTGGAACCGGTCTATGTTTTCGAGAGCGTCCGCCGAATCGAGCTTTATCTCTCCTAAGCCGATCAGCCGGCCGGGATGATTCTTCATAAAGGCGGTCACTGCCTCCAGATCTTTCGGCGCGGTGATCAGCATGGCCGTTCCGTCGAGAGGCGTCAGCTTGGCCACGAGGCGCTCCAAAAACTCGCTACTGCCGTTGTGGTGTACGTGGCAGTCGATCAGTTTCGGTTGCGCTGCCTGGCAGCAGCAGACGCTGAGACCGGCTGCCAGCAAAAACATTTGTCGAGAAACCCTGAGGATCATGAGAATCGCATTATTGCATTGGTGAACCGGAGAGGATCACGAAACGAAGATGTCGTGGCTGATTCCGCAACACTCCAGTTAAAACATAAGCTTCAGGGCGAATTGCAGAACACGGGGACTGTTGGCCGAAGTAATCTGACCGGTTGAGCTGGAGCCCAGATAATTCTGTGGTTGTGAAAAATTCACATTGTTGAACACGTTGAAAAACTCGGCTCGGAACTGAAGCGATGCTCGCTCTACGATTGCGAAATTTTTCAAGAGTCCCAGATCGGTATCGAAAAACCTTGGGCCGCGAAGAATGTTCTTGCCGGAGTTGCCGAACGTACCAACCGCGTTCGGCACGAATGCGGCGACATTGAAATATTGTTGTACGAGTGCTCCGTGGGATCGATCCGGATCGAGAATCGCGAGCCCTCCAATATAGTCGGCGCGGTCAGAGCCTACTCCGCTTAGCGAATTGTCCACGTTGCTAAAGACGGAGAAAGGGAACCCAGATCGCCAATTCGTAATCGCCGTGAGTTCCCAGCCGTTGATGAGCTTCGCTGAGAGTCCGTGTAGCGGCGCAGCAGGTATTTGCCACAATCCGGAGAAATTGAAAACATTCGACACATCGTCGTTAGAAATTCCATAATCGAATCTGCGATTGAATGGATCGGTGCGGCCATTGGAACCGGCTGCGCTGAGATCGTCAAGCATACGGGACCGCGTGTAATTAGCAAGGATAGAGAGCCCGTTGCTAAATCGCTTCTCGAGACCCAATCGCAGCGATTGGTAGTGGGAATTGTTATCGGATGAAAACAGGCCGACGCTCCCGAACTCGGGATTGAGACGACGCTGCTGCGTATTAGCCTGGGTGGAGGCTCCAGGGATGTAAATGGCCGGATTTTGCTCGTTGAAGCCCAAGACTCCGCTTGCCAGGTAGGTACCTTTATTCCCTGCGTAGGATATTCTCGCGACCCATGACGACCGGAACTGATGCTCCAGATTCAGATTCCACGTCGCCAGCTCAGGCATGTGCCAGTTGTGCTGCAGAGTTCCATAAATAGAGACGGGCAGCGTGAATTGAACGTCGGGTGCAGGCGTGGTCGTGGCGTACTGAGCCGGAAACGGATTCGGAATCCCGATGCTCGCAAAGGGATCGGCGAAATTCACAATCCCCGTGTAATTGAACAGAGGACTGAAAGGTGCCGTATCCACCATCCCGTTCGATTCGTGGTTACCAAGCGGTGTGTAATAGATTCCTGCACCGCCGCGTAAAACAGTGTTCGCACCAAGCTTATAGGCAAATCCGAGGCGCGGAGCAAGGTTGAGGATATTCGCTTCCGATCCACCCTTTGGGCACCCGGGGTCGCCCCCGAAGAGCATTCCCAAAGGGGCGTTCGGGAAACGGACGGACTGTGTCGCGGTGCCGGGCACGTAACACACTACTCTTCCCTTTTGCTCCGTGTAAGGGAAATACGGATCCCAGCGCAGTCCGGCTTCTACTTTGAGCTTGGGGGTTACCCGAATGTTGTCTTGCAGATAGAGGCTCCACAAGACTCCGTCGAGGTCCTTATACTCTCCGCCGCCCTGCGTAAAGTTTGAGGCGGCACCCAATAGAAAGTCGGAGAGATTGCTACCTGACAGTGCCCCTCCAAATGTGAAGTTCCCCGACATGTTGTACGTATTCACAAGAGTATTGGAGACGTGAAGGGCCTCGCCGCCGATATGGATTTCGTGACCGCCACGCTGGACAGTCACATCCTCGCGGAAAGAGTAATCACCCCTGTCAAAAACTCCCAGATGATTTGTGTCTACATTGAAAAAGCCGTTAACGTACATGCTTATCTCAGGTGGAGTGGGCGCTGCGATTTGAATGCCGGCAGCGGGAAATCCGAAGGCAGCGCCCGAAAGCGACCCGCCGGTCTGCGAAGTCCAGCTGAACCACGTATTAAACAGCACGCTGGGCGAAAGCGAATAGGTATCGTTCAGCGCCAGGTTCTTTACCGTAACCTGGTTGCCATTGCCGTCTGAGGCAATGATGTTCTGACTACCGATCGCGATATCCGGAGGCTCATCAAAGCGAGTCCAGAACCAACTGCCGCTCACCTGATTCTTGCCTTGAATCCAGTTGATCTTGATGAGATATTGATCATCATTCTGGACAATGTTGGCGCCTGGAAACGTCAACTGCCCATTGGGTCCATTGGGCAAGGGGATGTGATTCAGAAAATATTGGGCGGGACCGCTTAACCGGTTTGTCGGAATCTTATCGTTGGGAAAGGCTGCACCCGTGAGTGGATCAGTGACCGTGACTCCCGAGCCTGCAAAGTCTCCATTCCGCTCCGGTGCTGTCGGAACAAACGCCACGTTGCCCTGTGCGGCGCTTCGAATCCGAGTTCCCTGGTACGTACCGAAGTAAAACAACTTGTTCTTGAGAATCGGTCCACCAACGGATCCCCCATATTGATTCCGCTTCAAAGTGTCCTGGGTGGGGGCAAAGAAGTTCCTGGCGTTGAAGTATCCGTTCCGGACAAATTCAAACAAGTCACCATGAATCTCATTGGTGCCGGATTTGGTCACCAGGTTCACTACCGCGCCAGCGCCGATTCCGTATTGAGCCGAAAGGTTGTCCGTTTCGACATTGAACTCCTGCATAGCGTCGGGATTCGGGAACGGCAGATTGGCGTTGAGATAGGTATCGTTGTGACCGCCTCCGTCCATCTGGTAGTTGACTGCGCGCGGCCCCGCACCGTTGACGTTTGCGTCCTGTTCGCCCGGGTAAACGCCACCCTGGCAGTTCACCAGACAATAATTTCCTGTTTCATTGACGGTTCCGGCGGCCAGAAAGAGCAGCGTCTGAGGCTGTCTGCCATCAAGCGGCAAGTCTACGATCTTTTTCGTGTTGATCAACTGCCCGACCGTTCCGGATTCCGTATTGACTAGTTCCGCATCGGCGGCGACGCTCACCTGCTGGAGGACGTCGCCGATCCGAAGCGTTACGGGAATGTTTACGGCTTGGTCAACGGTCAGCGTTATGCCGGTCTGAACGAATTTCGAAAAACCGGATTTCTCTACCGTCACTTGATAACGGCCAACGGGCAGAGCCGCAAACATAAACGACCCGGTAGCCCCCGACGTCGAAGTCTTCTCGAGACCGGTATCGACATTCCGGATTGCGATCATGGCGTCGGAAACCGCGGCGCCGGAAGGGTCTGCTACCGTGACACCGAGACTCGAAGTCGTGTACTGCCCGAACGCAGAACTGGCAATACAAACGGCCCAGAAGACGGGTACCGAAAACAGAGGGAAACGTTTGGCGGAAACGATCAAAGCACACCTCCCAAACCGGGTCAGAGACCCTGGATAACAGCGATGTTGAGAAATATTTCTCGACAAAGGAGTTACGAAGTAAGTACGTTTAAATTCAATTCAGCCCTGATGCTCCGGAGAGCGTGAGAAAAGTATATGAAATCCCCGCTCGCACGTCAACGAATATTCAGGAATCGATCACCGGTTCTCGGAAATATTTATCGGTAAAGCCAGAAAGCCATACAGATGGAAAGCTATTTAGAGATCACCTTCGGTGAACAGCCCGTTTTCAGCACTAATCTCTTCTGCCCGAAAATATGCTGCCTTCTGCGGGTTCAGTGCCTCGTAGATCGCGACCAGGTTTCTGCGCGCTTCAACGGCCGCTTCCAGCCCAGGACTGCGGCCCGGCGCGACAATTTGGTATCCGGCGGTTAACTCGGTAAACACCAACCTTTACTACGAGCCGGCAGCGACTCCCCTACGCCGCGAGACCAAATCACCTACACGCTCGCACCTTAACCGTGGCGCGAGTCTCTTCAGAAGCTTGCAGTCCGAAGGGCTGCCTAGCTGGCATACAAGTGTCTCGAACTGCTTTTCATTTCAATAAGTTCTCAATCCCTTGCCCCGCCTGATACGCCATCTTGCAATGCCATACTAAAAACGTAAGATTAAGATCATGTTGCGGCAGGACTCTCTCGAAGCCCGAACCTATTCGTTGCCTGAAGTCCATGAGAGCGTCGCGACCTCACATCCGCGTTTCTGGAAAAGGCTGCTGGCTTTTGCGGGACCCGCCTACCTCGTCAGTGTCGGCTATATGGATCCCGGCAACTGGGCTACCGACCTCGAGGGTGGCGCACGTTTTGGATACCGGCTGTTATGGGTGCTGGTGCTGTCCAACCTCATGGCGCTTCTTCTGCAGACACTGAGCTCGCGGCTCGGAGTTATTTCGGGGCGCGATCTCGCGCAGGCCTGCCGGGATGAATATCCCCGGCCGGTTTCGTATATTCTCTGGGTCCTCTGCGAGCTGGCGATCATCGCCTGCGATCTAGCTGAAGTGCTGGGCGCAGCGATTGGACTCAACCTCCTCTTCCACGTGCCCTTGCTCATCGGTGTGCTCGTTACGGCGGCCGATACCCTGCTGGTCCTCTGGTTTACCCGCATGGGCATCCGCGTCATCGAAGCGTTCGTGCTGGTGCTCATTGCAACCATTGCCGGCTGTTTCGCATTCGAGATTTTCCTGGCGCAGCCCAACGCCACCGAGGTCGTAGCCGGAATCATTCCCCGACTTAACACGCAGAGCCTTTACGTGGCGGTGGCAATTTTCGGGGCCACGGTGATGCCTCATAACCTGTATCTTCATTCCGCGCTGGTGCAGACGCGCCAGATCGGCGAAACAGAAGCCGAGAAGCGCAGCGCGTGCCGCTTCAACCTGTTCGACTCCACCCTGGCTCTAAATGGCGCCTTATTTGTGAACGCCGCGATACTAATCATGTCGGCGGCGGTATTTTTCAAGCGGAACATCGTCGTAACCGAAATCCAGCAGGCGCATCAGCTCCTTTCGCCGCTTCTCGGGACGACTGCGGCCAGCGCGCTCTTCGGGGCGGCGCTGCTTTGCTCAGGACAATCGTCTACGCTGACGGGCACTATGGCAGGCCAGATCGTGATGGAGGGATTTCTGCATTTTCGCATGCAGCCTTGGATGCGGCGCGCGCTAACCCGCTGCCTCGCCATTACTCCGGCCGCATTCACTATCTACTTCGCCGGAGACGCGGGCACTTACAAGCTCATTATTCTCAGCCAGGTGATTCTCAGCATGCAGCTGCCGTTCGCGGTAATCCCGCTGGTGCACTTCACGAGCGACCGCAATAGAATGGGCGTCTTTACCAACGGTTTTTGGATGCGGCTCGGCTCCTGGTCATGCGCCCTGTTCATCGTGGCCTTGAATGTCTGGCTTACGTCGGAAGTAATCCGCGACTGGATCGCGGGGAGCGGCGCCTACCGGCCGATCGTCGTTGTTACCTCCGTTGTGCTGGCGCTCGGCTCTACCACTCTGCTGGCGCTCATTACATGCTGGCCATGGCTTCGCGGCGCGCCCGCCGCGGCGGCGCCCGTGGCCGTGGCGGTGCGGCGGCAAGCTCCGGCAACGTGGAGTTCGCGCGTGTATTCAAAAATTCTTGTACCGCTCGATCACAGCGAATCGGATAGCGAGGCTCTGGTGAACGCTCTCGCGCTGGCTCGGATGCATCAAGCGCGCATAATCCTGCTTCACATAGAGGAGGGTGTGACCAGCCGCATGTTCGGTTCACAATCCTCTACGGCCGAGATCACCGAAGGCCAGGAGTATCTGGCGAACCTCGCGAGTTCGCTGCGGAACCAGGGCGTCGAAGTAGAAACGCTGGTGCGGCACGGAAACAGCCCTGCACACGAAATCGCGGCCGCTGTTCGCGAGCTGACGCCTGACCTGCTGGTCATGGCGTCACACGGCCACCGCGGACTGAAAGATCTCATCTTCGGCACGACGATCAATTCTGTACGCCACCACGTGACGATACCGATGCTGATCGTGAACAGATCGTAGACGCGAAGGATGGCGGATCTCTCAAAGGGAAGAATTCTTGTGACTGGCGGCGCCGGATTCCTTGGAAGCGCCGTCATTTGGGAACTGAACCGGCGCGGAGCAACCAACATTCTGGTCACGGATTTTCTCGGCACTGACGAAAAATGGAAGAACCTGGTCCCGCTTCGGTTTTTCGATTACGTGGAGGCCGACGAGTTTTTGGGCCGGCTGGCCAGTTCGCCGTCTCTGTTCAGCAACATCACCACCGTGTTCCACCTCGGCGCTTGTTCCTCTACGACGGAAACCGACGCAGGTTATCTGATTCGCAACAACTTTGAATACACCAAGACGCTGGCGCACTTTGCGCTGGAGCGGGGGCGGAGGTTCGTGTACGCGTCCTCGGCCGCCACATATGGCAGCATTGCCGCGGGTCTGCCCGAAACCGTAAATCTCGACTCGCTCCGGCCGCTGAACATGTACGGCTATTCAAAGCATCTGTTCGATTTATACGCCGCGCGTCAGGGCATGCTACCGCGCATGACAGGGCTGAAATACTTCAACGTCTTCGGCCCGAACGAATATCACAAAGGCGAAATGCGCAGCGTCGCGCATAAGGCTTTCCATCAAATCATGGAGACCGGCACTGTTTCGCTTTTTAAAAGCTACCGACCCGAGTTTTCCGACGGCGGACAGCGCCGTGATTTCCTTTACGTGAAAGATGCAGTGGCAGCGACAATCTTTCTCGCTGAGCACGAGTGCGGCGGCGGTTTGTACAATATCGGCTCCGGCGAGCCGAACACGTGGCTATCCCTCGTGCGTGCCATTTTCGCCGCATTGAGCCGCGAACCGAAGATTCAGTTCATCGAGATGCCGGAATATCTGCGGGAAAAGTATCAATACTTCACCTGCGCGCACATTGACAAGCTTCGTTCGGCGGGTTTCAAGCAAAAAATGACCCCGCTTCACGATGCCGTCTACGATTACGTAAGGCACTATCTGGTTCCGGGTAAGCATTTGGGAGATGAGTGAGCTGTAGCGGCAGCCGGACAGCCGGCCCTCTCTATTCAGCGACGTCGAAAAGGCGGAAAAAAGGCAGCGGCCCGTTGTCAACGAGCCGCTGCATCAGAACGAGCTACTAGGGCTTTTTCGGGATGGAGCCCGGCTCGAACAAGTCCGACAGATCGTTGGCGTTGGCGGCATCGCCCAAAAATGGTCCTACGTGGAAGATCTCCTGCATCGTGCGCAAGTCGGAGGAATGCGTGTAATTCACTGGGCTCGCATACGGGACTCCGTTCACGTTGGCATGAGCGTGCGGAGAAATGACAATCTCGGTGATCGTGTGATTGAAATCGTCCGCATTGTCACCCGCGACGCCATCCGATTCGCTTTCGTCCCACCACAAAATGATCACGCCGTGGTTCTTGTATGCCTTTGATGCCATGATCGCGGGAACGACCTGGCGCAGGAAATCATCACCCTGTCTAATGTTCGCCGCATCGCCGATTAGTCCTTTGTAGCCTCCGGTGAGTGCCGTGTGCATGTCGTTGTACTGGTTCGGTGTGATCCAGTTGTAGTCGGCGACTGTGTCATTGGCAAGATCGGTCAGCAACTGCTGCAGCGGCGCATAATGCGTGGAAAGGGCATTCGTGGGAGTCGGGTTATCGCCGCCATTGGTATCGGTGAAGAACACCATGGGATTGTGTTTCGCGGCGTAGTTGTACTGATTTGAGCCATTGAAAGCATTGGTGAAGCCGCTAGCAAGTAATCCCGAGAAACTGCTCAACGGAACGCTCCACATATCCTCGGGCAGGGGGACATTGGTGAGTTGCCCGCTGGCATCGCGGGTAAGGTCGATATCTTCCTGATACGACCTCCATATTTTCCCCGCTTGTGTGAGAAGAGCACTCAAATGCTGGCTCGTGTTTTGGTTTGTGCCGCCGTTGGTGGCGAAGGGATCGTTATCGTTGAGTACGCCGAAGTTCGTTCCAGCTTCCGCCCAGATATAGTTGGGCTCCGAAGGATGAATATGGGGATTGTTTCCACCGGGAGTGGCCAGCACGCTGTGGTACGCCGTGGCGTAGGCAACCTGCCGGCTGATCTTCACCACGGAGCCGTCAATGACGGCCGAGGCGGTTCCGTTCACGAGACTGTTAATGAACGGAGCGTTCGGATTTCTATAGATCTGCTGGATCTTACCGGGAACCTGCGTTGGCTGCGTCCAGTTGTGATTCTCCATCGCGATCACGAATACAGTCTTGATGTCGGCCGCACTGGCACTGAAACTGCTTAGTGCACCGAAAATGAAAAACGCACCCAGGATGCGGCGATATCTGGCTTTTGACATTAAAGCTCCAAAATCTGGAATTGTGGCGTGTCGAGCACACCGCCTATGTGAAATAGCAGGGCGCTTTTGCAGAACCGTGACTAGCTTGTGACGGTTCGAAAAACGTACCCTGGGAGAGCCGCTCGCAAAACAACGGTAGTGAACCTACGAGTGTTAGCCGGCGGCCAAGCCGCGCAGATTCCAGCCGCAGATGCGGCTGGCTTCCAGTTTGTTTCCATCCGGCCCATGCCAGTGGGTTTCGAGGCTGATAAAACCCTTGTATCGGTCGTCGAGGAGCGCTCTAATTTGCTCTTTCCAGCGCACGTGCCGCGTGCCCAATGGCCCGAATACGGGCGTACCGCCTTCCATGTGGCAATCCTTTGCGTGAACGTGGACGATGCGGTCCTTCTTCAACAAAGAGTATCCCGCCGGATACGGATCCTCGCCAGCGACCAGCGAGTTCGCCGGATCCCAGACA
Organism: Bryobacteraceae bacterium; assembly: GCA_036557345.1. Taxonomy (GTDB): domain Bacteria; phylum Acidobacteriota; class Terriglobia; order Bryobacterales; family Bryobacteraceae; genus Bog-105. Next base: position 43,551 of record DATBHS010000212.1, read on the forward strand.
AGCTTTAAATTCGCGTTCGGGAGAAAATCGAGCACGCGAGCAGCCTCCGACGCGGTTGCAATATTACAGGCGTGCTCATTCTCGAGCCCGATGATCAGATCTTCCTTCTCGGTCAGACAAGCAGCCTGGCCGATCCCGTCAATGATGGCATCCAGACACAGCTCCGGTTTGACCGCACGCCAATATGAAAAAACGCGAATGATACGAGCTCCAAAGAATCGGGCTACTTCGATCGCGTGCTCGATCAGCCTGGGCTGATCGTCAAACGTGTGCATAGATGCAAACGCGTCCTGATTGAAGCGCCGGTCAAGTTCCGGGCCATTCGGGAGAACACACTTCAGAATAGGCGAGGCGATCGACACAACCGGCAATTCGGCCGCATCGAGCAGATGCTTCGTTCGCTTCAACTCATCCGGCGAGAGATCCAGTATGTTTTTGCCGTCGACGACTCGCAGTTCTGCGGCGTTCATTCCGATCTCTTTCATCGGAACAATTGCCTCGGCGAGGACAGGCGAGAACTCGTCTGTTATTGCTGCTATCGGGATTTTTGGCTGGAAAGTGGTCATTCCTATACTTAAAGATATGTTCTTCCGCCGCCCACGACCGAAGATTCCCACATTTCGAGAGCGCATTGATCTGTTAAAGCAGGCGGGGTTTGCCGCCGAAACGCTGGCGGACGGCCGGATAAGAATCTCCAAGCACGGAATAGCGGCGATTGTCGGCGATGAACAGAAGAATCAGCCGGAGATCGAGAAGGCGGGTGTGCTGATCGGCTCGGACATAGCGACCCTCCTCAATGCCGGGTATCAGATGTTCCTTGAAACCCCGAGTGGAGTACGCTTACCGGCAAGAGCGGAACAGCTCAAAGCGCTTCACGCATTCGAAGCGGACGTAAAGGAAGCGCTCGATTTGGTTAATCTGTACAACACGTCATTGGGTACAACCAGCCGTAAACATATGTACGACCGGGTCTATAAACGCGATACCGGAGAGCAGCCGATGCCCTGGCTCGACAAAAAAGACCGCTTTGCCCCTCCGGATACGAAAGGCTCTTACCGCACGTGAGTCCAGTGGCGAGGCATGCCTCGCCACTACTCCGGATCGAGGGTTTTGGTAGGGTTCGGGCATGCCCGATCCGCTTTCGAAATAGCCGAGCAGATTCGTCAGACCTGCAAACTACGCAGATAAGGAACGCTGGCCCTCATCATCTCAAGGTCCATCTCGACAAAGTAATTCTCTATCCCGCCTGTCTTCGCCGCCGTAAAAATCTTCTTCCAATCGAGAGTACCCTGCCCGACCGGCACGATCTTTCGCGTTTTCGCGGACCAGCCTTGCACGTGCATCGAGATGAAGCGGCCAGGATATTTTGTGAAGTACTCGGCTGCGTCGTAGCCGCGGCTGATGGTCGAGACCTGAAATTGAAACTTCACTAGCTTCGGATCGAGAAGATCGAATAACACGTCGTAGGTGCGCTTGCCATCCACCGTCGAAAGCTCAAATCCTTCATTGTGAAGCCCCTGCTGAAGACCGGCCCGCGAGGCCTGTTCGCCGATCTTGTTGTATTCGTCCGCGATACGTTTGACGTCGTCCATGGTCGGATTGCGTGGCCCATCGAGGCTGGGAACGATCATCTGCATCAAGCCGAGATCCTTTGCCCATTCAATTCTCTCTGCCTGATGCTCGCGCAATTCCTTAACGTCGAAATGAGAGCTGATGCACTTCACCCCCATATCGTTCAGCCTCCGTCGAAGCTCACCGCCCGAATACTTGGCGAGCCCCGCGAAGCCTGAATCGGCGTAACCCCACGGCGAGCAGAGTTCGATTCTCTGAAACCCGGCATCCGTAAGCGTTTTGATCGTGCCGAAAAAGTCACTGGCGACCATTTTTCTGACGGGATATGTCTGGCATCCGATGGGTAGGCCCAGGGGATCAGCGAAAGCATGCAGGGCACCAGCGGACACAAGCCCGGCAACAGCAGTATCCGCTGCCGCATACTTGAAAAAATCTCTTCTGGAAATCATGGGCATTCACCCCTCCTTAGAAAGAGTTGACTGGGTCTGAAGCACTTCTGCGGTATTTTCTCACGAGCTAATCAGGCAAATGAATGCAGCGTCCATTATGCTGCACACTCGCACGCAACTCCGTTGTCATCTCCGCTTGTTGAACTGTACGATCATCCTAAGTAAATCTCCGTGGAGGCCTGCTATGAGAACATTCACGTTCGTTAGGCTTGCTTTACTTTGTCTGTCACTTAATCTGCCGGCATTTGCAGAACCCACTGCTACAATTCTCGGCCGGGTCATCGATCCCAGCGGAGCAGTCGTCGCAGGCGCCACTGTGACAGCACATAACGAGTCCACCGGCATCGAGCGCTCGACCGTAACTACGGCCACCGGAGACTTCGAGCTGTCCCTTCTGCCGATTACCGGCAAGTACACGCTCACGGTTTCGATGACCGGATTCCAGAGTGAGAAGATTGCCGGAATCGAGCTGGAGGTGGATCAGAGAGCGCGTTTCGACGTATCTTTGAAAGTCGGTAGCGTCTCTGAAAACATAAGCGTCCAGGCAGAGACGCCGGTCGTCAACACCGATACGGGATCGATCGGCCAGGTCATTCAGAATCGGACGATCCTCGACCTGCCGTTGAACGGCCGCGACTTCACGGCCTTAGCGGCGCTCACGCCCGGCGCTCAGAGCGGCGGCAACAACTCGAACACCGGTTTCCCGACCATCATTGTGGGAGGTGGGCATGCCGCAAAAACAGAGATTCTTCTGGACGGCATAAGCGACCAGGATCAGTTGTACGATGGCGTCGAGTTCACTCCCTCGGTGGACGCGATTCAGGAATTCAAGGTACAAGCCAATTCGTTTTCTGCCGAATATGGACGTGGCGATGCCATCATCAACGCCACCATCAAGGGCGGCACGAACGAATTTCACGGCGACTTGTTCGAGTTCTTACGCAATAGTGCCCTCGATGCGCGCAACTTTTTCAACACGGGCGCCAAGGCGCAGCTCGAACAAAACCAGTTCGGCGGGACGGTCGGAGGGCCCATCAAGCGCAATCGAACATTTTTCTTTGCGAGCTATGACGGAACCCGCGTCCGACAAGGTCAATCGAAAAACAACCTGGTGCCGACGCAGGCCGAGCGCGCGGGCGACCTTACCGGACTCGGGGTTCCGGTCAATAATCCCGTGACCGGCGTTCCCTATCCGAATAACACCATCCCGTCTTCAGATATCAATCCGGTCACTACATATTTTCTGCAGTTCGTGCCATTGCCCAATACCGCGCAAGGCACGTATTACTTCAACGCGCCGTTTACCTCCAATGTCGATCAGGGCAACATTCGGATCGACCACCGCTTCAACGACGCCGATTCGCTGTTCGGGCGCTATTCGATCAATGATCTGAGCCAGTTCAATCCCGGCAACTATCCCGTGAATGGCGGCTCCACGCGGTCCATTCGCGTACAGAATGTGGTGGTCGATGAGACACACATTTTTACGCCCACGCTGGTGAATGACCTGCGGCTCGGGTACCTGCGCATGTACTCGACAATCCTGCCTCAGGGTTTGGGAACGAACTACACGGTGCAATCGGGCATTCAAGGGTTTCAGGAGACTACGGCAAATTTTCCCGGATTTCCAAATTTGTCCGTCGGAGGATTCGAAACTCTCATCAGCGGAAACGACTTCCAGCCTCTTGTCAATCCTGAAAACATGTACGAGATTGTCGATAGCATCACCTGGACGAAAGGTGCTCACACGATCAGGATTGGAGCGGATCTCCGGCGCGACTTCTTCACATCCACGAACGCAGCCCACTCGCGGGGTGATTTCAACTTTTCAGGCCAGTACACCGGAGCTGGATTCGGTGACTTTCTTACGGGGTACCCGCTCTCGGGATCGAGAGATTTTCCGCGCAACATCTTTGGCGAGACGGTCAATAACTATCACTTTTACGTTCAAGATGACTGGAAAGTAAATGGCCGCTTAACCCTGAACCTCGGCCTCCGGTATGAGTTCAACCCGCAGCCTGCCTATTTCCAGAACCAGGCTTCTTGGTTCGACCCCATCACCGGCCAGATTGCTGTGTCGGAGTATCATGGCGCACCCAACCTGGTGACACAGCAGGTAGCCAAATACGCGTATCCGCAGTTTCAGCAGTATTTCGTAACGCCTAAAGAGGCGGGACTGCCAAATAATCTGCTCTTCAACCAGTACAACAACTGGGCGCCTCGGTTGGGGTTTGCGTTCCGTCCATCGAACGACAACAAAACCGTCGTTCGCGGCGGAGCGGGCATTTTCTACCTGCTCCAATCCGGAAACAATACTGTGTCGCAGCCGATCCTGAATCTGCCGTTCATTGTGGATGAAAGCAAGTCGCAGCCCACAGTCAACGGAGTACCGACCCAGCAGGCGCAGAACTTCTTCGAGCCTTTTAGCACGAACTCGCAATTCAACACGCCGCTGGCATTTTCGTTTGATCCTCACAACAGGACGCCGCTACTCTACGAATGGAACTTCGCCGTCCAGCGCCAGTTGATGCCCGATATGGCGCTCGAAGTTGCTTACGTCGGCAGTAAAGGCACATATCTCGAGCAAATGGTTCCCTTCAACATCCCGGCTGTCAATCCGAACGATAACCGTCCCATTCAGGAACGGCTTCCCTTTCCCGCATTCGCCGAAGCCGGAACGTATCTATCGAACCAGAACAACAGCAACTACCACGCTTTGCAAGTAAAGCTGGAAAAGCGATTTTCGAAAGGGCTCTCATTCCTTGCCTCGTATGTTCACGGAAAGGCGATTGACGCCACCACGAATGATCAAGGCGGCGAGAGTTTCACAGGAGACCCCCTCAACCTCCGAAGCATGCGCGGACCGTCCAACTTCGATGTCGAGGACCGCCTTGTACTCAGCTATGGTTATGAGCTTCCTTTCGGCCGCGGCCGGGCGTTCATGAGCAGCGCCCCGCTTATCGTTGATGCGGTCCTCGGCGGGTGGCAGGTGGCAGGCATCACAACCTTTCAGAGCGGCACGCCGTTTACGCCGGTGCTCGGTTCGGGCGATCCGGCGCATGTGAATCGCGACTACGCGACACGGCCCAACGCGATCGGTTCACCTGACCTCGCGCATCCCGGCATCGATGATTGGTTCAACCTCGCAGCCTTCGCCGAGCCCGCGCCTTACACGATCGGGAATGCCGGGCGAAACAGTGTAAGAGGGCCGGGGTTACAAAACTGGGACATCTCTATTCTCAAAAATTTCCATTTCACGGAGCGCTGGTATCTGCAATTTCGCAGCGAATTCTTCAACGCCTTCAATCACGCCAATTTCAGCAACCCCAATGCCAATACCGATGACCCCGTACACGGGGGCCAGATCACAAGCACTTCCACGGATGCCCGCATTATCCAGTTCGGATTGAAACTATATTTTTGATTGATGAAGATCAATGCGGTCGAGCTATTCGTACTGAAGTCTCCAGGCCTCTATCAGTCGCCCGAAGGCACCGAAGAGCCGTCGGGGCCGACGTACCTCGGCCTCGTCAAGGTCTCCACTGACGCGGGCATCTGTGGCTATTCGGATATTGAGACAGCGCCCTCCGTAGCCAAGGCGGTCATCGAAGCGCCCCGCTGGAGCGAAGCGGGAATGGAATGCTTCGACGGACTGGCGTCGCTACTTATCGGAGAAAACCCTCTGGAGGTGGAGAGGCTCTGGTACAAAATGTACCGCGGCAGTATTTACTACGGCCGGCGCGGCGTCGCCATACAGGCCATCTCCGCTATCGATATAGCGCTTTGGGACATCATCGGAAAGTTCTATCGCACACCTGTCCACATACTCCTGGGTGCCAAGTGGCGGGATAAAGTTCGGGCTTACGCGAGCACGCTTTTCCGTCCGAAACCGGACGCGATGCGGGAAGCGGCCAGAAAATACGTCGACCAGGGTTTCACCGCCGTAAAATTCGGCTGGGGTGTTTTTGGACGAAACCGCAACCTTGATCTCAAGCTGGTTGAAGCGGCCCGCACCGAACTCGGCGACGGCCTGGATCTTCTCATCGACACGGGCTGGTTTGTCGAGCGGACACCTAAAGAAGCAATTCAGTTGGTCAGGGCGCTCGAACCTTTCGAACCGTTCCTGATCGAAGAATTGCTTCACCCGGAGGATTACGACGGATACCGGCAGGTGTCGGACGCAGTTGAGACCATGATCGCCTGCGGGGAGCAGGAAGCGACGGAATGGGGCTTTGCGCAACTGATCGATCGCGCCCGCGTCGATGTCCTTCAGCCGGACCTGACGCGCTGCGGCGGCTTCACGGTGGCACGCAAAATCGTTCACATGGCCGAGCGCGCGAACCGGCTGGTGATTCCACATTCCTGGTGCTCGGACCTGCTCACGGCAGCCTCACTCCACCTGAACGCTTTCCAGCGTCGCGCCGTGCTGGTGGAGTTCAATACGTCGCAGGGCCCTCTCAGCCGCGCGCTCGTCAAAGAGCCGCTCAAACTGGTAGATGGTCACATCGCCGTCCCCGATGCGCCGGGTCTCGGAGTGGATGTATCAGAGGAGACGATCAATCAATACCGGATTGCATGACCGATGCCGAAACCGTTCAGCATACTGAACGAGTGTTGCGGAATTGAGACGACAGGTAAGCGTGCTACATTGACAGCCAAAACAGGCGCGAGTAGAGTTTGAAGAAAACAGGGAGAACTCTATGGGCGACTCCAGCAAACCACTCGTGCCGGCACTCGAGCGCGGCATTGCAATTCTAGAGGTTCTGGGACGATCGAGAGCCGGACTCAGCCTCTCCCAGTTGACACGCCACCTTTCTCTTCCGAAGAGCTCCGTGCATTGTCTGCTTCGCACGCTCGAGGCAACTGGATATCTCTACCGAGAGAGCGCTTCAGGAAAGTATCGGGTCAGTCTGCGAATCTGCGAACTGGCCCGCCAGGCTCTGAACGGCATGAGCCTTCGCGAACAGTCGAGGCCATTCCTAAGAGTACTGGCCGAACAGACTGGTCTCACGGTTCACATGGCGGTACTCGAACAAGGCTCTTGTGTGCTCATCGAGAAGGTCACGCCTCCAGGTGCAGTGCGGACCGCAACATGGGTCGGAAAGCAACTCGGATTGCACTGCACAGCGATTGGCAAGGCTCTCATCGCCTATTTGTCTGATGCCGAAGTCGCGAGGCTGGTCATGGAGCACGGGCTGATCCGGTATAACGACAACACCATCCGCTCCGTTCGTCAATTGAACAAAGAGTTGGAGGGAGTGCGGCAACGGGGCTACTCGGTCGACGATGAAGAGGAGGAGATTGGTGTCCGCTGCATAGGGGCTCCTGTTTTTAATGGAACCGCCGAAGTAGTCGCTTCGCTCAGCATCGCCGGACCTACTACTCAGATTGACGATGAAGCGCTGCGCCGCCTGGCTGGTCTGGTCGTCAGCACCGCGCATCGGATTGAAGATCAAATAAAGAGCCAGCAGCTCGAAGCAGGTAATGCCCTGCCCTTGCCGGAGGGACACTCGCAAGAAATCGCCGGTTCGCCGCTGTTCTTCACTGCGAATCGGGATCAGAACAAGTCCGCTCACGCTGCTCATGCGTAGCCATATTCTGGTCAGCCCGCTGAACAAGGCTTCCCATCGGGATCAAACCGCGCTTTCTTCCAGCGGCGCGGAATCGTAGTATCTGTCTTACCCACCTCGCGGGGCAAAGAAATCTATGGCACGCTGCAATCGCCTCTTGCTGCTTCTGGCCGCGGTAATCCCGTCAGTTCTTGCTCAGGAGCGCGGCTCCATCTCTGGAACCGTTGCCGACTCTTCCGGAGCAGCTGTGCCCGGAGTAACAGTTCAGATCACCGATACGCGGACAAACGTAACCAGGTCGACTGCCACCAACTCCGTCGGCTACTACATCGTCGGTGGGCTCATTCCCGGTCCCTACACCGTGGTGGTCGAGGCGAAAGGGTTTAAGCGGGCCACGCGGCCGCCATTCACGCTAGAAGTGGCGCAAGCAGCCCGTGTAGATATTGCGCTGCAGGTAGGTGACGTCTCCGAGTCGGTTTCGGTGAGCTCAGCCCCACCGCTTCTCGCCACCAGCGACGCCACGGTCGGCCAGGTGATTGGCCCGGTTATGATGAGCCAGCTTCCGCTCAATGACAGGAATTACCTCCAGCTTGCCCTCATCAGCCCTGGCACGGGCACCTATGGAAAAAGCAGTTTCTATAACAGCGCACTGACCGACAACTCCGGCGCGATCTTCTCCGGCAGTGCAGGAGAAGACAGGAATGCATTTTCGCTTGATGGCGCCGACATAAAAGCCTACCTGATTAATGGCTCATTCGTGCCATCGATCGACGCGGTGCAAGAGTTCAAAATTGAAACAACTCCCTATTCAGCCGAACTCGGGACCAGCCCCGGGGCCCAGATCCTCTTGGTCACAAAAAACGGGACAGATCAGCTTCACGGGTCTGCTTACGAGTTTCTCCGCAACGACGCCTTCGACGCGAAGAATTACTTTGATAATCCCGAACTCCCGATTCCCAAACTCCGCAAAAATCAGTTCGGCGCGACGATCGGAGGACCGATCCTGAAGGACAAACTCTTCTATTTCGTGAACTATGAGGGAAACATTCAGCGGATCGGCGAAACTTTCTTTGGGACCGTCCCGACGTCACTCCAGCGGCAGCGCAATTTCACCGAAGTCGGGGAGAACATCTACAACCCGTTTACAACCGCGTCATGTGCATCCTGTTCGAACGGGTTCTCTCGAACTGCATTTCCGAATAACACGATCCCAAGCGGCCTTATCAGCCCCGTCAGCGCCGAATATATAGAAGCGCTCTTTCCACTTCCAACGGCGCCGGGATTAGTAAATAACTACGCAGCAACGGATGTCGATCGAGTGAACCGCCAGCAGTTTAACATCCGGATCGATTACTCGCTCCCAAAGGATTCCATTTTCGGCCGATTCAGCTTCAATAACTCAACCCTCTCACTCGCAAGAGGGACATTCAACTCGGGCGATTTGCCGGGTTTCGGCGACAACGACGTAATCAATACGCGGGATGTGGTCGTCGGCGACGATCATACCTTCAATCCCACGACAGTCCTCGACATGCGCGTGGCGTTTTTCCGCCAGTTCTTCAACCTAATTCCTAGGAGAGTCGGCGACAACCTCAACGAAAAGCTCGGAATCCAAGGCGTCCTTCAGAGCGAGCCTTTCAACTCAGATATCGCCGGTATTTCAAATCCCGGTTCAAACCCGTATGCTCCGGAATTTCGTGCCGATAATCAGTACAGTTATTCATCAAAACTGACCAAAATCGCTGGCGCCCACTCGTTTGTTGTTGGCGGCGAGTTTGATCGCTGGCAGGTTTTCATGGACGCTGCGCCCAGCTTTCCTCAAGGACAGTTCAGCTTCGATGGGACCCTTACGGCAGATCCGAATAACCCCGGCGGCACGGGTAACGCGTTTGCAGATTTCTTGCTCGGTTACCCGGAGTCGGCGGTGGTCCAGTCTGGCGATAGCGGCGGCTACATGTTTCGGAACAACGCGCGCTGGTTCGTCAGCGATCAATGGCGTGCCACTCCGAACCTCACGCTTAACTTCGGCCTTCGGTGGGAGTACGACGGGCCTTTCTACGAAAAATACAATCGCCTGTCTAACTTCGATCCCGACACCGGACAGCTGATCGTCGCGGGCCGCAACTTCGTCAGCCGCACTGCAAATGTACATTCCGACTGGAACAATTATGCGCCGCGATTCGGATTCGCTTATACCGTGCCCGGCCATCAGAACACGACGCTACGCGGCGGCTACGGCATTTTCTACGATGTCATTCAGGAAAACAACACCGAGCAGACGCGCACGAATCCGCCCTTCTCGTCTTTTCCGTTTTACTTCCTCACAGGTTCCACGACAGCGATACCCACAATCCCGACCGAGAACGTCTTTGGCGCGAATTCGGGAGCCACTCCTCCTGCGCCATCTATCGAGGGAATCGATCAGGGTCTGCAAATGGGATATCAGCAGCAGGCATCATTTGGCTTTCAGCAGCAACTTGGTTCCACATTCGTCGTGGAGGCGAACTATAACTGGCAGAAGAACACAAAATTCTCCACATTCCGAAATCTCGATGCACCCGTCGAGCACGGTACGTTTGTTTTGCCCTATCCGGAGTTCAGCTCAATCTCTTACCTGACGAACATCATGTACGGCAACTATAACGCCCTCCTCGTGAGGGCGGAAAAACGCTTTTCGGCGGGCTGGTCAGCTATCACGGCGTTTACCTGGTCGAAAAACCTGGACAATATTTCGTCCGGTTCCGCCGCCGGAGCGCCCGGGGATCCCGGTTTTCAGAGTCAATACTGCTTTAGTTGCGACTACGGACGGTCCGCTGCCGACTTCCAGCATCGCTTCGTCCAGAGCATCGTTTACGATATCCCGGGTTTCGGCAGCAACAGGCTTGCCCGGATCCTCATCGGCGGCTGGGAACTTTCCGGCATATTTACCTATCAAGGCGGATTTCCGGTCACGCCCCTTATTTCCGGTGACAACAGCCAGGCTTTGACCTTCGCAGATCGTCCGAATGTGATTCCGGGCGCGCCGATATTCTTACCATCGAATCACGATCCGGCGCAATGGTTCAATCCTGGCGCTTTTCAGATTGCTCCTCTGGGCCAGTATGGAGACGCAGGAAAAGGAATTATCGAAGGTCCGCACCTGATTGGACTGGACTGCGCGGCCATGAAAAATTTTCGATTCGCGGAGCGCTACGGCTTACAAGTGCGGGCCGAAGTTTTTAATGCCGCCAATCATCCAAACTTCGCGGGTCCCACTTCCCAGGTAAACACGCCTTCGGCAGGCGCGATCAACTCTACCGTGACGACGTCGCGACAGATCCAACTGGGGATGAAGCTCACGTTTTGAGATAGCGTGGCAGCGGCTACTGACCGGCTAGCACCTTCTTCCGGTCTTCAGCCGATAGCTCGTCGTACAGATGCGTAAACACCGCGTTCGTCCATCCGAATCCCGCCTGGTTCGCGCTGTAACCGAAATGAATACTGCCTGAGACATTGGACCCACTCTTCACCACGTCATATTTCTCCACGATGTAGCCTTGCCGCAGAAACTCCTTCCGGACCAGCGAAAGAAATTTCACGGAGATCCGTTCCGCGTCGTCGTTGTACCCGTAACGTCGGAGTCCGTCAACGGCGATCACCTGCAGCGGCGCCCAGCCGAATGGCGCGTCCCACTGGTTACCGCTTACATACGTACTGGTTTGCAGACCGCCAGCTTTCTCGAACAACGGCAGGTTCTTTTCGATACGCTCGACCTGCTCTCTTGTGGCGAAACCGGCCCATAGCGGGAAAAATGTGGTCAGGAACGGATAGTGACGGACACGCTGAATCTGAAAATCGTAGTCGTAGTAGAGTCCATCTTTGGCATCCCACATCAACCGGTTCACGCGTTCCGCACGCGCTTGAGCACGCTTGCGCCAGGCCGCTGCCTCTTTGGTTTTGCCCAAAATGTCCGATATCTCCGCCGTTTGCGATTCCATCGCGTAAAGCAGTGAATTCAGGCACACCGGGTTGTAATGGATGATGTCAAGGTTAAAGGCGCCGAAGCGGTTCGACGGATCGAAGCCGGACTCACGCATGGACCGGTCACCTTTGTAGAACAGCGGAGTAAGCTGGTCCGTTTTGCGGTCGTAATATTGGTCCACCTCGTAGTCGGTAATCTTGTGAGTCCGAAAGTACTCCTTCACCAGGTCGTAATGGGTTAGGCCTTGCGCATTCCGTTCGGAAGCCAACACCTCCTGTGCCGCTCCCTCGCCGAAATCCCAGTAGCGCGATAGGTTCGTATCTTCCGTCAGGTGTGGTTTCGTAGTCCAGAATCGGTAATAGCGCTCGATCAGCGGCAGCGCATCCGCCAGCCATTTGCGGTCGTGCGTCTTGTTGTAAACGGCCAGCACCATTTCGGTCAGAAACGGAGGCTGCGAGCGGCCAAGATAGTACGTCCTGTTTGCGTTCAAAATCTTCCCGTAGTTCTTCACTTCGTAGAGGAAATTATCGGCCATGTCCATAGCCAATTCCAGCTCGCCGTCCCGCAACAGGCCGATTTGAATAAAGTAACTGTCCCAGCCATACATTTCATTGAACCGCCCACCCGGAACGACGTACGGCTCCGGCAGATATAAGAGCCCTTGCTCTTCAAGGTGAGTCGTGTCTTCCGGCAGCGGGCGAACGTCGATCGTCTTGAAGGCGGCGGGCGGAATTTCATGTTCGAGAGCCGCGCGAATCGATACTGCATTTTCATTGCGCGGGACGTAGACGGGCCAGCGCCCGTCTGGTCCGGGATGAAACTTCGGATCCACAGCTGCCTTCGGCAAATCTTTATTCGAGCGTGTAAGCGTGGCCCAGGTCTGCCTGATGTAGGCGAGAATATCGGTCGTGTTTGTCTGCGAAGATGCACTTTGCGTGTAAAGCGAAGCCGCGCCGAAACAGACCGCAGCAACAGCCGCCGGGACGATCGAAAGCGATTTGCAAGCCGGTTTCATTTGCTCTCCGGCACTCTACCAGATGAATGTAACTGCCAATCGCTCATAACCCTCACCGGGCGGAAATCGGAGATGCAAAGTGGAGCCGCGCAAAACAGCCCCAGTCGCTCGGACGCCGTTGTTATAGCGAACACGGAGATCGTAGGCGGAGCCACCTTGAGCCGCAAAAGTAAACATCGTACGGTGATCACCCATCCGCTCCTCGAGCACTTTCAACTGACGTGTCTCATCCCCCTGCCCCGGCAGCACGGCGGGAATTCCAATCTCTACCGGCGGTACACGGATACCGACGCTCTGCACACACGGCGTCGGGCCCGTCTCCGCGGTTGCGAGGCAGATGTGGGAGGCAGATCTGGCGGAAATGCGCCATTCGCCGGGCCTGCGTTCGTATTCCAGATCGACAAGCCCCGGTCCTAAGCGAACATGCTTCAGCGTGGCGCGATCCCAATCCGCTGGAAGATGTGGAGAGAGATGCAGTGTCCCGTTTTCCGCATCCCAATCCAAGCCGAATAGACCTCTCAAAAGCGGGGTAATGATCATAGCCGAAGACCATGTCTGGTGCGAGCTGCTTCGTCCCAGCGGTTGATAAAACTGCCCGGAGAGAAGCTCTGTAACCGACCCCAGATCTTGCGCCCAGGTCAGGTTGAGGTTCTGCATCAAATGTGCATAACCCGGAAGCGGCTGGCCGGCGCGATATTCGGCAAGTGAGACCCAACCCGTAAACAACGGCCAAACCGAACCCTGGTGATAGCTGATCGGATCGTAAAAAGAAGTAGCATCGCTGATGTCGCGCGTGCCCCAATCAGTCGAAAACTCACCGGATGCCCAGCGTGTGAGCATCGGCCCTGCCTGCTTCAGCACGAACGTTCCGTCCCACCATGCGACCGACGGGTAGATGGTCGCGGTACGATCCAGCGAGCCATCCGCATTGCGGCTGAATGCATAGAACTTCTCTGGTGTTTCGTAGTATTCGGAATCGATCTTAGCGGCGATGTCGGCGGCCTTTTGTTTTGCATCGCCAGCCAGTTTCGAATCACCCGTTATAGTGGCCAGACGCGACATGGCCTGATTCGACTGTTCATCGAGCGCCGCAAGGTAGATTTCTTCCTGCGGCATTCCAGGCGGCCATGACTCCACCCAGCCGGTGCCTTCTTTGTTGTTGTAAATGCCATCCGTTCCTTCATGGGTGCGTGTGAATTCGTAAGCTTTCCGTACAGCGTCCCAGTTCGCTTTCAAGTACTCGATATCTCCGCTGGTCTTGACGTAATCGTTCATTGCCATGACGAGCAGTGGCGTGGCATCCGCTGAAGCGTACAAATAAGGTGTCGATTTCCAATCCACCGCATCTGCCGATTGCGAATACTCATGCATGATCTTGCCATCGGTTCGCTGCCGGCGAATCAGGAAATCGAGAGCGCGGCGCGTTAGCGCGAAATCGCCGTAGCTGTTGATGGCGTATGCGGTCCACAGCGCGTCCCGGCCAAAGAACCAGGCATAACCGGGACGCGCCGAATCAGCCGATTCATAATATCCGGCAATCAGTCCAATTTCGCCGTGATATCTCACTTGTGCCTGATCGATCGCCACTTCGGCCCACTTCAATGCTTCACCTATGCGTGAGTCGGGAGTCTCCGCGATCACACGGCTGTCGAAGAAATGCGAATAGTAATCTTGCGCCTGATGATAGAGTTGCGGAAGCGCGGATTCGATGGCGACCGCCCGGTCGTATGGCGACCCCTGCCCTCCCAGCGCCAAAATCAGCGGGTACACCATTCCCCGGTCCCGTTTCGGATCGTAGGAGAGCCTCAGCTCGAGTGGAAACGTTTGCGGATGTTCCTGGTATGGCACGAGAATCCCAGGCTGGGTGCGCGGCATCGCGACAATAGCTGAAAATTGCGGGTTGTCGGTGTGCAATACATAGAATCCACTATTCCCGTTCGTGATCCACTCTCCGTTAGGCCTTCCAAAGTTTGGAGCCGGCCACATGCGCAACATCTCCGGCGTAAACGAAAATGTAATCTCAATCGGCCTTGCCGACGCGATTTCGAAATAAACAGCTACGCCGGTAGCCGGAGCATTAGTGCCTCGCGCCGCAAACATGTGCTGCCGGATAGTAAATGCCGCGTGCGAGTAAGTGATGACTGTCTCAGCCGGAGTTACCCTGATCTCTGCGGCTAGAGTATTTACATCAATGGGAACCGCGTAGTGCGCCAACTCTGCTCTGATTCGAAAATTGCTCAGGATCTTGACCGGCCAGAGCCAGGCCTCGAATCGCCCGTCCTGGCGGCCGAGCAGAGCGCCGTGCTCGCCTGCTACCGTCCATGGCTCGCGCAGAACACAAGGCGAAACAATCTCGAGCGACTTTGTAGTTATCGAAAAGTCCGGCACGGGATCCAGGTTTGCTGCTGGGACTGCGCTTATCGCTAATAGGAACAGAAGTGATCCGCGATTTATCATCTTTATCGTTTGATATCTCATTCTGCACGCGTTGTAAATCGGCGATTTAACCTTACTAAAACCTCCCCGGAAACGTCCCACAAATAGGAGGTTGAAGTAACAGTTATGACACCACAGGAACCAATCAACACGGCGAGCATGAATGCGCCAGCCGAAAATGTCGGTGTGAACAATGCTGGTGCTAAAGTCGGCGGCATACGGGCCGCAAGCGTGATTTGCCTGTTGGCTGGAATCTGGTTATTTGTATCGCCTTGGGTCTACGGCGCCTACACACACGGGAATGCATGGAACTCCTGGATTGTCGGCGCCGCGATCTTCCTTTTGGCCTGCGTCCGTGTTTCGCGGCCGGCTTACGCGACAGGCATCAGCTGGGTAAATCTGATTCTTGGCATTTGGGTGTTCTTTTCGCCTTGGATTTATGGATTTGCAGGAGTAAACACCGGCCGGTTCATTAACAGCCTGTGCGTCGGCGTGATCGTGTTTGTGTTCTCCCTCACGAGCGGCGTCGCCGCCACAAGATTGACACGCATGCCTGGAACGCCGCATCCGGCGCACTAGTTGAGGCTAAGCCGTCAGGCCCAGCCGGTCGAGAATGAAGCGGGCGCGGTCGCGCGGGGTGAGTCTGGGTAATGCAACCGACTCATACCCGCACTCCCGATAGACTTCACCGATTATGTCGTGAGTTCTCACCGCTTCCGAAAAATCCTGCCTCCGCTCGCTGTCGGTTTTATAGATCTCCTCCCAAGGTGGAGCAAGAAAGACAACTGACGCATATCGAAAGCGGCGGCAGGCGTCCTCTATGCAGCCAGTATCCTGTAATCCGATCAGATGTGCGTAGGAGAGAGTATCCGGTATCCCCCGGTCAGAGAACATCGGCTTTAGCGCGGTGCTGTGCTCCCGGTACGAGCGAATCGACCACTCTAGCATCAATTTTGTATAAGTCTCGCGGTCATCCCACGGGAGTGCACTCCCGCCGATCTCCACCTGTTCCTGGATAATCTGTCTTGCAACCTCGGCCGCGTGTGGAAAGCCCATCGACGCGAGCGCATTCAGGGTCGTTGTTTTTCCCGACCCAGGCCCGCCTGAAATCACGAATAGATTCGGGTTCGTGAAGCACATTCAGCTAGCCGGATGTGACGGTCGGTCGAGGATCTGCCGATCCGCCCGTCCCGTTCCGCGCCTGCCTGCGAAACTCCAGAATCAAGCGCATCACTGCGTTCTCAATCTGGTCACGCACGGTCAGATAGACCTCTTCAGTTTGGCCGATCGGGTCCTCGACTTTCCAATCGCGCACTTCGATCTGAATCCGGGAGGGAAGCTTCGTTCCGCTCATATTAACGATCAGGTCGAAGTTCTTGAGTTCCAGCGCGCCAAGATCCTTCGGGTGCTGGTCGTCGATGTTAATGTTTCTCTCCTCCATCACCTTCTTCGTGAGAGGCTGCACAATGGGCGCTGGGGCTAATCCGGCGCTTGCGGGTTCCATTACGTCGGAACCATAGCGCCGCGCAAACCCTTCCGCCATCTGGCTGCGGCAGGAGTTTCCGATGCAAAGAAAGAGAACCCGTTTCACGCTCTTAAAAGTGTAGCCAACAGATTACTCGGTTCCGACAGCTACTTTCTCCACGAAATGCCTGTGAATCCGCTCGTTCCCGCTCAGCTCGGGATGAAACGTGGCCGCCAGGTGTCTGCCCTCCTCCACCAGTACGGGCGCGCCCTGATATGTCGCAAGCACCTTGGCCCTGGGACCGACACGCCGGATGATGGGCGCGCGGATGAACACTGCCTCCGCGCTTTCTCCGTCAAGATCGATCCCGGCAATCCGGCTATCGATCTGCCGGCCATAGCCGTTCCGTTCGATCGTCACGTCCATCAACCCGAGCGAGCGCTGTACTGGGTTAGTAACTTCCGATGCAAGCAGGATTGCTCCGGCACAAGTACCGAAAATGGGCTTCTCCGCTCCGAAATTCTTCAGTGACGAAAAGAGCGATTCTTGCTCGATCAGCTTCAGCATGGTTGTGCTTTCGCCGCCTGGGATGATCAGCCCATCGACGGAATCCAAATCAGAAGCCGTGCGCACTTCGATACTTTCCGCGCCGGCGCGCTGCAAAGCGTCGCGGTGCGCCTCGAAATCACCCTGCAAGGCGAGTACGCCCACTCTCTTCTTCGCCATCTTCCAGGCCTTACCAGCCGCGTGTCTGCATCAGCTCGGATTCCTGCATCTTTGAGACGTCCAGACCGGGCATAGCCTCGCCGAGCTCCTCGCTTGCTTCGAGCAGCTTCACAGGATCGCGATAATAGGTCGCCGCCTTCACAATCGCTTTGGCGCGCCTCTCCGGGTCGGAAGATTTAAAGATGCCGGACCCCACAAACACCGCTTCGGCGCCAAGCTGCATGACGAGCGCCGCGTCGGCAGGAGTTGCGATTCCGCCCGCCGAGAAGTTCGGAACAGGAAGTTTGCCGTGCTCGGCGATGTATTGAACCAGCTCGAGCGGGGCTTGCAGATTCTTGGCTTCGTGCACCAGTTCTTCCTTGCCGAGGACGGTGAGCTGTTTCATTTCTTTCACAATGGTGCGGATATGGCGCACCGCTTCCACGATATTGCCCGAACCGGCTTCCCCCTTCGTGCGAATCATGGCCGCCCCTTCCGCGATCCGCCGCAACGCCTCTCCCAGGTTCCTCGCGCCGCACACGAAGGGAACCTTGAAGTCGTGCTTGTCTACGTGGTGCTCTTCATCGGCCGGGGTTAGCACTTCGCTCTCGTCAATGTAGTCCACGCCTAAAGCCTCCAGGATACGAGCTTCGGTGAAGTGCCCGATACGGACCTTTGCCATTACCGGGATGGACACGCTGGACATAATGTCGCGGATGATGCGGATTTGCGACATGCGCGCCACGCCACCCTCTTTGCGAATATCAGCGGGAACACGCTCTAGCGCCATGACCGCCGCCGCGCCTGCCCGCTCGGCGATGACGGCGTGCTCGGCGTTGACCACATCCATAATCACGCCGCCCTTCAACATCTCCGCAAGGCCTACCTTCAATCGGAACTCGTTGGATTGAAAATTCATGTTTCGTCTCCTTTCAAAACAGGTCCAGTCAAGGTCGCGAACGCTTCCGCCTCGGCTTCAAGCGTTCGGACCTGGGTATTCAATCGTTCACACCAAAGCCGCGGCAGCCTCCAGATTCGCCGGATTTGCGCGTGCTGCAAGCTCGGCCGCGGCGGCTTGGCCCAGAATCTGTATCCCAAATTTGATCTGCTCAGGTGTTAGTCCGCCGAAGCTGATACGCAAGCCGCGCTCATGTCCGCGTCCGTCCGCAAAGTAAGGCCCGGGTAGGAAATTCACCCCGCGCTCCTGCGTGGCGGCAAGCAGTCTGGCGGCTGTCAACGGAGCCGGCAATTCGACCCAAAGATTCATGCCGCCCTCAGGCCTGGTAAACTTCGAACCGGCCGGCAGGTAGCGCTCGCATGCTTCCAGGACGGCGTTGAGGCGCTCGAGGCCAGCGCGCCGCGTGCGATCGAGATGCCGGTCGAGTTCTCCCGATTCAGCAAACCGCAGCAGTATCGCTTGCGACAACTGGTCCGAATGCAAATCGCTAATCTGCTTCACGTCGGCCAGGCGCGCCACAACCGGACGCGGCGCGATCACCCAGCCGACACGCAGCCCCGGAAAAGAAATCTTCGAATAACTGCGCAGCAGAATCGTCTGCCCACTGTCGTCCAGTTCTTTCAACGTGGGCAAAGCCTTGCCACGATAGCGCAGATCGCTATAGATGTCGTTCTCCACCAACACCACGCCGAAGCGTTGAGCAATGTCCACAATCCGCTTGCGGCGCTCCAGTGGAAGCGTGACCCCGGTTGGATTCTGAAAACTAGGCGTTACGACCAAAATCCGCGGCCGGTGTTGCTCCACTGTCACGCGCAGCGCGTCAACGTTCACTCCGGCGCCATCGACGGGAATGGAGACGATCTTCGCCCCAGCGCGCATAAATACACGGAGCAGCCCGTGGTAAACCGGATCCTCCAGCGCCACAAGATCCTTCCCGGGCGCAAACAGCCGAGCGATCAAATCGAGCGCTTGCTGGCACCCATTAGTAATGATCAAATCGTCGCCGGAATGCGCAATCCCGTGTCCAGCAGCCTGCCCGAGCAGAAAGCGCCGCAATGGCGCGTACCCGTGCGGAGAGCCTAACTGCAGAATGCCAGACGCCTCCGGGCTGTCTACCACCTGTTTTGACAGGCGGCGAAATTGCGCCAGCGGGAACGCTTCTTCCGAAGGACGGGAATTCGCAAAGCTGACCGTCACGCTGTCGCCCGCAGACAGAAGCGGCCCGACCGGCGGCAGCAGCGCTTCCCAATCCATTGTTTCGGTACCAGCAGTCCTAAACTTCTTTGCGACAAAGCTGCCGCGGCCCACGTGCCCCTCGAGCAAACCCGCTTCTTCCAGCAGCGCGTAGGCGGAGGAAATCGTAGTCCGGTTCAGTCCAAGCAGGCCAGCCAATTCTCGCGTCGCAGGCAAGCGTTCGCCCGCCTCGATGCTTCCACGCTCTACCAAGGTTCGAATGGAATCCGCCAATTGCTTGTAAAGCGGGGTGTCCGAGCCTAGGTCGAGTTCGATATGCGACAGGTCCGCCACGTGAACTCAGCATACCAAATTGGACTGGTTGTATCAGCCATTCGACCGGCAAATGCACGAACGCGAACCCGAGTTAGTCTAAAGCTGTGAGGCGGATGCTCCATCGAACCCTGCTTGCAAGCGTGGCCGCCGCGTTCTCAATTCTTCTGCCAGTTGCAGGCAGCGCGGCTCAAAAGCATAAGAATCAAGAACCCAAGACGCAGGTTCTACCGCTCCCTCCGGAGCTACCTAAGGCTTTACTCGCCGAAACGAACACCCTGGACTTCCACATTTCACCGCTCTTAAGGACAGGTGGCCTTTCGGCACAGATCCGTCAAAGCCTGAACGACCTGATTCGCGACACCCGGGGCGAGACGATTGTGAAGTTACGTGCCTTTGTCGCTGGAGCAGGCGACGCGCGGCGCGTCCAAGCCGCGACGGCAGACATATTCACGGAAAAGAAGCTTCCGCTCCCGGCCTTGACCGTTCTGCAGGTGGGCGCTTTAGGCCAGCAGGCAGCGCAAGTGGTAATTGAAGCAGTCGTTTCCACCCACAAGACCGTCAATCCCAGCGGCCTGGCCTTCTTCTCAGGACAGCACGGGGCATCTTTCGAACAGGCCCTACAGCAGTTGCGCGACAGCGTTTCCACAGCCCGGGTCGCCCCAGACAGGGTACTCACCTGCACCTGCTTTACGTCCCAGATCGGTGATTACGAGGCGGCGCGATCCATCATCCGCGCGGCCTTTCCGAACACCGCCATTAACGTGGTGCAAGCCGTTCGTGATCCGCCGAACGACGCAAGCATGTGCGAAGCGGTGGGCCAACTCGCGGAGGCGCCCGCAGCAGGACCGGTCGTGTTACTAAAGAGCTCACGCGCCACGCTGGTCAACTCTCAACAACTCATCTTTACCGGCCTGCAGCTTTCGTTCGGGAGCTTTCTTGACGATGCGCACGAGGCGTTTGTGCGGCTGCAACGCACGGCGTCGGCGCTGCAACCGGTAGCCGCTCCGGTCGAGGTGAATGCCTTCTCGCTCGATGCGTACGCTTCTTCGGCGTTGCGGAAAACAACATCCTTCCCGCCGAGCTCATTTACGGCTCAGACGGTGGAGGGGCTGCCTGCCATCGATGCATCGGGAGGCGTCGAAGCGATACTTGCGCCAGGAGTGCCGTCACCGCAAACCCTTTCGCGCTGACCGAACGCTACAATGCGACCTGATGGGCGCGCGCCCGCGCTCATTGAGGAATCCATGCCCAATACTCTGGTCGCCACGTTTGGCGAAATCATGCTCCGCCTCAGCCCTCCGGGCTTCGAGCGGCTTCTGCAGTCTCAGAACCTGGTTGCCACGTTCGGCGGTGGAGAAGCAAATGTCGCCGTTTCGCTCGCCCAGTTCGAAGCTCCTAGCCGTTTTATTACGGTGCTGCCGCCCGCGAATCCGATCGCCGACGCTTTTATCGGTGAGCTCCGGCGCTTCGGCGTGGACGCCAGCCGCATTGTTCGCGCGCCGGGCCGGATGGGAATCTACTTCGTCGAGACGGGGGCAAACCAGCGCCCGTCAAAGGTTCTATATGACCGCGAATTCAGCTCCATTGCGCTTGCGAAACCACGCACGATCGACTGGAACGCAGCTCTACAGGATGCCGCATGGCTGCACGTCACGGGCATCACTCCGGCTTTGAGCGCTTCCGCTGCGGAATTGACGCTCGAAGCCGTGCGCGCTGCGCGTGAGAAGGGAATGCAGGTCTCCTGCGACCTCAACTATCGAAAGAATCTCTGGAAATGGGGCAAGCAAGCCTGCGAAGTGATGCCGGAACTGCTGCGATTTGCCGACGTCTGCATCGCCAACGAAGAGGACTGCCAGAAAGCAATCAA
Organism: Bryobacteraceae bacterium; assembly: GCA_036557345.1. Taxonomy (GTDB): domain Bacteria; phylum Acidobacteriota; class Terriglobia; order Bryobacterales; family Bryobacteraceae; genus Bog-105. The sequence continues at coordinate 65,058 of DATBHS010000212.1, forward strand.
CGTGCATGTGGATATCGATGTGGAATCCGGCAGCCTGGAACGCGAGAAATACGGAGAGCTGTGCGAGCGCGTCATGGCCACATTCCCGGACCTGAAACTGCTGGCCATCACGCTACGGGAATCAAAGAGCGCCTCATATAACGGCTGGTCGGCTTGCCTGCATACCGGAAAGGAATATCTCTGCAGCCGGCGCTACGAGATCACGCACATTGTGGATCGCGTGGGTGGCGGAGATAGCTTCGCCGCCGGTCTCATCTATGGCCTTACTCATTTGGCATCGCCCGAAGAAGCATTGGAGTTCGCCGTCGCAGCGGGTTGCCTGAAGCATTCCATACCGGGCGATTTCAACCGCTTTAGTGTAGATGAAGTTCGCGCGTTAGTGGAGGGCACCGGTTCGGGGCGCGTGCAGCGGTAAACGTACGTTCCAACGCACTCAGCTATTTTGCGCGTCCCGGAATCCCGGTTGCGACATCCAGCCGCAGCTCTTTCGGAAGCCGGTTTCGCATATCGCCCAGATTATTGTCCGGTTGCCGGAGACATTTGTTGAGATCGATCGTGGCTATCGCCGCGGACCCTCGCTCTCGCGCGACGGCGAGCCACTCGCCGCTCGGATTCATGATGTAGGTCGGATGATCGTAACCCGACGCCACCAGGTATATCTGGTTTTCAATGGCGCGGGCCTTGGCAAGAGTCTCATCCCCGCCCCAGATCGGCATCGCGACAATCTCGGCGCCTCCTGCGGTGAGGCCGCGTGCCGCGTCAGCATAGAAGACGTCGTAACAGATCATGATGCCGAGCGCCCCGAAGTCAGTTTGAAAAACCGGATAATCATTGCCCGGCGTCAACTGCTGCATTTCCTCTCGTGGCAGATAGACCTTCCGATACTTCCCGGCAACTTGTCCCTCGCGGTCCAGAAGGACTGCTGTGTTATAGACAGCTTGACCTTCTCGCTCATATAGGCCTGCAACCAGGTAGGTCTTGTGTCTTCGGGCGAATTCTCCCAACCGCTTCGTAGTAGGGCCTGGAACGGGTTCGGCCACCTCCGCGTAACGCTTCTCTGTACCCACTACCGTAATTCCTTCAGGTAGAACGACCAGATCGACCTTGGCAGGAACCACGCGTTCGGCCGTTTCTATGAATTGCTCGACGCTCTTTTCAGACGATCCGGTTCCCTTTGGACGCAGGTTCACGGAGGCGATCGTAACCAGGCGCGGCGCGGGTGCGGCTACGCGCTCGAAGCGGATGTCATCCCACCAGACGGTGCCTTGCGGAGCATGGGCGAGAAACAATTGAATAGCGACAGCGTCGGAGTCCTTCGGCGCTTGCGTCTGAAGCGTCACGTTTGTCCACTCGCCTTCGCGCGTCGAACGATAGGCATAATCCACCTCACCGGCACGCTCTCCGTTCGTCTTGCGCCAGTCGAGGCGAGGCTGAATCTGCCAGTTCTCACTCGTAAATCCGGTTGAACGGTAATGCACGGTGAGCCGGTACCAGGTGCCTGCTTCGATCCCTTGCAGTACGCGTTGCCACCCGCCGAAGCTCCCGAGGTTGCCATTCCCCGAAACGGCCAGCGAACCTGGTTGGCCTAGCGAGACCAAATTTTCCACCCAGGTGCGAGGCATGGTTTCGCTACGATCGCTCCACGCCGTCCAGCCCGAAGCTTCGACCGTGAATTCGGACTGCTCGAATCGGAGCTTTTCTCCAGCCGGCAGCTCCGCCGCAAGAACCAAAACGAGAATGATGGTGCGAATTGTAAACCCAGTCATTACCATCCATCCTAGTGAAATGTGAAAGGCGAGGCATGCGTCGCCGTCACCTAGGGTCTAGCGGTTTGTAGGGATCGGGCATGCCCGAATCCGCTAACTCAACGGCAGCGGCGAGCGAAGTTGGAACGTCAGCCTGGTCTCGGCAGGAACTTTCAACGTCTTGCCTTTCGCCATTGTTGCGGAAATAGCTCCTAACCCGGCGCCTGAGACAGCGCCGATTGCTGCCGCCGAGCCGCCTCCCGCGATGCCACCGATGGCTGCGCCAAGTCCGCCTAGCAGAACACTACGCCTCACGCCTTTCTTGGTCTTACTGGTGCCCTGGGCTTCGATCTGGGCATAATTGGCAGCCACGTCGTACGATTTCCCTCCTACCGCCACGTTGTATAGTTTGATCGCCAGTTCCTTGTTCTCCTGCAGCGCAGCAATCTGCACTGTGCAATCCGCCCCGCGCGGGATGATCACCTGGTTACCGACAACCACAGGGTCGTCGATGCTGGCGTGGTAACGTGTGCCTGCACTAGTCTGGGTGGAATCGATGTTGTCAATGGTCCTGACGGTGATTATGGTACCCGCGGGAATAACTATGCTTGATCCCGTATTCGCAGGTTTTGGCGGTGGCTCGCTGAATTCAAGCCCCTGGACATCCGAGATAGCGTATGCTCTTGTGATGCCATCAGGCCCCTTGAACTTTACCTTTTCGCTGGTGCGGCCCATGAAAGTTCCATCTACGCTTGGACCGTTCTTAAGGTAAAGCGTGTCGGCCCTCGAGCTGGCGGCCATGACCAAAAGCGTAATCATTCCCAGCGTCCTGTTCATTTTCATCGGAGTTCTCCTCTCTCGTCGCGCAGCTACTCAATCACCGGCAGGCTCGAAGCGACCTGCAGATCGACGACGTCGAGAAGCTGGTTCTCGACTTGGAAGAACCGGGCCGCCAGCTTCGGCGTCAGAGCCTTGCCTACCTTCTCGAAGTATTTCTTCTTCAGAGCAACGAGTCTTTCTTCGTACTCGAACCGCATGTTAGCCAGCTCGGTCGCCTTCTCGTCAGAGAGTGATTTGTAGTTTGCCGCGTACTCCTTGATGCCTTGGACCCTGAGATCTGCTAAAGCGCTGAGTTCCTTTGCGTACTCGTTGTAGACGGGCCAGAAAGCGGCAGCCTGTTCGGGAGAGAGGTCCATAAGCTGGCTGATAATTGCCACCTTTTGCTTTTGGACGTCCTGGCGCAACAGACCGATGTACGTGTCAATGTTCTGTTCCTGCGTATCGCTCTCCGAAGCTTTCTCCTGAGCGCGGAGGCTGGGTCCGCCCGCGATCGCAAGCAAACCTGCCAACCCGCCTAGCGCAATTCTTCGAGATAACAATTCAGTCGCCACAAATGCTCCTCTTCTTCTCTAAAAACAATCTTGCTCGGATTAGAGTGGTGAAAAGCTGTCCGGGTTCTATTTTTTCTCGCGACGGCACGTATGACGGGTAGCTGCTATTCGTTGTCTGCCACGGCGCTTGCGGATGGTTCTCAGGTATCCTCAGTTTTGCATCTCGCTGTTCCGGGATTTTGGAGAAAAAGAATAATGCTTTTTAGCCGGTTGTCGATCCTCTCATCCGCTCTCACACTTTGCGCAACCACCGCTACGGCCGCCGGGTCGGGTCTTCAAAGCCAGGACCTATATCATTTTCGATCCGTCAGCGACGTCGAAATCTCTCCAGACGGGCGGCACATTGCCTACGCTGTGACGATGAATGACCGGCCGGGACGTCCGTATGCACAAATCTGGATCATGGATGCAGTCACGCAGAAAACCGCGCGAATTGGGAGTGAAAAAGAGACGACATCCCATCCGCGGTGGTCTCCGGACGGCAAGCTGATCGCATTCCTGGGCGGGTCGGAGGAAAAGACTGGCCTCATGTATGCTCAGGCAGACGGTTCGGGAGAAACGTTCCTTACGGCGACAAGCAGCACCAACTCCCCTCTGCCAGGACAGGGTGAGACCTTCAGTTGGTCGCCTGACAGCAAATCGATCGCTTACGTTTCCGCCACTCCCGGTCCTGAAGCGCAGGAAGCGAGCGGAGATCCTATAGTCATTACCCGGTACCTTTACAAGCCGACCGCCGGCGAGGGCCTCACGCATTTCAGCGACAACAAACGGCTCCATCTTTTCTCTATCGACATTTCGACGAAGCAGCAGCGCCAGCTGACAACGGGAAACTACGACGAGCATTCAGTCGACTGGTCGCCTGACGGCCAAGAAATTCTGTTTGTCTCAAATCGAGAACCGAATTCGGATGAATTCTTCAACTACGATGTCTTCGCAATGAAGCTCTCTGACGGGAGCATCCGCCGGATCACGGCGACCGAGAGCTGTGAGTATGCTCCCGTTTGGTCGCCTGATGGAAAAAGCATTGCCTTTCTCGGCACAAGGCGCGGTCTGACTGATCGCGAGACAACCATGGAAGATACACACGTCTGGGTGATGGACACTAATGGCGCTCACCGGCGTAACATTGGTGCCTCACTGGATAACCGGCAGCAGGAGTTCCGTTGGGCGGCGGACGGCGGCTCGGTTTATGTCGCGTATCAGGAACGCGGCAATGTACACCTGGCGCGCCTTCTAGTTTCTGGAGGAGCGCCACAAGTTATCGTCAGCGAGACCGGCTCAATGGGCAGCTTCTCGGTCGATAAGCAAGGCAAGATCGCTTACAGCTTCGCAACTCCTCAGGATCTCTCGCAGCTTTACGTGACCGATGGCCACTCGGCAGGACGCCAGCTCACCTCCTTGAACTCGGATCTGCTTGCCGGGAATCAGATAGTCGAAGTGGAGCCGTTCACCTTCATCAGCAACGACAATAAATTCGAAGTCGAAGCTTACCTCACCAAGCCGGTTGGGTTGAATACCGAAAACAAGTATCCATTGATTGTGAATATCCATGGCGGCCCGCACGGGCAAAACGGTTCCGCATTCAATTTCAAGAATCAAGTCTATGCAGCCAAGGGATGGGCCGTTCTGCAGGTCAACTATCGAGGCTCAACTGGTTACGGCCAGAAATTTGCGGACGCTGTATTCGGCGATCAGGACGGAAACGAAGGACAGGATGTCCTATATGGAGTGAGCGCTGCAATCCGGCGATATTTATGGATCGACCGGGAGCGCATGGGAATTGAAGGTGTAAGCTACGGCGGCCAACTGAGCGACTGGCTCATTACGCAGACCAACGAGTTCAAGGCAGCGATTCCGACCGCTGGCATCGCCAATCTAATCAGCTACAACTACATGACCTACTACAACCAATATGAAGAAATGGAGTTTGGCCAGTTCTTGCACCAGGGCAATTTAATGGAGGACGCGTGGGAACGCTCGGCGCTCAAGCATGTTGCGAGTGTCCATACTCCTACTTTGCTGGTTCACGGCGAAAATGATTCCGATGTGCCCATCGCCGAAGCAGAACAGTATTTTGTCGCTCTGAAAGATGTCGGAGTTGACACCGTCTTTGTGCGTTACCCGAGGGAAGGTCACGGAATCCGCGAAACCAAACACGTCGTAGACTGGATTGATCGTTCTATCGCCTGGTATGAAAAGCACTTTCCGAAACCGGGTGCAGAAGCGATCACCAACACTCAGCCTTAGGTCAACGTGCAGTTTGGAATTTTGATCTGGGGCCGGCAATCTTGCCGGCAAGGCGGTCGCCTGACCGGCTTTGGGTTCAGTTCTTTTTACAACGTGTTGGCGCGGTCAATCAGAACTTGTCGAACAATCTTTGCGGCACACTCATTGTGGAGGTATAAAGCATGAACCACAGCCCTACCCAACCTTCAATCGGTTTGCGGCTGGAGAAGATAATCCTTGCCACGCTTCAGACGTTGCTCATTGCCGCGATCGCGGTAGCTACGATTTTCTTATGTTTTCTGTTTGTGAGAGGGTTGATTCTACAGACTCCGCACGTTACTTCCGTCGACATCTTGCATGAGCTGTTGGACAAGACCTTCGGTGGGGTGTTGATCGTACTCCTGGGCTTGGAACTGCTCGAAACCTTCAAGGTCTACTACCAGGAACGAGAGATACGAGTGGAGGCCGTGATCGTTGTGGCAATCATTGCCGTAGGCCGGCACATCATCGAAGTTGATTTCGAGCACACTCCGGGATCTGTACTGGTGGGGATCGCAGCCCTACTCATGGCGCTGGCGGCGGGGTACTTTTTAATCAAAAGATCGCTTGGCTTACAATCGGATCGGTCTGCATCGAATGCACCCCGGGCAGGTGCGCAAGGATGAGAACAGCGGATCCATAGCCAGGCGAAAGAGTCTGCTAAGTTGCTGCTATGTGTAAGGGGCGGCTCTTCCGCTGGCTTGCTCTGGCGCTTCTTTATACGCCACACCCGCTGTGCGCCCAGTTTACAGATCCTCGCAATTACAACAACGCTCCCGTAGACGTCAATCAACTCGAGCTTACCTATGCCTATACCCATGCAAACACCTCAATAGATACCTCGCTCGTCATCGCGGGGGCCAGTCTGAATCTCAACGCAGGAGTGATCGATTACACACGATATTTGAGTCTGTTCAAACGTCTTGCCTGGGTCGAAGCCGCCGTTCCGCTTGGCGGCGCGAATGGCTCGGTAACGGGCACTGGTATTGAGCGCTCAGTAACCAGCACCGGCGACTCCAACTACGAGTTCGCCGCTCTGCTGAAAGGTGGCCCGGCGCTCAGTGTGGCACAATTCGGCAACTACAAACCCATCACCACCTTAGGCGTCAGCTTTGCGATCACCGCGCCCACAGGTCAATACACTGCGAACAAGATCCTCAACCTTGGTGCGGATCGCTGGTCGTTCAAGCCAGAAATCGGCATCTCACATCCGTTTGGACCGGACCAACGATGGGAGTTCGACGCCTATGCGAACGTCTACTTCTATACGGACAACACCGCGTATCGTGGAGCGGAAATCCTCCGGCAAGAGTCGCTACCCGGTCTTGAAGGCCACATCAGCTATTCACTTACGTCCAACCTCTGGGTGTCACTTGATAGCCGCTACTCCTTTCGCGGTAATACCTTCGTCGACGGAGTGAACCAGAACGATGCACAACGGAATTTCGGCCTGGGCACCGAATTAAATGTTGCTTTTGGTTCGCAGACTTCCCTTGTCTTCGAGCTCGCCAGAGCGTTAGTTCACGAAAACGGCCCCGCTTACACCGGTATCGCACTGAAATACATTTACACGTGGGGCAAAGGATACAAGTAAGTTCTCGTGCCGGAAGCAACGTCATTTGGCTTCTGGCGTCCGAAGCCCGAATCTGAGCCGGGCGCGTGAGCGACCTTGATCTTCTCGGAACTTTTTACATCGGCGCCCTGGCCTTTGTTCTCTAAGTTCCGATGAGCAACATGATTTTCCGACGACCAAAGGCGATATCCCCAGTCGCCTTGGTGTTCCTCTGTAGTTCCGCCGTTTGCCTGGCGCAAGAAGCACCCTCTTCCACATCCGGCCCTTCAACAGGCGGCAGCCAGACTTCGGGACAACCAGCCGCCGGCCAGCAGCAGAAGCCATCGGCTGCCAGTGCGGAAGACCTGCAGAAGGCAACTCAGAACCCGGTAGCCAGCCTGATCAGCGTTCCCATACAGAACAACAGCAACTTTGGTGTTGGCCCGTATGATCGCATTCAAAACGTGCTGAACATCCAGCCAGTCATTCCGATGCGGCTAAGTGAGAATTGGAACCTCATTCTCCGCTGGATCGCGCCCATTATCTGGCAGCCTGCGCCCGGAACAGCAAACCTGGAAGTCTTCGGCATTGTAGAAAACACGCCCGCCTATTTTGCCGCGCAAGATGTGCAGAAGAATGTAGGCGTCTTCGGCTTCGGAGACATGACGCCCACGTTTTTCTTTGCCCCGGCCAAGTCGCACAACGTGATTTGGGGCGCCGGCCCGGTCTTCGTCTTGCCCACAGCCAATAGCAAAGTTTTGGGGCAAGGCAAACTCAGCGTCGGCCCGTCGCTTGTGGTTCTGGTTCAGCCCGGTCATTGGACCGTTGGCGCACTGGTAAACAACGCCTGGTCCGTGGCTGGATCGGGCGGTCGAACCGCCGTAAACCAGATGACCTTGCAATATTTCCTCAATTACAACTTGAAGAAGGGTTGGTTTATATCTTTGTCACCGATTCTTACCGCGAACTGGAAAGCCTCGAGCGGAAACGTGTGGACCGTTCCCGTCGGCGGAGGAATCGGGAGGGTCATGCGCTTGGGAGCCCAACCGGTCAATATCAGTGCGTCGTTCTTCGGAAATGCCGTTCATCCGTCGGGCGGTTCTCCGTGGGGCATGCGGCTACAGATCGCATTTCTATTCCCAAAATAGTTATCGAACGCCAGTGAGGAAGTTCCAGCGGTAATTATGCTGCCGTTGGCGGGCGCCACTTAGTTCCTAATACGCGCGATGGCGATGCAGCTCCATCGCGGCGGTTGCGTCGCAGATTGGTCTCCGATCGATCGTGGTATACCTCACTTCCCCTTCACAACGGGCGGAGGTGTCCATTGGCCGCTGGTAATAGGAGTGTCCGGCCAATACGACCGCACATACAATGAGAAATCGTCCTTGGGCGCCGGTAGCCAATTGGACATTTTGTCTATAGTCGGAGGAGTGGCAGACACATAAATCGTAAGTGATCCGTCCGCGCCGTACTGTAATGTCTTGTTCTTGGTTCCGAGGGAATAGCGTTTCAGGTCGTTGGACTGGAAGAAGTGGAACTTGTTGTAGAGTGTCAAGGACCAAAAGCCCTTGACTGGTGGGAGCGCGCCCTTGGCAAACGTCACCGTGTACTGATGTTTCCCGTTGAGCCGCCCGCCCTCGCTGTCCAGATCTTGATAGAAGTATTTGGTCTCTTCCGGCGTGTTGACAAAGATGTTCGATTTCGCTACCGCAGTACGAGTGAAGTAATCTGTGCCAAATTTCGCGCCATTACTTTGCGTGGTCCAATTGCCGGCGAGTGGAAGCCCGTAACTTCGGAACTCAAAGAGCGGTGTGACAAGTTCCTCGTCTGCTTCGATTGCGGAGTCCAGCAATTCCTTCTTGAGTTTCGGGTCTTTCTCCGCTGCGGACCATACGGCACCGATATTGGCATACAGCGCCTCTTCTCCCGGCAAGGGCGGCAACCCATTCATCACCTTCGGCAATTCATCCACGAATTTCTCTGGAACCACCCACTTCGTCTCCTCCTGGCCTGTCGATGTGGATGGAAACCTGGGACTGGTTGACCAGTCTCTCGTTTTCATCTTGCCATCGAATTGCGACAACGGGTAGATCATGACCTGATTGACGAGCCGTTGAACGGCTTCCGTGTCTTCCTCGGTTGCGTCCTTGAAAACGCGCGGAATCACGACGCCGATATTCGTTGAAGAACGAAACACTCGCTGTATTCCGGCAGGAATTTGACCCTTCCAATCCGGTCCGACTAGCAGGTACAAGCCAGGCTTGGTATCGTACATCTTTCCGAATTGGGCGAAACCGTCGGTGCGCTGGTCAACTACCTGATAGACCCAAAATCGATCGCCGAAGTCTGGTACCTGCACGACGACTGGTTCGCGGTCGAGTGAAAGAATCGAAAATCCGTAAACCACATCTTGATTTGGACAAGCGACCATCCGCTCCTCGGGAACGACATAGTCGGTGAGCATGCTCAACTGGTTCGGGGGAGCGACGGGAACGATCCCGCCCATGAGCCCCGGTTCTTTCAACTGATCGAAGGCAATGAGCCGGTTGTAGATATTCACCATGGGCCACGCCCAAACATAGGCCAGATGACCGATCTCCTCCACATATTCGTCGGTCAATCGCGTACCGGGAACGGGGCCCGGCACAGATTGAGCGGTAGCGGCAGGCGGGGCAGTCTCTGTTGTCGTCGCGGGCGGATTCCGCTTACAGGCAGTTGCCATCAATCCACCGAGCACACACAAATATGCCAGTAAATAATTGCTGTGCGGAGGCTTCATAGACACACCGAATTAGAGATGAAATCGATGGACTACGATTTAGAAATTTAGAGGGTTGAGAAAGCTATACAAAAATAGAAACCTGCTCAAAAAAACTGTGTCTTAAACGCCTCATGCCGTTGGCGAGCGCTGTTCATGAGCCGCGCGAATTGCGGGTCGGGGCGGACACTGTCCAGAAGCGGATCTTTTAAGAAATACGGGTACGAAAAGAATCCATTTTGAATGCTGTAGCGAAAGGTGCGCAATGCCGAGTTCTTGTCGCCCAGGACAGCGTAGGCTTGGGCGATCTTGTACGTCGCTTCCGGGTCGCCCACTCCGCGCTGCTCGATTTTCGTTTCAACCTTGTTCAGAATCTCCAGACCTTCGGAGTTCTTGCGCGCAATGGAATGACTGAGCGCCACTCCGATCTGCGCGTACAAAGAGGGATCGAGCTGGTATGACCGCTCGAAATCCTTTGCCGCGCGGTCCCAGTTCCTCCTGTGGAATTCGCCGAAGCCGCGATAGAACAGGACGAAAGCCGATTCGTTCACATCCGGCAGGCTCTCGAGAAACTTGTCGTACTGCCCGAGGTACAAATAGGTATTGAGAACGGAACCGTTCGCCTTGACGGATGGATCAATCTGCCGGGCGCGCTCACATTCCGCAACGGACTCCTTTAACATTCCGGCGAAGCGGTAGGCATAGCCCAATTCCCAGTGCAGCGCGGCATGTTGGGGGCTGGTGTTGATCGCCTCTCGCAGAAGCGGCACGGCCCGCTCCACCTTGCCCGTATCGATCAGCAGATTAGCCAGGAACATGCTCGCTTCCAGTTGCTTGGGTTTGAGCGCAAGCGCCCGTTCATAAGCAGCCTCCGCCTTTCGATACTGTTCGCGGCCACCGAAGTCGAACGAAGCCGCGGACGTATAAGACTGTCCGAGATACGCCCAGGTCAAAGCGTGGTTCGGATCGATGCCGGCAGATCGCTCGAGCATATTGACGGCCAGCAGGAAATCATGCCGCCCCATCAGATCGACTCCCCGCAAATAGTATTCGTATGCCAGCGGGTTGACCGGCTCATCCGGCTTAATTCGCTCTGCCTCGGCTGGCGATAGGTTCAACTCCAGTCCTTTGATAATCTGCCGCGCGACATTGTCTTGAACAGTCAGCAGCCTTTCAAATTTCAGATCAATGGTGTCCCTGTCCAGGATTCTGTCGGTCTTCGCATCAATTAACTGGTAAGTGATCCTTAGCTCGTCGCCCTCGCGAATGAAACTGCCAGTCAGCAAGGTGTCCACGTTTAATTCCGCGGCCACTTTCGGGGGATCGATTACCTTGCCTCGGTATTTCTCGACCGCGGAAGAGGGCCGGACCGTGAGCGAATTTACGGAACCCAGCTTGGTAATGACCGCATCGGCGAGCGAGAAGCCCAGAAAGTCATTATTGGGGTCTTGCCGCAGATTCCGTAGCGGAAGGATCGCGAGGCTACGCTGCACAGGTGGCGTGTGTACAGGCGCGACCCTCCTTCGATAGAGAAAGTAGCCGGCGACAGACAACACACAGATTGTAAGAACGACGGCAGCCAGGGCGATCGGCAGTCGCGGGGCTTCCGGGCGCACCCGGTGCGGCAGGACCAACACCGGCCCCGTAGCAGATCCTGGATACGGGCTCTCGCGGCCATCCTCCTCAGAGAGACGCAACGGCTGGGCCGCAGCAGCTGACGAGACGCCATGCGGCTCGAACCTCAGAATGCTGCTCGCTCTCGACAACTCCTCGCCGGAGGAAAGCTCGATGATCTCCGAGGGTCCGACTTCTTTTACCGAGGCAGTGAAGCGGTAGCCCTTCTTCGGAACTGTTTCAATGTAATGCAGACCGCTCTCCGTCTTGCCGAGCGCCTTCCGTAGAGCCGAAACGGCAACCGTAAGATTTGCCTCTTCGACGAAGCTGCCCGACCAGACGGCACGCATGATTTGGTCCTTTACAACCAGCCGGCCATGGTTACCGACCAGGTACACCAGCAGCTCGAAAGCCTTGGGTGCGAGCGAAACCTGCTGGCCATCGCGCAAAAGGCGGTGTTCGGCGGGCTCTAGGCGAAAGGGGCCGAATTCGTAAATGCTCGGTGTTTTCAGCACCATAGAAGGTTTGCGCCGCGTCGGGGGGATTTGTTTGGAAATTATTTGGGAATTCTTTAGTGACCCTTTAGGACGACACGTTTCGATTTACACCAGTATGGCGTAGTCGGCTTACGCGGAGCTACCGATTTGAAAACGTCGCCCGCCGGCCGGCGACAACCCGGGCTGGCCCAGTCAGTCCCGGAGCCAAAAACAGGAGAACACAACAATGAAAAAGCTGCTCAATGTAGCATGCACCGCAATCGCTCTCGGAATCGCCGCGATGACCGCATCGGCACAGGTTCCCGAGATCGTTTTTCACCTGGCGCCTCAACCGCAGTTTGAGGCTTGCCTGGGAGAGCCCTATGGCCCGACGCCAACGGCTCAGGTAATTGTTCAAAGAGGCGAACTGAATGACGTTATGATTCTGCGCGCCCATCATTTGCGGCCGCACCTGGCGTTCGATCTCTTTACCACCCAGAGAACGAATCTGCTGGCCAATGGACAATCGGATCCGAACTTCAAGAACTTCGGGCTGGCCTGGTATCAGAGCGACCTCGAGGCAGACGATAAGGGCGATGCCGAGGTGGCGATCAAAACCATTCTGCTAGACCAGATCTTTGGATTCGATCCCGCGGTGGGCTTGCAGCCCAAGCACACCTTTCATGTGGGATTCTGGTTCAACAAACCCGAGGACGCCTTTGCTTGCGGTTTCACCGGTTTCACTCCATTCAATGGCGAACAGCACGCCGGGCCGAATGCCATGATCTCGGTACCGAATCCGGTGACGAATCTCGGGCCGTTGTGCACGGGTCCGCGCAAACAGGGATCTACCTTCGTCTGTAGTGAATAGAAAGTGAGATCTAACTCATGACCGAGGAAGCGAGGTTTTTCCACGGCGTGATGGAGGGCGGGGGCGCTTATAACGCCCACGCCCGCATTCAGCAGGGCGGCGCCGCTCTGGCGTTGGCTCTGCTGGAAAGCGTGATCCGCAAGATGCAATTCGACAGCAGCGGCCGGCCGGCCGTGATTGCCGACTACGGATCGTCGCAAGGAAAGAACTCTCTCGCTCCCATCCGCCGTGCAGTCGAAACATTGAGAACGATGCTGGGTTCCGACCGGCCCATCCTGGTATTTCACGTCGACCTGCCGGCCAACGATTTTAATTCCTTATTCGAAGTCTTGGATGCCGCCCCGGACAGATATGAACGTTCCGATCCACAAGTATTTCCGTGCGCAATTGGACGTTCGTTCTACCGTAATGTGCTCCCGCCCCATTCCGTAAATGTGGGCTGGAGCGCGTTCGCCGCGGTATGGCTTAGCCGCATCCCCGCAACCGTTCCAGGACACTTCGTGGTTTTCCGCAGCAGCGGAGAAGTCCGGGCGACGTTCGAGCGTCAGGCAGCGGACGATTGGAAGACTTTCCTATCGCGGAGAGCAAAAGAGTTACGGCCCGGCGGACGGTTTGTGCTTCTGCTCCCCGGCGTTGATGATGATGGGCTGACGGGTTTTGAAGATCTCTTCGACAACGTGAACGAGGTTTTGATGACGATGGTGGAGGAGGGCGCGATCCGGGCCGAAGAACGGACCCGGATCGTTCTGGGAGGCTATCCGCGACGGCGCTGTGAGCTACTCGCTCCGTTCCAGCGCGACGGACAGTTTGAACAGCTCATGGTGGAACAGTGCGATATGTCGGTGCTAAAAGACCCCGCGTGGGCCGAATACGAGCGGCAGCGAGACGCGGAGACGCTTGCCAGGAAACACGCGCTCTTCTTCCGTTCGACATTTGTGCCCTCGCTGGCCTCTGCGCTCGCGCCTGGCCGTTGCCGCGCGGAGCAGCAGCTGTTTGCAGACCGGCTGGAAGCCGGTCTCAGAAAGCGCCTGGCAAACCATCCGGCGCCCGTGCATTCATTTGTTCAGACTCTTGTCCTTGCTAAACAGAATGTGACGTGAGCCATCTGCTAAGTTGTTCAGACCCCACGCCGGGATGTAACTACCCGAAGGAATCTCTCCCCGACGGCCCTTCTGCCTTCTATTGGGAAAAAATCAGATTCGGCCTCAAGCCGACTCTTCGCGTGAATCAGCTGATTACGTCTCATCTGACTACTGAGCACGGCTCAATCGATGTAATCGCAATCAAGCAACTGTACGCGAGCCACTATTTTCAAACCGCTCTCGACTTGTATTTTTGTATTCCAGGTCTCCAAGCGGGTTCTACCTGATCACTGTGAAAGGGTCAGAACAGGACGGGTTGACCGGCCCCAAGGGCCGGATTTTCAGGAAGGTTGCCACGGTCAAAACACGGTCAGCGCTGGAGACGTATCTGGTCACGATAAAGAAGGAGCTCGAGCGTTGAGCCTGGCGAGAAGCATCAATGCAGTGACAAATTACCTCGAACATCGCAGTTGTCGCGTCTATTCCGGTTTGGCCGAGGTGCTTGCAACCTTCGGGTGGGCTGTACGCGCAAGAGCCGCTTAGATCATAAACGCTCACAATTGCCCATAGCGCGCGTGAATTGCGACCGATTTGGCAAAACCTCTGAGCTTTGCGACAAGCGTCGGCCCGTAGCGTTGGCCATTCAAAGATGAGCCAAAAAAAAAATCCGTCGCGCACAATATGCATCAAATTCGTACTTTTGAAGATAGTGTAAATCTGATTTGATCAATCGCCGCAGGCCCATGCGGAAGTGGGCAGAGCGTCCCCTGCTTCTGTAGGGAAACGTTGGGCTTTTGTCATTTGTATGGATTGAAAAAGTGAAAGAGGATTCACCGCGAGTCCCCGAGTGCACTCAGTATTCCATGGACGATTGACGGTCACAATGTCAAACCGGTCCTGCGTGTCCGGCATGTCATTCATGGGCTTCTCCACCAGGAATTCGTTACATGGTCCGGTATCTCACTAAACGCCCGGTGTTGTCAGTTGCGAGATCCGCAATGCGGCTTCTTTGCTGCACCGTCCTGTTTGACTCAATTCTTCTTGCCCAGAAGCAGCCCGCCGCCTCACAAAGCCCCAGCGTTGCCTGGAAAGCTCCGGCAAACGCGAAGGCGGAGGATTACGTGGGTGCTGAGGTCTGCTCGGCTTGTCATCAGGAGGAGGCAGAGCAGTTTTCGAAAACAGTTCACGCGAAGGCCTATCCCGAAAAAGCGAAATTTGGAACGGGATGTGAAGCGTGTCACGGGCCCGGGAAGGCCCATGCCGATGCCATGATGGCGGCTGGTGGCGACGCTCAGAAAGCCGATGCCGCCAAGAAACTGATTTACAGCTTTCGAGGCAAGCCGAAGGACAACTCGGCCCGCTGCCTCGCCTGTCACACCACGAGTCAGAGTCAAAGTTTGTTTCATCGCTCGCAACATATGCTCGTCGGTGTTTCCTGCGAGCAGTGTCATTCCGCGCACCTGCTCGTTACGCCAACCGAAAGGACTCGTAGCGAAATGAAAACAGCGCAAGAGCACTTCTTCCAGTTTCCGATTCTGGCGGAAGAAACACGCTGGTTGCACGAAAGCCTTCTCAGACAGAAACAGCCCGACCTTTGCTTCGGCTGTCATCGGACGGTTCAGGCTCAGTTTGCCCTACCGACCCATCATCGTGTTCCAGAAGGGTTCATGAAGTGCACCGATTGTCATAATGCGCACGGAACTTTGAATCGTTCGCAGTTGAGAGCGGTGAATTTCGAAGCCTGTCTCGTTTGTCATACCGAGAAGCGTGGCCCGTGGGTTTACGAACATCCCGCCCTAAAGGTTGAGGGCTGCACAGCGTGTCATAGCCCTCATGGAACCGTCGAGTCTCATCTGATTTTACGGACCGAGGGGCGCTTTCTATGTCTTCAGTGCCATGTTGATCCGCAGGCAGCCAACGTTCCACACGGACGGCTCGGTTACCAAACTCTTGGTGACTGCACTCGTTGCCATGCGCAGATTCACGGGTCAAACATCAACGAGTTCTTCCTGCAATGAGGTCCCGATGAAGAGAAAACATTTCATATTCCTCTTCATGATGTCAGGGTTGATGTTGGTGCCGGCTCTTCGTGCTCAGATCCCGGAATCTCCTTTCAATTGGGGAACGTTTCAAACTGATGGTTCGGTTACAACTGGGTACCGATTCGTCGACGTCGGCGGCCGCCAAGAGATGTATCAGCAGCTATTTAACTTAAATGGTGGTCCTCGTTTGTTCGACTTTAACCTGACAGGAAAGGCTAAAGAAGGAACCAATCCATTTGCAGATACCTATCAGCTGACAGCCAGCGGGCTCGGTGGAGATCCATATCCCGGCGGTCAACTAACCGTCAGCAAAGCCCGTGTGTATGACCTTCGCGTGAATTATCGACAGAGCTATTACTACTGGGACCAAAACGATGATGCCATGCTGCCAAATGGCCTGCATGGGTTGACCAGTAATCATAATTGGGCTACCGTACGGCGGTTGGGATCGGTCAGTTTCCTTGTGCACGCTACGAACAATCTACGCTTTCGATTTGAATATAATCTGAGTGCCAATTCCGGCACCATATTCACGACACGAACGTTGGATTACTTTGGCGCCCCTTCAAATTGGGGAACTTTTCTCCGGGATAACCCCTATTACGTTACAGGACCCACAAATGAATCTTCGAACACGACTGCGGGAGGCGTCGACTACACGCTCAAGAGTTGGACATTTCATTACACCGGAGGGTATCAGTCGTTCCATGAACGCTTGGACTGGACAAATCCGGCCGTAGAACGCAGCATAAACATCGATTCCAAGGCCAATGTCAAAGAACTGCTAGCAAGCGGCACTTGGAATGAATTCCGGCGCTTGAATGCCCCCTTCAGTCAATTGTTTTTTAATGGGAAAATCATCCCACGGCTGACCTGGCGAGGCGATTTCCTGTATTTCAGTTTCAGCGGACCGTCGATGATTGACGCGGCGTACATTGGGACCACTCGCGCGAACAGCAGTGGCAGCGTTGTGAGACCCTATGCCATCTCGCTCATCTCGAACGCGCAAGTTAAAGAGCCCAATTACGTACTGGATCAGGGATTCACCTTGAAGCTTACGGAGTGGTGGAACTTCGATGCGGACTACCGTTTCAATCACAACAGCGAGAGCGCTGATGCGAACTTTTTCGGCAAGGATTCGACCATTTCCAAGATCGGAACAACCGGGACCACTAATCAGCAGTGGCGTCAGGGTATTAACCAGCTTGACTTCCGTATGGAGTTCACACCGCTGACCGGCCTGGTGATCAGCCCGGGAATTCGTCTGGTAAAACGGGATACGGTCGCGATTGCCGACGGAGAAGTGGATCCGGTCCGGACACTCCGCACAAAAACGGCTTGGCCAATCGGCAGCCTCTTCTACCAGCCCGTCAAAATGTTGACGATACGAGGCGATTTTCAAAGCATTACGAATAACACTTCATATACCCGAATCACGCCGCACACCGATGTGGGCACGAGGTGGACCGTACGCCTCCGGCTGAACGATAAATTCTCAATTGAGGACAACTTCGTAGCGCGAAACCGAGAGTTGCTCGATACCGACTTTCACAATACGATTCGTTCGAATGCCGCTGTGATCTCTTACGTTCCACAGCAACATTGGTCAGCCTTCGCCGGGTTCAGCTATGACAGCTATTTCGCTACGGCTTCCGTTACGTTTCTTCGAGGCACGCCGCCGTTGACGACCAGTTGGCGGGATCAAACTGTCAACCGTGTCTGGCAAGCCGGTATTAAGGCTGAGCCGGTGAGGCGTCTCGGGTTTGATTTTACCGGCAATTACGTTCGTAGCACGGGGGCTGGAGAGATCACTGGTGAGATGCCACGGTTCGGTCCTCTGACGTTTCCCATGGCTACTGCGACGATTCGCTACGATGTGCCGCACATCGGCCGTCTCGCCGTTGACTTACAACGTACTTACTATCACGAAGAAATCGTTCGTGGAAATGACTTTACAGCCAACTTGCTTACAGTTCGCTGGGGTATACCCTTTGGAGGTGCTCGATGATCAGAACCATTTCAGTACTCGCATGTATTTCAATTGTCCTCGCGTCGGCTGCACTTCTTTGCGCCCGTTCACCGGCAGGTCAGGGCGCGGGGGCTGACACATTCAAGGCGAAATGTGCAGCGTGCCACGGATCGGACGGAAGTGGGAATACGCCGATGGGACAAAAGATGAAAGTCCGCGATTTGCGTTCGCCAGACGTCCAGAAGCAAAGTGACGACGAGCTCACGGCAATTATCACTAAGGGAAAGCCTCCCATGCCTGCATATGGAAAGAGCCTCGGCGCCGCCGATATCCGTCAACTGGTCGCTCACATTCGCAGTATCGCGGCGAAGAGCTGACTCTTTCCGCGTAAACGAACACTCATGAACTCTGCTAAAGGCGAGCTGCCTGATATTGACTTCACACCAACTCGCCGGTCCTACCTCGGATGGCTTGCCGGCCTTTGTGCTGCTGGTGTTGGAGCAGTCCTCTCGGTACCGCTGATCCGGTTTTCGCTTTATCCTCTGCGTGCTCGAACCACAGAGGTTAAGTGGTCTGATGTCGGCCCAGTTTCTGATTTCGCTTCGTTATCCGCCCCGGCGCAACGATCAATTACTGTGGAACAGGTCGATGGCTGGCGCAAAACGATTTCCGAGAAGGTTGTTTACGTGACCAAGGGTTCGACCGGTCAATTGCGGGTTTTATCCGCGGTGTGTCCGCATCTTGGCTGCTCGGTCCAGTGGCGTGACTCGAAGCACGAATTCGAGTGCCCTTGTCACGCAGCGGTGTTTAGACCGGATGGATCGAGATTGGGAGGTCCGTCTCCGCGTCCCATGGATTCGCTCGAAACTCAGGTGCAGAATGACCGGCTTTTAGTGCGCTATCAGTATTTCCGTCAATTAGTACCCACGAAAGAAATCATCGGCTGAAGACGATGAATAAACCGCCCGAATCCGACCAACCCGCCGCCGCAAAACCTCGCAGCGGCTTTTTTCGTTGGCTAGATCGCCGGACAGGACTGGACGCTCTCCTCCGCGAGGCCCTTGATGAGCCGATACCGGGTGGAGCACGCTTCGCGTACGTGTTTGGGTCGGCGCTTTTGTTCATCTTCGTATCTCAGGTTATTACGGGCGTCTTTCTGGCGCTCTACTATGTCCCATCTGCTGATCACGCGCACACTACAGTCGCATATATCACCAAAGCCGTTACTGCCGGCTCCTTTCTTCGAAGTATCCATGCCTACGGTTCGAGCGCGATGGTAATTCTGCTTCTGCTCCACGTCACCCAAACTTTCCTATATGGCTCATATAAGGGTCGCCGCGAGCTGTTGTGGCTCTCGGGCTGCGTTCTCTTTGCGCTTGTCCTCTGCATGGCATTTACCGGTTATCTGCTCCCGTGGGACCAAAAAGCCTATTTTGCGACGGCCGTTGGAACCAACATCGCTGGAGAGATTCCCCTGATCGGTGCTTGGCTCAAGAGCTTCATGCGCGGCGGAGCCGATATGGGAACGTTGACGTTGTCGCGCTTTTTTGTTGCCCATGTTCTCGGCGTTCCGGCTGCAATTTTTGCTTTTGTCGCACTTCACGTCTACCTCTTCCGAAAGGCGGGTGCAGCCGGACCCGTTTCGGAAGACCCGGTTGCTCCTCGCTCACAAGCAGAGCCCTTCTATCCTCGCCAGGTCGTCATTGATGGCGCATTTGCGTTAGTAATCATCGCGGTTCTTGCCTTCATTGCTCACTTTCTACCGTTCGAGCTTGGTCCCAAAGCGAATCCCGCTGATACCCGTTACTTGCCACGGCCGGAGTGGTACTACATTCCTATTTTTCAGTGGCTGAAATATTGGCCCGGATCGTTGTCGTTCTTGGGCGTGGTGGTAATTCCCGGATTGGTGGCGTTCTTTTTTGCAAGCCTTCCCTTTCTGGATCGCCGCATGGAACGTCGGCCCTGGAAGCGTCCTATTGCCGTCGGCACTTATACTTTCGTTTTGCTCGCGCTCTTCGGCCTTGGCTATCTCAGCTATCGAAGTGACCACAGCGATCCCGGTTATGCGGCACAATTAGTAGCTCAGCAGAAAGACACAGAAGAATTTGTCCACAAGCCGTTCGAAGCAGAGGTAATGCAGCCAGCGGCTTCGTTGCCGGCTACACCTGCAAACCCTCTTGTGACACAAGGTGGGCAAATTTATCAAGAGCAGTCCTGCAATGCTTGCCATGGAGATGCCGGGACCGGCACTCCGGCCGGCGCTAAACTCAGCGGTATACACGAACGAATGTCCGCCGACCAGCTGGCGTCTCTTCTAAAATCGCCCAATGCGAAGATGACCGCAGGTGGCATGGCGCCGCTGGATCTGCCGCCGGACCGTATCAAGGCACTCGTTGCCTATCTCGAGACCCTTTAAGGTTGAAACTCACCCTACTACAACTGCCTATTTTCGGAATCGCCCCTAACTACGACACAAATGCCGTACGAACAAGAGCCGGACCTATTGGAGACTTTTTACATACGCGGCAATTGCCTTGGCCTGCTCTTCCTTCAAGCCTGACAGTCCCTTATTGTGTGGCGCCTTACTCGTCGACTCACCTTTAGTTAAATGCTGTACCAGTTGGTCTACATCCATAGTCGTCCCCTTAAGTGCAGGGGCTTTCATGGCCGGCTTACCTTCGCCATTCGCGCCGTGGCAGCCTCCGCATCTCTTCTTGTAAAGGGCGGCTCCGTCCTCCGCCGCCCAAGAGGCTGTCAAGGCAAATAGTAAAAGTACTCCTACTCTAACGAAGCGTTTACAGTTCATCTCATCTCCTTCCAAAAAGATTGTCGTAGGCGCAATCGGTACGCTCTCAAGGTTATTGTTTCTGGATTTTCGAAATCCGCTCCGCCATGCCAAGCGTACTCAAGATTTCCGGCGAGGTCTCATCTGTAGCCACCAGCTCATGGCAACTGTTGCAGTCCTGGGTGATTGTCTTGCCACCGCCTGATGTATGCGAGCCATCATGGCACCGGAAACAGCCCGGCGAGTCCGTGTGACCGAGGTTGTTCGGGTAAGTGCCCCATGAGACTTTCAGTTCTGGAAAAACGTTGCGCTCGTAGACCGTGAGAACCGCCTTGGCCGCTTGCTCTATGTCCCTCGAACGCTGAGCGTAAACCGTAGGGTAGTTTTGCTGATAGAAACCAGCTAGAGCTCGGGGTAATTTGTCTGCCGCTTCCCGGCTGGTGCTGTAGTTTGCCTTCAGCAACTCCACGCTTTTTTTCTTGATGAAGGGCAAAGTTACTGGAATATCGCCAAGGCCAAGAGCTTTGTCCATCGCACGATCTGGCAGATCGAACGAATGACTCGGGCGGTTGTGGCAATCTACGCATTGCATCTCATGCTTTGGGATGGCCCGGGCTGGATCCGGAACAGAGCCGGAAGTTACAAAGGTTTCAACATTCCCGGTTGTCGCATTTCGATATTCGACCCAGGGAATGGTTTGCCGGCTTGGGTCGGCCGCTCCGAAGCGAATATGGATGCCCGGGCCAAAGTGAGCACCGTGAATGCCGGAGCTCCTGCTTCCCCCTATCATCATCAGGAGGACCGTTTGTGTGCGCGAATTTGATTCGTCATCTGCATATCTGTTGATGACACGAAGCCTCGCATCCACGAACTTTTGGGACCAGTGGCAGTTCTGGCAGGTCTCCTTGGAGGGCACCAGGCGGCCGCTTTCGAGCGCCGCTGGAATGGGTCTGGGAGAAGTATTTAGGACGACTTCGACCAGTTGCCGAATCCCAGATGTTTTGGCTTGGATCCAGCCGACGCCGGTGGGTGCGACGTGACACTCGACACACTCTACCTTTGAATGCGGCGCATTCTGATAAGCCGAGAACTCCGGCTTCATCGCGTGGCAGGCCGCTCCGCAGAATTGCGGCGTCTCCATGTGCTTCACAGCCCTGTAGGTGACCTGCGTGCCGATTAGCAGGTTGACTAAAGTAGTTACGCCGAAAAACCAGCCGACGCGACGCAATACTGTTTTGCGATCGAATTGCTCTACGGCCAGTCCTTTACGAATCTGACGCCTGCTTAGATAAATCCCGATTGGGATGAGTGCCAAGCCGGCAAAAAAGATTACGGGGACAATCAGAAAGACTACAATTCCGAGGTAGGGATTATCCGCGTGGCCGCGAGTGGTCTGGGGCAACACAACGAGCCAGGAAACGAATGCGGTTGCGACCAACGCCGCGCCCGTAAGGCTTAACCAGTGAAGCGTCAGCAGGTACCAAACAGGTCTTCCGGTCGTTGCATTCATGAGCACGCAGTCTGCGCCGCAGAGAGCTTAAGAGGTCCGCTCACACTTCAGCTGCAACCTCGCCGGATTTTCGATGCCCTCGGAGTTGGTAAGCAGTGCGCCGCCCGTTTCTCCGCCTCTGCGGGTGCCGGCATCCAGCGGAAGGAGGAACGATCCCTTTCCTTTCGATGCAGTGATTGCCCTAGCGCAATTAACGATCTAATTTTTTGCATTTGTTAAGCCTCCAACGGGATCGGCTCCCGAAGGTGACGCCTCAGGTCGCGAATGGAATTAGCTGCTACGAAGTGCAGCACAGCCCGAACCCGCACCTCGCTATAATCCAAACTAGGCAACTTCCTACATGCAGTTTCGTAAGCCGATGGTGTTTGCGGCTGGGCTCGGTATGGCGCTGTGTCTGCTTCCGGCTCTTTCAGCACGCCAGGATACGTCCAAGACTTCGGAGGCCCCTCCAGCCGCCAGGCCGAGCTCCGGCACGGCTTCAAACGGCAGTAATAGTCGTCTTGCTGGTTCCTCTGGAGATGTGCCCAAGGCCAGCTCGGCCAACAGCGCGAATAGTTCCGATGCTCCCATCCGCGTCCAAGTGAACGAAGTCATTGTCCCTGTCACCGTCACTGATGAAAAGGGCCGCTTCGTCTCCGATCTCGACCAAAAGGATTTTCAGGTTTTCGAAGACAACAAGCCGCAAAACATCCGTTTTTTCACGCGAGAGCGTAGCCAGCCCGTGGTGATTGGCTTTCTTGTCGACATGAGCAACGCCAGTAGGATTCACTGGAAGAATTTTCAGGACGCGAGCATCGAGTTGATCCAGACCCTGCTGACGGGCGACAAGAAGTACTCCGGCTACCTGGTCGACTACGCACAGGACGCCGAGATCGCGGTAAATACAACGAGTGACCCTGAGCGGCTGGTCGAGAAGATCCGCAAGCTGAAGCCGGGCGGCGGCGCGGCGTTATACGATGCCGTCTACCTGGCTTGCACCAGCCACAATCTCGTCAAGGGCGAACCGATCGAGCCTCGCCGCATCATCGTGATCATCGGCGACGGGCATGACAACGCGAGCAAGCACTCACTCGACCAGGTGGTCGAGCTCGCGCAGCGGAATCTGGTGACGGTATACGGGATCAGTACGCAGGCCTTCGGCTTTACGAACGAAAGCGATACCAACCTGGTCCGGCTCGCGACCGAAACGGGCGGCCGGGTGGTCTATCCCCTGGGGGATGTGTACAAGGATACGGACGGCTATCTGTCGCATCCATCCGACGACGGAAATTATGCCCTGACGGTGGATACCGGCGCTTACCGGTCGGCCGTGGACGGCCGTATGTATCACGCCATCGCCGATATCGCAGGGGAGGTGACGACGCAGTACATCATCCGCTACGTATCGGATAACCCGTCAGAAAAATCCTACCGGAACCTGAAAGTGATGGTTGACCTGGGGAACGTGAAGGTTCGCGCACGGCGCGGGTACTACGCGGGTGCCGTAACACCGTAAGTCAGTCATTGGCTCTTTTCGAGCGGCATGCTGAGACGGTAAGCTGTTAACTGGACGTTATGCCGGCCCGCGTGATTCGCTTCGGCGATTATGCTCCCAAACCTGGAGAGTTTTCGCTGCTGGAATGCGAGCTGCCGGGACACGGACTTCAGACCATCGGCGTCCTGCTACACGATCCGGCTTCGGATACCCTGCACGTTCGCCTGCGACGCGACTGGGAAGCGATTGCGGACGAGGAAGACGCGGAAGTCATGGCCGAGCTCGAGCACAGTCTCGGGTCGTGGACGCACGAACTGGGTGCGCGCGCGCTTCTCGAAAAGCTCGAAAACGAGTTATCTGCTTCCGTCCGCCTCACGGACCGCGAGGCCGTGACTGTTAGAGACTTCGACAAAAGTCTCGCGGAACTCTATCGCCGGCATGTGCCGGCTGAGGTCTTGCGTTTCCGGACCCACCTACCTCGCTATTCACTCGCCGTGGCTGCCGGGCCGTTCCTGACGAACCCCGAAGACATTCAGGCCGAAGAGTGGATCGAAACGCCGCCTGAGATGAAGCTCGATGACGATATGTTCGTCGCGCGCATACAGGGGCACTCGATGGAGCCGAAAATTCCGGACGGCAGCCTGTGCGTTTTCCGGCGTAACGTGGTGGGCTCGCGCAGCGGACGGCTGGTTCTGGTGCGCAATTCCGAACTAGCTGATGATAATCAATACACGGTCAAGCGCTACCGGAGCGAAAAGACCGTCGCCGAGGACGGTTTTGTCCAGACCCGCATTCGCCTCGAAAGCCTGAATCCCACCTACCCCTCTTGGGATCTCGACGAAGACGAGAACAAGTACCAGGTAATCGCGGAGTTCGTTCGGGTACTGGAATAAAAAACAGCCGCTCGCACCGAGCCTCTCGTAGGCTGGTTTACGGATCATTTTCAAGCGTTGACGCCCAGCTTTAAATCGGCCAAGATCAGAGGAGGAGGGCATCATGTTACACGTTCAAGAGGGTCAATGCGGTTTGTGCTCTCATTTCGGCGAGGGCCATTCCGATCCCATACTCATGCACATTCGCACTTCGCAGGAGGCGGAGGAAGATCTGCTGGAAGACTGCGGCCATCCCAAACACGCCCCATTGCATTTGAAGGTGACTGCCGTCAGCAAATGTGACGGATTTGAGCCAATCAAGCATTAACGGCTTTTTTACACACTCGCTCGTAGTACTGGAAACGGCGTAGTACCGGCCTTGTCGCTCAATTTGAGGTTTCGGTCCGGTGGGATGTGATGTGCACGATCGCCAAGTATAATTGGTCGATCTAACCATTCAGGAGTGCACCATAGTGAGTCCGCAAACGGATTCGTCAGCAGAGCACATCATGCAAATTGGCCTGGGGTTCTGGGCGTCGAAAACGCTGCTGAGCGCAGTGGAGATGGGCGTCTTCACAGAATTGTCGGCCGGCCCGGAAGAGCTTGGCAAGCTGTCGGGACGGTTGGGGCTTCATTCCCGATCCGCCCGTGATTTCCTCGACGCGCTAGTCGCGTTGGGTTTCTTACAGCGATCGGATGGGACCTATTCCAATACGTCCGAGACAAGCCTCTTTCTTGACAAGCACAAGCCCAGCTACATCGGCGGCGTCCTGGAAATGGCGAATGCCCGGCTCTTCGGGTTCTGGAACCATCTGACCGAAGCGTTGCGCACGGGACAGCAGCAGAATGAAGCCAAGGAAGGTAGCAGTGCGCCGACTTTTGCGGCTTTATACGCCGACCCTGCCCGGCTAAAGGGCTTCCTGGCCGCCATGTCGGGAATAAGTCATGCCGCTAATCTGGCGATCGCGAAAAAGGCGCCCTGGGCTAAGTACAAGACCTATGCGGACGTCGGAACCGCGCAGGGCGACCTGGCGGTGCAGATCGCGCTCGCCAATCCTCACCTCAAAGGAATTGGCTTTGACCTGGCGGAGGTGGGACCGACTTTCGAGGAGTACGTCAGCGCGAACGGCTTAAGCGAGCGGGTGCGCTTCCAGCCGGGCGATTTCTTCGCCCAGCCCTTGCCCGCCGTCGATGCAATCACCATGGGACATATCCTCCACGACTGGAATCTGGAGGAGAAGAAAATGCTCATCGGTAAAGCTTACGACGCCCTCGCTCCTGGCGGAGCGCTGGTGGTCTACGATGCCATCATCGACGACGACCGCTCGAGGAACGCCTTCGGCCTGCTGATGAGTTTGAATATGCTCATCGAGACCGCCGGCGGATTCGATTATACTGGCGCGGAATGTATTGGCTGGATGAAAGCAGCCGGGTTCCGCGATGCTTACGTGGAGCATCTTGCGGGACCCGATTCGATGGTCGTGGGATTTAAATAACGCCCGGGTCCGGCGCGGTCCGCGCGGTATTAGTCAAGCTTAGAGGTCTCCTAGTCGTATCTGAGTGTCTGCGCGCGCCCAAGCCGACTCGAATTCGCGCCGCACGGATTCTGCTTCGGAGAGCTTGCCTTCCGCTTTCAGGCTTTCCGCCAATCCCCAAAGCATTCGACCATTTCGGGGTGAGCGTCGCACGCCCTCACGGAAGACTTGCGCGGCTTCCTCGCTCTTTCCGGCTTTCAAGAGACAGGCGCCTTGCGATTCGCGCACGGGATAATACCAAGGCGGCGGCTCGTCGTAACCGAGGTGATCCTGAAGATCCACGGCGCGTTTCCAGTGCTCGGCCGCTTCACTGGGATGAGCCGACAAGCGGGCAGCTAATACTTCGGAAGCCACATTCATTACATCTCGCGCCTTGTTCTGAGCGCCCCAGGGTGCGTCTGCCGGTATCTTTCCCCTTAATTCCTCAAAACGTTCTCTTTCGTCGTTAGCAGCCGTCCTATCGCCACGCGCCGATCGAGCGAGCGCCCGGGCGTAACTCAACACCGTTTGAGTGGCCGGCATTTTCGAGGCCGGCGCGGGCAGCTCCAGAATGGGGTCCCATTCCCCGAATCGGGCGTAGGTGAAAATTGGCAGAGCGCTGAACACGTCCGCCATTTCCGGCATGGCTTCCGCCATCGTGCCGGACGAGCGGGCCAGCGTCTCCGCCGCCTCCAAGGCCTGCGCCTTGTGGCCCTGCATGCTGCGCGCATACATGATGAAGTGAAGATTGTGAAGGTAGTACGGCTCATAACTGCCCTCGCTCACCTTCGTTACGTCAAAGTATTCGCGGTCCACTGCTGCGGCTCGTTCGTTTACGGACGCCGCCATCTCCCAGTCCCCCATAATGAGCCAGATATGTCCCGGCATGTGAACCATATGTCCGGCCCAAGGCACGATACCCATTAGGCGCTGGGCGCTGGCAATCGCCCTTTCCGGCGAAGGCGAAGATTCAACCGCGTGAATGAACAAGTGATTCGCTCCTGGATGCTGAGGCCAGCGGCGGATCACATTCTGCAGCACGGTTTCCGCTTCCGAAATCCCCGGCGCAGGAACGCCCTTCTTGTCGTACCAGTGCCAGCGGGAGCGAATGAGAAGCGCGTCGGCGTAGAAGGTTTGCGCATCGGCATCGTCGGGATTCTCGAGCGCGAGGTCCCGAGCGGCTTCGATGGTAGCGTCCGGCTTGAACTCCGGACACCACGAAGCGGCAGCTTTGAGGTATGCCCGCTCAGTCTCGGAAGCACTGCTGAGCTTCTGTCCGGCCCCGACAGCCGCGCAGGACTCCTTCAAATTGAAACTTGGGTCGCCGTCCATGTTGACGTAGGGCCCCTGCGCTATCGCCATCCCCCAAAATGCCATCGCGGCTGAAGGGTCTAACTCGGAGGCTTTGCGGAAGGACCGGAGGGCCTCGTATCTATTGAAGCTATAGACCAAAGTCAGGCCCTGATCGAAGAATTTTTGAGCCTCCGGATTTTTCGTGGAAATCGCGTGATGCCAGGCCCCCAAGCCGTTATAAAGAACAACGGGCTTTTCACCGTTCTCGGTGCCTCCGAACAATCTGGTCGCGCAAACTGCCGGTAACAAATACAAGCCGATTCTCATGGCGCCCTCTCGTTACGCAGGAACAATCGTACATTGTATTTGCTCCCGACGCAGTACGTCACAAGCGGTTTCTCGATCCCTTTTCATTCGAAAATCGCATCGTGGCTCCGGCCTTTCGCTTCTCGTATCGCAGGAGGACATCGCGCACCACGTCACTTGCTTCCAGATCGTCGGTGAGTTTCGGCGCTTTGGCTCCAGCATCGAGCAGCGCCTCCACTGTGGCGGCATAGTCCCCGGTGTCGCGATGCCATCCGTTCTCGGAGCCGTGAAGCGCTGAACCGAGCGCAGTGATTCCGTGGTCACAATCGTTCCGTTCAAGCTCGGGGCGATAGCGAAGGATCTCCCGGACCATCTCCGCATTACCGTGCCAGGCCGCCCAGGAAAGCGATGTCATGCGGTACTCGCCTTTTGCATCTACGGGCCAGCCCGCTGCCAGCATGAGGCGCACCGCACTGGTATTGTTATTTTGCGCGGCATCGGGGAGTTGGCGGCGTTCGTCATCCGATAACGATTCCGCAAGATTGGGCCGGCTGGCCTGCAGCGCTTGAAAAAGCCGATCGTCGCCCAGTTCGAAGGCCTGTGCGAGCTTCACGTTCTCCGGGCTGTGATCCATGAGGAATCGGAACACTTCCTCGTGGCCGAAGTCGCGAGCCACCAGATGCGGCGTCCTTTGACGCCCGAAGATTTGGAAGTAAATTGTGCCGCCACTTCGGGAATCCTGCTTCGGAAAATACTCCTCGGAGATGCGCATTCGGATGCAAGCCGGATCCGTCTCGAAATGTCGACGGGCTAGCTCCAGATCGCCCAGCGCCGCGGCCATAAAGATATCGGTACGGCAGCCTTGTGTCACGAGATAGTGCGCGATCTCCTGACGGTCCCGGGAATAATGCCGCGCCTGAACAACGCGCAGCATGTGTTGAGCCGCGGTCGATTCGTGTTGCAAATCGCGCGCGTCGATTTCTGCACCTTGTTCCAGCAGATATCGCGCGATCTCCACTGCTGAAGCGCAATGCAGCGGCGTCTGCCCGTTAAAGCCCCGTGCGCGGACCACCGCGGGGTCGGCCGCGACCAGCCCCCGAAGCTGTTCCAGCATGCCCAGACGTGCTGCCGCGTGCGCGTCCAGCACGGCGCCGCGCTCCATGAGAAAGGCCGCCATGGCTGGCGCGCACTCATCCAGAACGCCGATGCCCCCGGCCCACGACCAGCTTCTTGCATGGATATCCGCACCAGCTTGCAGCAGTACATCGATCGTCTTGCGATCACTTCTCTGCACGGCAGCAAGAAGGGCCTGCATGCCGCCGCCATAGTCAGCCATGGGTTGGTTGATTTGCGCTTTCACAGCGGGGTGGCTTTCAAGTATCTGAGCCACCCTGTTCGCGTCGCTGGCGCAGACCGCAGCGGACAACGCCTCGGCGGGCTGGCGTGCAAGCGCCAGAGATTCCACATGTTCCTTGAGTCTTTGCCAGGTGGCAAAGCCATACTCGCGGGCCGTGGCGTACTGTGCGTCAGCGAGCTTGGGATCTTCCGCCGCACCCGGCGCGAGAGAACGCAAGCGCTCGACCGCGGCAGCATCGTGCTGGTGGAAGTTGCGGAGCAGATCCTTAGCTTGTTTCTTGAGATATTCGAGGTTTGGCTTTGCGGGTAATTCGCGGGACATCAGTCCTCCTTCCGGTCGCCCGGAGTCCGCTATTACGGGCAGAAGTGAGGTTGATGTTCGGTACTGCCTGATAGATCAGGTGGGATCGTCCCTTCCCGCGGACGGGATGCAACCTGGATTGCAGTTTTCAGTATAGTCTTGGCTTCGCGCGTGCGCAATTAGTACTCGGATCGTAACTGGCGCTGCCGCGATTCCGGCGCCATTCGGACAATAATCTCTCATATGGCATCTTTTTCATCAGAAGTCGGTCACCTGATTTCGACCAGGTCTGAACGCCTGCCGTTGGTCAAAGCGGCCCTGCGCCCAAATCTGGACGCCTGCAAAATGCGATCGCAAGATGCGGCCACTCTGTTCCCCGGTGCCCGGCACAGCGAGGCGGCATTGGCCGGCCTGCTACTGCGTATGGGCTGCTGGGCGGAAAGCCACGCCGTTGCGCAAGACCTGAACACCGCGGAGGGAAGTTACTGGCACGGCATCATCCATCGAATGGAGCCCGATTCCTCCAATGCGGCGTACTGGTTCCGGAGGGTCGGCCAGCATGCCATCTTTTCAC
>DATBHS010000213.1:0-66910 GCA_036557345.1 Bryobacteraceae bacterium
TTCGCGCGCAGCAGATTTTCGAGTAGAGTAACTGCATTCGAGAACTCGGCAACGCCATAATAGGCGAACGCCAGCTTGTGCTGAAATTCCGGCAACGCGCCGAACTTGGGTTCGACAGATTTCAGAAAGGCAAGCAGAGTATTGGGCCGGTTCCACAATACGAGCGCATTGGCAAAGGCCATTGCGCATTCAGCGGAGTCCGGCTCGAGATGCACGGCAGTTTCGAAGAAATCGGCCGCTTCTTTATATTGACGCTTTTTGAGCAGCACCAATCCGAGCGCGGCGTAGGCCTTGGGTTGCTTCGGATCAAGCTGGAGGCTGCTTTGGAGAACCTTGCCTGCATCCTCCGGGTCGTTATCTTCTATAAGAATCGCTCCTAATTTTGTCTGATCGTCAGCTCCGGCAAGATTGGAGCGTAGCAGTTCATCGAGCTCACGTTCTGCATCGCCGCGCCGGTTAATCTTCAAGTAAGAATCGATTAGCGAGACTCGCGGCGGTAATGACGCAGGATCAAGGTCCTTGAGCTTGAGGAGAGGAGCGATTGCCCCCTCGGTATCTCCTGTTTTGAGAAGTAAGGAAGCGTAGTTCTGGAGCGCCACCGGGTCATTTGGCTCGCGCGTGAGTCCGGCGCGATACGATTCTTTCGCCTTCGCGACGTGGCCAACGCGCCAGTACAGAAGACCGAGATTGAAGTCGACATCAGCCCGATCCGGAGCCAGGTGCTGAGCCTTTTCCAGAGCGGAGACCGCTTCGTCCAGCTGATTCAGCTCACTGCAGCTAACACCCAAATAGAACCAAAGGGCCGGGTCGCTCGGATTCGATGCAACGGCGGTGGTGAACAGACGCTTGGCCTCAGCAAAGTTCTTCTGTTCAAGGGCGCCCATCCCTTTCTCCCACGCGGCTCGGGACGTAGTGACCTGGCTTCCCAACAGAAGCAGAAAAAGGAACTGCAGCGTCATGGATCGAGCAACCTACGTTCGGGCCGCCGGATACTGACCTTCAGTTATTACCAAATATCGATCCATTTGCGGTTTGAGAATTCGATCGATGGCCCGGCTCGGCTGAGGCCAGCGAATTTCAATCCAGTCGATGACGGCACGTCCGGCACCGACGATTTCCCGGGGATCACGGGTTGAAAGGAAGCTCCCGCCGGCGGTTCTCACACGGGACAGAACTGTGCCATTGACGCTCCATCGAATCATGGCCCCCACGCCAGCCGGGTTCGCGGTCCTGGCTACGAGTTGCAGGCCGAGCCAATGATTTCCGCTCACGGCGTTGTTCATTAACAGGTGCGGGGGCCCGCCATTCTCAGTGAAAACGAAATCCGGGAATCCATCGTTGTTCAAATCGCCGATCGCCGTCCCGCGCGCTGCATATTGCCTGGTGAAAGCAGGCCCGGCCTGACGGCTCACATCATCGAACTTTCGACCTTCTCTATTGTGCAGCAGGCAGAGGGGCTCGCGAAAGGTAACGCCACGGTTACGCTGATCAACCGTGTCGTCCGGATGCCCATTGGTCAGAATCAGATCGAGCCAGCCATCATTGTCGTAATCGAAGAAGCCGAGACCCCAGCCGCTGAACATTCGTGTGATTGAGGCCAGACCCGTATTCAAGTTCAGATCCTCAAAGACTTCATGTCCGGTGTTTCGGTACAACGAGTCTGTCTCGCCGTCAATGTTCGCGACAATCAAATCTTCTTTGCCGTCCCGATCGAAATCGGCTGCATCGACTCCCATGCCGGAGCGCGCGGTCCCATCGGTTCCATATCCGGTACCGGATTCGAGCCCAACCTCCTCAAACCTATGCCCGTTGCGGTTGATCCAGAGGAAGTTCTCCATGGTGTCATTCGCAACAAATAGGTCCGTGTAGCCATCGCCGTTGATATCCGCTGCTACAACTCCCCAGGCCTTGCCAGGGCGGGCCAGAATCCCCATTTGCTCGCTCACATCCTCAAACCGGCCGGCGCCCAGATTGCGGTACAAGCGGCTAGGCAGCGGGTTGAACAGTTTCGGACTGCAGTAGTAGGCTTGTTGCCTGACGTGCTCATCGCCCCCGCCCCCATACGAATCGGCTAACGCGCAGATTCGCTTTTCGGAGTAATCGGCGAACTGCCCGATGAACAAATCGAGCTTTCCATCGTTGTCGTAATCAAACCAGACGGCGCTGGTGCCCCATCGGGGAGACGAGACGCCGCTGAGGCCCGTCACATCTGTGAATGTGCCGTTGCGGTTGTTGTGATAGAGAACGGATTTTTGCCAGCCGGTAATAAAGATGTCGGGCCAACCGTCGCCGTCGTAGTCACCGACGGCGATGCCCATCCCAAACAAGTCTGCCGTGATGCCCGCCTGGCGGGTGACATCGGAGAAAGTGCCGTCGCCGTTGTTCCGGTACAAGGCATGATGTAACGGCGCGGCCGGACTGTAAAAGCTGGATTTGCCCGAGTTGACGAATAGAATATCCATTCTGCCGTCATTGTTGTAGTCGAAGATTGCGACTCCCGGCCCGGTCGTCTCCGGGAGATACCGGTTCTTAGAGCGGCCGTTGTCGTGCAACCAGCGGATGCAAGTCTCGTCGGGCGATGCTTCTCGAAAAACGGGCCGTTCCTCGCGGGCCCCGATGAGCGGGGACAAGAGAAGCATAGTGTAACGGAGGTATTTCACACCGCCCATCGGTTAAGCTCAAGGCTCAGTTTCAAAGCCAACGACTTACGGAAGACACACTCCATTGATAACGGATTTTTTCACAGTCCGTAAGACGCACCCTTAGAAATACAGCTTCAACGCTCCTTGCATCAGTCTCGGCGTGTTCCAATCGCTCGTGATCCTACCAAAGTTCAGATCACCAACCGTGTTATCCGGCTGGCCGAACCAGGTGCGATTGAACGCGTTGAACATCTCCCATCGAAACTGTAGTCGATAGCGTTCACGGAACGGGAAGTTCTTCATGAATGCCAAATCCACGTTGTTGAATTGCGGCACTCTGAGGAGGTTGCGAGCCGAATTGCCGAATGTGCCGGGCGGATTCGCGGTAAAAGCCGCGGTGTTGAAGTATTCATTCAGCCACTGGTTCTTGGAGCCTTGCTGCTGATTCAGCGGCTGACCCGAAACGATGTCAGCCCTGTCGTTCCCGATGTTTGCATCTGAATTGTTTGAACCGTTCGGTCCCATGATGCTAAATGGCTGGCCTGAATGCAGCGTCCAGATTCCTGAAATTTCCCAGTTGCCAAGGATCATGCTTCCTATGGAGCCGAGTCCTTTCAACGCAGGAGTTTGGTAAACAAACGTGTTATTCCAGATCACCGGAATGCTTAAATCCGAGACTCCGCGATTCCAGCCGAGATCGTATGGATTACCGATCGGACCGACATTAGCAGTCGTAGCAATGGAGCTGGAATCCAGATTCTTCGCATAACTGAAATTAGATATGAATTGAAAGCCGTGACTGAATCGCTTTTCACCTGTCAGTTGAATCGAGTTATAGGATTGAGTGCCCCACGATTCATACGCCTGAATGTTATTGAAGTTGGGCAGTAACGTGGTTGACCCGCCTGTCGCGAAGAGACCCGGGCTCAACTGCATTTGTACAGGGAGATGATACATTTCATACCCGATATATGCGACGCGAAAGAGAAAGTCGTTGATGGTGTGCTCGATGCTGAAGTTCCAGGTCTGGTCACGAGGCATATTGAACCCTGGAGTGAAGGTAGCGCCGATGCTGACGGGAATAGAAAAAGTCGCGCTGGCGGTCGGAAGAAAGCTGAATCCAGAAAATGGCGGGAAGGGCGGCTTGAACCCAGTCGGCGCATAACACGCGTATGGGTCAATGATGTTCAGAATGCACGGATAGACCTGGTTATACACGAGATTGAAGTCCGGACTGAAGGGCGCCGTGGTTCCCATGTGGTTGTACATGGAGAAGTCGTACGGTTGAACCATGATGCCGAAGGCGGCTCGAACGCTGGTGTTCGGAAGAGCGCGCGGCTGCCAGGCGATGCTCAGGCGCGGTTCGACTGCTTTCCAATCGGTATTCCAGCCACCATCCGGGACCCCGTGATCACCGGCGAAAACGAGTCCTACCGGCGCGTTTGGATACCGCGTGCTTTGCTGACCGGGCGAAAAGAAGGGCAACTTGTCCTGCGTGTATTTGGGCGCGGTTTGTGGTTCCCAGCGGACGCCGATATTAATGGTCAGATTGGGCTTCAGCTTGATACTGTCCTGTGCGAAAGATGCAAATTCAATCGCGTGCAGCTCGTTATATTCGCCGCCGGACTGGTTAAAGGAGCTCATGTCGCCGAGCAGAAAGTCAGCGAATGAGTTGCCGGTAACCTGCCCGGAAAAATTCATCTGTGGATCGGCACCCCAGCCAGCGTACTCGAGCGAATATTCCGTAAAGATGTTGGCTCCAAACATCATCGAGTGTTTTCCTTTGGTAACGGAAACAGTGTCGTTGATGATCCAGTTGTGGCGCTGCTGAATGACGGGTGTCTGGCTGATGGAGAAGCCATTGTCCGCACCGAGTTGACTGATCGTTTCATCGGGCTGAGGAATATTCGCTCCCAAAGCCTCGGGACTGAGCGGCTTTCCGTCGGGCTGTACGAGCCCGGGCGTTGTTGTGCTGTTGATCTGGTTATAGCCGAACAGAAAATCATTTACTACGGTTGGCCGGATACTCCAGGTATATTGGAGTGCTCCGTTGTGACTTCTGGCGAGGGCCGAACGGTCCGAATTCAGGTAGTTGCCTCCGCCATTGAACGCAGGCCGGTTGAAGTCGTCGAAGAAGTAACGTGCGCTGAGGTGCTGCTTCTCCGTGATGTAGTAGTCTCCGCGAACGGTGAATTCCGAGCCGTCGTTGATCTGCACGCGGTTGTCCAAAATGACGTTCCCATTCGGGTCGTCGGTTTTTGGAAGGCCCTGTTCGAGCTTCAAACTGATGGGACTGAACTGACTGACAGGGATTCGATTGTTCGCATAGGGGACCCCATTGGGATCGTGGAGTTGCACAGGTACGGCGCTGAAATCGCCGTTGAGCATCGCATTGCTCGGGACGGATGTACCGCCCGCGATGATCGTTTGGTGTTCGATGGTCCGCTGATAATTGCCAAAGATGAACAGCTTGTCGTGTTTAATGGGGCCGCCAATAGATCCACCAAACTGGTTCCGTTTCAGCGGATCGGCCTGATGCGTAAAGAAATCCGTCGCGTTGAATGCGTTGTTACGTAGAAATTCGAAGGCTTCTCCGTGCCAGTTATTCGTACCGGATCGGGTTGCGATACTAACTACCGCGCCGGCCGTAAACCCATACTGCGCGTCGAAGTTGTTTGTCAGCACGCGAAATTCCTGGGTTGCGTCCGGATTCGGGAAGGGGTTCGCATTCATGAAGTAGTTGTCCATGTGATTGACGCCATCGAGCATGTAGAAGACGCCGCCCATGCGGCTTCCGTTCACCGAGGCTGCCGTTTCCTGGCCCGGATTCGGAAAGCCGCTACCCGAGCCGGGCAAACCGATCGCGCCCGTCGCTTGATTGCCGTTTACCGAAGCCGGCGCCACGAACACTAACTCGGCGGGATTTCTGCCATTGAGCGGCAGTTCGACGATACTCTTCTGATTGATCACCTGGCTGACGGCTCCGCTGGTGGTCTCGAGCTCGACTGCGGTTGCACTCACTTCAACGGTGGCGTTCACCTGTCCCGGCTTTAATACGAAATTTACGGTAGCAATCTGATCGGCCGACAATCTAACTCCGGTCTGCCGCTCCGTCGAAAAGCCGGAATGGGAAGCCGCTACCTCGTAATCGCCGAGGGGCACAAAGGGGATGGAGTAGGCGCCCTCGCCGCTCGTAGTGGCCGTGGTGATCTGCCCGGTCAACGCATTCTTGAGCGAGATCTGAGCCCCGGGCACGAAAGCGCCGGTCACGTCAGTCACGGTTCCGTTGATGGATGCGCGTCCAGCCTGCGCGTTCGCGCAAACGGCGCTGAGCAGGAAACCAGTCATACAAAGCGAGTACGTCATGAAGCGTCTCAATTCCCGCCAGAACCGATGCGAATCAGTTGCAGTCATCTTGGACTTCTCTCCTTTTGTGAGATCCCACATGAGCCCAAATGCCGGGCCAGAGTCCTCACCCGCTGAAGCGCGACGAACCGGCCTCGGCCGGATGCGAATGTCCTTTCTTAACACCGTTCCCACGTTGCTGTCAAGATATTTAGGAAGTTGTTCCGTATCGTGGAACGAATTGGAAACGATGGTCGTCCCGCAGATCAGAAATATGCAGGACTCGAGTTATCGGATTTTTTCTGCCCTTGTATTTCAGAACGATATTCTCATTGACAATACGGCGGATCACGCGTATTTTGAGAACCAGTGGCAAGGGATCTCGACGAAAACGAACTGGCGGTACGGAAGCCCCAGCAGAGGGCAGCTTGAGGAGCAGGCTGAAAGCACTTATCCAGTCAGGGCAACCCGTCATTGGGAGCTGGATCGGATTTGCGGATCCGTATTCGGTCGAGCTCATGGCCGACTTGGGCTTCGACTGGCTGCTTATTGATACAGAACACTTCCCGTTGGATCGCCAGCAGCTCCGAACGATTCTCTTGTCGATGAAAGGCAGTTCGACGGCCGCCGTCGTACGATTGCCGAGCAACGCGCTGGACCATTTCCAAACTGCCCTCGATCTGGGTGCACAGGGCGTGGTCGTGCCCATGGTAAGTTCGCGCGCGGATGCTGCTTTAGCCGTCAGCTTTTGCCGCTACCCGCCGGTAGGCATACGCGGGTTCTCCCCGACTCGGGCAAGCCGCTATTTTCAGGACCTGGAGAACTACGCGA
The DNA here is from genome assembly GCA_036557345.1 of Bryobacteraceae bacterium. Lineage (GTDB taxonomy): Bacteria > Acidobacteriota > Terriglobia > Bryobacterales > Bryobacteraceae > Bog-105. The sequence goes on from DATBHS010000213.1 coordinate 6,819, forward strand.
GCGAGGCTAACGATCAGATTGCATTGATCGTCCAGATCGAGACGCCGCGAGCAGCCGAGAATATCGACGAGATTCTCACAACCGGCAACATCGATGGCATCTTCATCGGCCCCGGCGATTTGGCCAGTTTCATGAACCTTGCTACCCAAACCAAACACCCCGACGTCGAGGCCGTTGTAAAGGCACTGATCCAGAGAGCCCGAGCGCACGCAATGCCGTTTGGGCTACCGACGTGGACTTCTGACGAGTGCCTTCAATACGTGAAGCTTGGCGCGCAGCTCCTGACGATCGGAAGTGATCTCGGTTTCATGGCGAATGGAGCGCGGGCAAGTCTTTCCGGAATTCGAATTCTTCTCGAAGAGAGTTCTGTGTTGACATCGAAGTAGGGGGCGGTGGGGAGTTAACGGCGCGCTATGGTTCGAGCGCGTGCGCGTTTGGTGCGTGCAGGTGCGGGCATGGACCGTAGGGATTCCTGATGCGCGACGTAGCCTAGATCGGAAGAAAGGCGCGACGCGGCCTTGAGCAGGTTGTCTTTCAGGGTGATCAGTATGTCTCCTCTGAGGCGCTGTGTCGGCAACGAGATGCTAATGGCGGCCACGGCTCTGCCGGTGTGATTTCTTACCGGCGTACCTAAGCAGACGCCACCGATTACGTTTTCCTCGAAATCGTATGCCACGCCATCCTGGCGCACTTTTTCGAGATGAGCCCAGAGGCGTTCCCTGCTGGCGATGGAATTCGGAGTCATCGGCTTCAGGGAATCCATCCCGTCGAACACAGCCAGAAACTCTTCCTCGGACAAAGTAGCCAGGAGCGATTTCCCCAAGGCGGTGCAATATGCGGGGCAGCGGCTTCCGACTGCCTCGCTCATTCTAAGCCTCTGAGTGGATTCAAAACGGGCGATATACACGACATCGGTACCCTCCAGAACAGCCAGACTCGCCGTCTCGTGCGAACTGTGCACCAGCTCGCGCAGTATGGGCGAGCCATGCCGGATCAAGAGATTCTGACGGACCAGCAAGTCACTCCAGCGCAGGATCCGCGCACCCAGAGCGTAATTGGACGTACTTGAGTCGAACCAAACCAAATCGAACTCACGAAGTGTCGCAAGCAGACGGTGCACGGTGCTCTTACCCATCCTGAGCTCTTTGCTGAGCACAGCGATGCCGGCGCCGTTCTCAAATTTTCCGAGCGCGTCCAACAGCGAAAAGGCCTTGGCGAGAGACTTGACCGGGTACTTTGCCTGCATTTAAACCTTCGCGGCGCTCCAATCCAGAACACGATCATACCAAGCGGAACGGCCGCATCTGAAATAGAGCCGCCAGCGGCTGCGTCTACGGGAACGAGATCACTACTTTCCCCATTGGCTCGTCCCGCGATTGCAACAGGGCAAGGGCGGCAGCGAACTCCTCAATGGGCTTACGGTGAGAAATAAGATCCCCGAGCGGTAATTCCCGAGATGTCACGAGTTCTAGAGTTCGAATCCAGGAGCGAGTCGTGTAGCCTAGTATGCCCTCCACATGCAAATCTCGAGTCACGAAAAGGTTCGCGGGGATGTGGAGGCGGTGCGTATCTGGCGCTCCTCCGATGACCACGATTGCGCCACCGGGGCGCACGATTTGGAACGCCAACTCGAGCGGCTTGCTGCCAGAGGCGCAATCCACCACGATGTCCCAGCCGTTCGATCCGCTTCGTTCGATCAGATCGGCCGAATCGGTCGAGGTAATGAACCCGGTGAAACCGGCCCGGGCTGCCATTGTCTCCTGTGAAGCCGCAAGATCGAGACCCAGGAGCGCGGCGGGTTCATAGCGGCGCAACACGCGTCCCGCGATCAGCCCGATAGGACCGCAGCCAATGACAACCGCGCGGGCGGAAGGAGGCGGGTGCACACGCTCTATCCCTCTGACGACGGTCGAAGCCGGCTCGACCATCAAGGCTTCATCAAGCCCGACCGCGGCGGAGATCACGTGACAAGAACTGGCAGGAGCTGCGACATATTCGGCAAATCCTCCGTTCCGTGTCATCCCAATCTGTTCGTGAGTAACGCACAAATTGTTTTGTCCTGCACGGCAGCCTGGGCACTCTCCGCATGGGAGATAGCCTTCTACCGAGACATGATCTCCCGCACGCAACCCTGTCACTCGAGGTCCCACTTCTTCTACAACGCCGGTCCATTCGTGCCCGGGCACAACCGGATAACGTGTAAAGCCCTGCGGCATCGTTCCGTTCAGGATCTCGAGGTCGGTGCCACAGATGCCGCAAAAGGCGGTGCGGACGATCACTTCGCCCGCGTGGCATTGAGGGTCCGGAACAGTCGTGACTTCGAAGCGTGGCGGAGCGGAAACCAGGATCGCTTTCATCCGCTTTATGCCCACCACATTTGGGACAGCTTTTTTCGAATCAGGATTTGATGCAGAAAGGCGGAAGCCTTTTCCAGACCGTCTTCTACCGACATCAGGCTGTCTTCATGCTCAATCGAAATCACGCCATCATATCCGATCAGGGAAAGGGTGGATATGAAATCCGTCCAGAACTCCGGACCATGCCCGTAGCCGACGGTGCGAAAAATCCAGGACCGGTTCGCTTCGTCGCTGTAAGGCTTGGTATCGAGAACGCCGTTCACACGCGCATTGCAGTCATATACGCGGGTGTCCTTGGCGTGAACGTGGAATATCGCGTCGCCGAGTTCTCGAAGAGCCAGGCACGGATCAATACCTTGCCAGAAAAGATGGCTTGGGTCGAAGTTGCACCCGATATTCGAACCCGCTTCCGCACGGAGTCTGAGCAATGTCTCGGGAGAATAGGCCACGAATCCCGGGTGCATCTCGATGGCAATCCGAACGCCATGTTCCTGAGCAAACCGGGCTTCTTCGCGCCAGAACGGAATCACTTTCGCTTCCCATTGCCAGCGGAGGATCTCGAGATAGTCGGGCGGCCACGCCACCGTGACGAAATTCGGATACTTTGACATCTCGCAGTCCCCCGGACATCCTGAAAAGTTGATTACGTTGGGAACGCTCAGAGCTTCGGCCAAGAGTATCGTTTGGCGCATAATAGCGGCGTGCGAGGCGCCGATTTTCCGGTCCGGATGCAGCACATTTCCGCCGCATCCCAGGGCGCTAATGATAAGCCCCGCATCATCCAGTCTTTTTCGAAGCTCCTGAAGTTTGGAAGGCTGCGCGATCCAGTCCAGTTGAATATGCGCAGGCCTGCCGTAGTTTCCGGTTGCAAACTCAACGGCTTCAATGCCGAGAGCGCGAACGCGGGAAATGACATCGTCCAATGTGAGGTCCGATAAGAGCGCAGTAAAAAGCCCCAGTTTCATTCTGTGTTTTCGAATCCTTCACAGCTGGAGCTGTTTCAAATAAGCTGCGCTCATGCGCGCGCTTTCCAGAGAGGGGCGGTCCCATCTATCTTGTTCGACATAGTAATGCTTCACTCCGCCCTGTCTTGCTGCCTCAAAGATGCGTTTCCATTTGATGATGCCCGTTCCGACTTCGCAGAACGGATTACCTTCGAATTCGCCGGTTGTGGGTTTGTAGCCAGGCTTCAGATCCTTAATGTGCAATAGAGGAAAGCGGCCGGGGTACTTTTGAAAGTACTCGACCGGGTCCTTGCCGGCGAAGGTCATCCAGAAGCAATCGACCTCCAGCTTTACCAATTCCGGATCGGAGGAACGCAGCAGTTCGTCATAAGCAACGACGCCATCGTAGACGCGGAACTCGCCATTGTGATTGTGATAGGCGAACTGCAGTCCAGCACCACGACACAGCGAACCCAGATGGGTGAAAAAAGCCGCGCTGCGCTTCCATGCATCGAGCGAAGTCGTACCTTTGGGCGGCGCGGCGCACAACAGGTACTGAAGACCCAATTGATGAGCCGTTTCGATGTTGTTGCTCCATTCGGTGTCGTTCTCCGGCACGCCGAAATGACAGCTCGGAATGCCTAAGCCCGCGTCATCGAGCATTTTTCGAAACTCTCGGGGCGTGCCGCCTTTGAAATCGAGGCGACCATCCGAGGCCATGCCGGCCTCCACTTGCCGGTATCCCATGGCAGCTAGTTTCGCGAGAGTGGCCGCGAAGTTAGCGGTGAGATCGTTACGCACGGTGTAAAGCTGAATGCCGATCGGCAGGCCCAAGGGATTTCCCGCGGCCGGCCGCGCCGACGCAAGACCTGTCAGACCGGCCAGTGACTTCAGGAATTCGCTGCGGCTGATTCTCAAGACGCCTCCTCAGTTTGATTTTCAGAACTCTGTTCCTGATTAAAGAACAACGCTATGATATGCTATGCGCGATTTAAGAGCAACGGCTGAAGACTAAAGCCGACCGGAAATGTTACCCGACTATATTTCACGAACATCCCCGCGCCCACGAGAGTCGCGTGCGCCGTGGTACCTGAATACGGCACCAGCCTATGCTGGCGTCTTTCTGTGGATCGGATTCTATCAGTCCATTGCGACGGGCACACTTGACCGCATGAGCCTGGGTTTATCTCTCGTCGCTTTGGCGATTGCAGCTCTGCTGTGTTTTGGGCTTTATTACTACGCCCCGGCCATGCTTGGGATGAAAACCGGTCTTCCGTTGTATGTCGTCGGCAGCTCGACGTTTGGAGCTCGCGGCGGATATCTGATGCCCGGTTTATTGATGGGTGTGCTGCAGGTCGGCTGGTACAGCGTTTCGACGGACCTGGCAACGAAATTCGTTCTCGAAGGTTTAGGCATTCCTGTTCACCACGCAACCTTTCCGTACATTGCGATTGCGATTGCGTGGGCCTACATGATCGCCTTGATTGCCACTATGGGAATTCGTTACGTCGCTCGCGTTGCACTAATAGCCAACGTTGTTCCGTTCATCATGATTTTCGTGGTGTTCGCCAAAACGAGTTCGGGACTCACTCATTACGCTCCGCCTGCGCACGCTCCTGCTGTAGGTTTTATCCTGCTGGTCCAGATTGTCACCGGATTTTTCGCGACCGCGGGCGCCGCAGGCGCGGATTTCGGCATGGAAAACCGCAACAGGTCGGATATTGTCAAGGGCGGCGCTGTTGGAATCTGTATCGCCACACTTTATGCGGGCGGCTTGACTTTAGTTTCCATGGCCGGCGCGCATGCCACACATCCAGGGTTCGAGTCTTATGCTTTCGACGGCTTGATCGGGTTGATCGGGGGCGTCCTGGCCCGAATCATCTTCTTCCTTTACGCCGCCGCCTCGGTGCCAGGCGCCTGTTTCTGCGGGTTCATCATTGGAAACAGTTTTTCCACCATGCTGCCTTCCATACGCCGCATTACATCCACTATGACCGGCGTGACTATCTCGCTGATCCTGGCGATCACGGGGGTCGCTTCCCACTTGGTGCCGTTTTTCCAAGTCATTGGGGCATCGTTCGGCCCGATCTGCGGAGCGATGCTGGCCGACTATGTTCTTTCGGGCCGCAAATGGGCCGGACCGCGACAGGGAATCAATATCGCTGGATACGCGGCTTGGGCAGCGGGTTTTCTTGTGGGAATGATTCCGTTTTTACCCGTGGGACCGGCTCTGAAGATGTACAGCCAGCCCGCAACAGTCTACAGCGCATTGGTCGGTTTTCTTGTCTATTGGATGCTCGCGAAAGCGGGCGCGGAATCGAAGCTGGTCGGGGTGGACGTTGCAGTGGACGCATCGTCGGAAGCACGAGGACGCGTTTAGATGTGGTGTTACCTAGGTCGCCGCCACGCATGCGAACGGATGAACCAAGCATCGGCCGTGGGGCTGGTCCTGCTGGCACTCATCGCGCTTTCAACGCGGGCAAGGGCTCAGGAGCCGCCACAGCAGGGCGGACCCGACACGATCGGAGGCGGCGTACAGGATCCCGCATCGATTGAGCGAGGGAAAAAGTTGTTTGCCGCGACATGCGCGTTCTGTCATGGTGAGGACGCAAGAGGACGTAGCGGTCCTGATCTCGTCCGTTCAGCGGTCGTTCTTCACGATGTGGGGGGAAATCTTGTCGGCCAAGTCGTTCGGAATGGGAGGCCCGAAAAGGGGATGCCGGCCTTTTCGCTCGATAACGACAAGGTTTCAGATATCGCAGCGTTTCTGCATTCGAGAACGCACCTGGCTGCAAACCGGTTTACCTACGTCATCAGCGGACTCGTGACGGGAGATGCGAGGGCTGGGGAAGCCTACTTCAATGGGCCGGGCACGTGCAACACGTGCCATTCTCCAGAGAAAGACCTGGCGCATATCGCCAGCAAGTACGACGCAACCGAACTGCAGTCCCGGTTTCTGTCTCCGCCCTCCCCGGAGCATTCGACGTTAATCGGAGCCGAACCCAAACCTGCGGCCGTGGTTGAAGTCACGGTGAAACTTCCGTCAGGCGAATCCGTAACAGGGGCATTGGTGGAAGCAGACACATTCGATGTCGCTCTCGTCGATTCAGCCGGTTGGTATCGCTCGTATCCCAGGTCTGAGGTTGCAGTCGAAATCCGTGACCCGCTTCAGGCTCATCGCGACATGCTTCCGAAGTACACCGACACGCTGATGCACAACATGCTGGCTTACCTGGAGACCTTGAAATGAGACCGGGCGCTATGCTGTACGCGTTCGGCTTCGTTTCGGTTGCGCTCTTTGCGCAAGGTCTTAACCCGGCGGACCTGCTGAAGGTGCCGACCACCGCCTGGCCCTCTTACAACGGCGACTACTCAGGCCAACGCTATAGTCCGCTTTCGGAGATCAACGCATCAAACGTCCGCTCGCTCGCGCTCCAGTGGGTATATCGAACCCGAGATAGCGGTGGCAACTGGACGATTAAGGCGACTCCTCTCGAAGTGAACGGCGTGCTGTATTTCACCGTGCCAAACAACGTGTGGGCAGTAGACGCGCGCACTGGGCGTGAGATCTGGCATTTCCGATATCCCAACAACCCGGCCTGGATCATTGGCAATCGCGGCGTGGGCATATATGGCGAGTGGCTGTACTTTGAATCGCCGGATAATTACCTGATCTGCCTGAATGCAAAGAACGGTAAAGAGCGCTGGAGAGTGCAGATCGCTGACGTGAAGCTCGAGTACTTCTCGACGATGGCCCCGCTGGTGATTCGAAATCACGTCATCGTTGGCGTGGGAGGCGATTCGCTGGACAACCCGGGCTACCTCGAGTCCCGCGACCCGGAGACGGGGGCACTCCAGTGGCGCTGGAACAGCGAGCCCCGGGCAGGCGAGCCCGGCGCCGAAACGTGGCCCGGTAAAGACGCGATGGAGCATGGCGGTGGGATGACCTGGATGCCAGGGACATACGACCCCGAACTGAATCTGCTCTATTGGGGCACGGGAAATCCAAATCCAGTACACGCAGGCCAGGGAAGAAAGGGAGACAACCTTTGGACCTCTTCCATCGTCGCGCTGAATCCGGATACAGGGAAGTTGGTTTGGTATTATCAGCCGACTCCGCACGATACGCACGACTGGGATGCAACGCAGACGCCGGTGTTGATTGACGGCGAGTTCAACGGCATCAAACGCAAGCTTCTGGCACAGGCGAACCGGAACGGCTACTTCTTCGTGCTGGATCGAACTGACGGAAAGCACCTGTTGACTGCGCCTTTCGTCGAGACCAACTGGACTAAAGGCATTGATGCACAGGGTGTGCCGGTGGCAGATCCATCCAAAGAGCCGACTCGCAATGGCGCGCTGGTTTCGCCTAGTTCGGGTGGCGCAACAAACTGGTTCGCGCCGAGCTTCAATCCGGAAACCGGCATGTTTTACGTGAATGCATCGCAAAACTACAGCGTGTTTTATCTCACGGCGGAGGGGAAGCCCGAGGGCTTTGCCGGCCGTGACGACGGGCTTCCCGGAGACAAGGGCTTCACTCTCGCGATCGACTACAAGACAGGAAAAATTTGCTGGAAGCACGAAGGCGACTCGAACGCCGGGCTGCTGAGTACAGCAGGCAAACTTCTCTTTACAGGCGACAGCGCGGGTCATTTGATGGCGCTGGATCCGGCCACGGGAACGGTCCTCTGGCACGTGAATACGGGCGAGTACGCCGGAAATGGTCCGATGACGTATGAACTGAACGGACGCCAGTATGTCGTGTTCGGTGCGGGCGACACTCTGTACGCTTTCGCGCTTCCGCTTTAGACAGGCGCAGAACAGCAGCGCCGCAACCGAAACAATAGCGCGGCTGCAAGCCCGCGCAGGCGAAAGCGCCTGCCCCACCAAGATCTTCGCCCAATATCCTTAAATGAAGATTCGCATGACTTCCCCTTTGCGTTGGCTCTCCCTCTTGCCGCTCGTCTTCAACCCATCACTGCTGGCAGCCGATCGTCCGGTGGAGGTAGTTTCTCTTCGTGGTCTCGATCAACCAGTCAAGATTCTCCGTGACAAGTGGGGTGTATCCCATATCTACGCGGCCACCGAACACGATCTTTTTTTCGCCCAGGGGTATAACGTGGCTCGCGACCGTCTCTTCCAACTCGAGCTTTGGCGCCGCCAGGCGACCGGAAGAATGGCGGAGATCACCGGCAGGAAGGAGCTGAAGCGGGATATAGCCAATCGACTCTTCATGTATCGCGGCGATTTGGAGCAGGAACTCAACTGGTATCACCCGCATGGAGCTCTCATCATTGAGGCCTTCGTGGCCGGCATAAACGCCTATATTGCCGAAACCCGCCGCAACTCCTCTTTACTCACGCCGGAGTTCAGAATGCTCGGAATCAAGCCCGGAGACTGGACCCCCGCTGTTGTTATCAGCCGCTTCAACGGACTGGCGGGCAACCTCTATGAGGAGTTCAATGTAGCGCTTGCGATTCGGACTCTTGGCGTCGATCGAGTGAAGGATCTCGAGTATTTTCAACCTTCCGACCCGAATCTAAGTATTGATTCCACGATTGATTCTTCGCTCGTAACAGACCACGTGCTGGAGTTGTATCGAGCTTTCCGTACTCCCTTCCACTTTTCCGCCGACGAGTTGGCGTCGGGGTTTCGCAATTTGAATTCGGTTGCGCGGTTAGATGACGCGATCGAGACTCCAACAGCGCTCGATTTGAGCCAGCGTCGACAAAACATCGGGAGCAACAACTGGGTTGTCGGGCCCAAGCTGACTTCCAGCGGTTACCCGCTCATGGCGAATGATCCGCATCGCATCCAGCAGGCACCTTCGCTGCGCTATCTGGTCCACCTGATCGGGCCTGGTTGGAACGTTATCGGTGGCGGTGAGCCGTCTTTACCGGGCGTTTCAATCGGCCACAACGAGTTCGGTGCCTGGGGGCTCACAATCTTCGGCACCGATACCGAAGATCTTTACATCTACGACACCAATCCCCAAAACCCGATGCAGTACAAATATCAGGGCGGCTGGGAGCCGATGAAGGTGATTCATGATTCAATCCCGGTAAAGGGTGAACAGCCGGTATCCGTGGACCTCAAGTACACGCGCCATGGACCTGTCATCTACGAGGACCCGGCTCATCATAAGGCCTACGCGGTGCGCGCCGCCTGGCGCGAAACAGGCGGGGCTCCCTATCTTGCCAGTTTGCGCATGGATCAGGCTCACAGTTGGGAAGAGTTCCGCGACGCTTGCGCATATAGCCGCATGCCGGCAGAAAACATGGTATGGGCCGATCGGGACGGGAACATCGGTTACCAGGCAGTCGGCATTGCGCCGAGGCGGCCAAACTGGAGCGGCCTCGTACCGGTTCCCGGCGATGGGCGGTACGAGTGGAACGGCTTTCTTTCACCCAAACTACTGCCGAACGCATTCAATCCGGAGAAGGGCTTTTACAACACTTCAAATGAGTACCAGATTCCTCACGGCTGGCCGTATCACGACGCGCTCCACTATACCTGGGCCGATCCCTTTCGCGCGGAATCTGTGGCCGAATTCTTAGTTTCCGGGCGGCGCTTCACCGTGGCGGATATGGCCGAACTGCAAAACAATAACTTATCAATTCCGGCGAGGCGCATTGTGCCTTTGCTGCGCGACCTGAAGTTGTCGGGTTCCACAATGCAGGCGCAGGCGATGCTGACACATTGGAACTTTGTGCTCGATCGGGATTCGGTGGAAGCTGGAATTTATGAGATGTTTCAGCGCCGCCTCGTATTGAACCTAAACGCTCTGGTGGTTCCTAAGACAGCGCAACAATTCATTGATCCGCCCCTGAGCAGAATGATTGCGTGGCTTTACGCGCCCGATGGCCGTTTCGGTACGGATCCTTTAGCGGGGCGTGACGCTCTGCTGGCGAAAAGCCTCGAAGAGGCCACCGCCGAACTAACCAAACGTTTCGGGAACGATATGGAGACCTGGGCGTTAGGGTCCTATCATCATGCGACCATTTTTCATCCGCTGTCTCCGGCACTCAAAACCGCAGACCGCGTCCGCTTTGATGTAGGCAATTTGTCGCGCGGCGGGGACAGTTACACAATCGATGCCACCGGGGGCGATGATAACCAAACTGCCGGCGGATCACTGAAGGTCATCCTGGATACCGGGAACTGGGATAACTCGATTGCACTGAATAATCCCGGACAGTCGGGCGATGTCAATAATCCGCACTATCGCGATCTCTACGAACTGTGGGCTCGCGGGAAATACTTTCCGATCATGTTTTCTCACGCCCGCGTTGAATCGGTGACGGAAGAGAAAATACAACTCAATCCGGCCGGTGTCGTAGTGTCGCATCATCAGGTTCCGTGACCCTGCCCAGGGCCCAGGAGATCAATGCCTCGTAGCGTTCGAAACATGGTAAATAGGAAGACTGATCATGGCTGCGAAGAGGCTTGCTGGCGCGGTGGCGTTGGCCTGTGCGTTGCAAGTCTTCGCACAGCAGTCTGAACTACAGCTCGCACTTGATGATGCTGCGAAAGCCTTCGAACAAGGAAATGTCGCGGATGCTGATCAAAAAGTCCGCAGCGTTCTGGAATCCCATCCTTCCGATTTGCGAGCGCTCCTTCTCATGGGCGCGGTTCTCGATTCTCTGCGGCGTTATGGAGAGGCCGATAGATACTATCAGAGGGCGTTGAAGCTTGCGCCTCAATCCCCCCAGGTTCTTAACAACGCTGCCAATCACTATCTGGCGAGTGGTAACCGGAGCGAGGCGCGCCAGCTTTACCTCGAGACCCTAGCCGCCGACCCTCAATACCCCAACGCGAATTTACAGCTTGCTCGAATTAGCCTGGAGGATAAGCAGGGCCACGCGGCTCTGAACTACTTGAGCCGCTTGGGAACCTCCGCAACAGACGACCCTGGCGTGCTCGAATTGCGCGCTCGCGCGCTTAGCTTGGATGGACAATGTTCCGCTGCAGGGGAAACTGCGGCGAAGCTGGAAAGTCTGGCTGCGGGCAATTGGCGGGCCCATTTCTCCGCCGGCGCGGTCTATGCCGGATGTAAGTCATATAACCAGGCGGAGGAGTCCTTTTCGCGTGCTTTGGATGCCGACCCGCGAAACTTCGATATTCTCTACAATCTCGGCCTCGCCGCGCTCTACGCAGGTCATACCGAGCGCGCGGCAAAAGTGTTCGAGGTCGCATTGAATGAGCGGCCGGACGATGTTGATTGCCTTTATATGCTTTCCCGGGCGTATCTCCAAGCGCAGCGAACAGCCGATGCGGCTATGCTGCTGACCAAAGCTGCAAGAATCGCACCCGGCCGCGCCGAACCCCTCCTGCTTCTCGCACAGGTGTCGGCCCAGCTCGGGTTTTACCTGGACGCTGTCTCAACTTACGATCGCTATCTCAGGTTGAGACCCGGGGACGAGACAGCTCACCGGGAACGGGCCTTCTCGCTTGCAAATACCGGCGATTTTAAAGGCGCATTGCCTGACCTCGAAGCATATGTCCGAAAACATCCGCACGATAGAACAGGATTGTACGAACTTGCAACAGCGCAAAGTTTTAATGACCGGAAAAAAGCCAAGGAATCCGGAGTGTCCACCGGGCCGGAGCGGTCTCGGACCGGACTTCTGGATTTTCTGAGTCTGCCGCCAGCCGAGCAGCGAGCGCGCTATTTAGCGAATCTGCGCAGAAATGCTGCTAAGGATTCGATCGATTTCCGATGGACGATCAGACTCGGAACGGAATTGCTTGCTGATGGCAAGAGCGCCGAGGCCTTGGAGATTTTCCGCCAGATAAGATCGGCGAGTTCCGACCCGCAAATTCTAGCGCGCTGCGGAACTGCTTTGCTCGAATTCGAACAATACGAGGCGGCACGGGAGTTTCTGGAAGCGGTAGTGGCGGTCACGCCGTCATTTAGCGCCGCTCGGCTGGACCTGGCCACAGCCGTTTTTCACTTGGACGGCCCCCATACCGCCCTGAATGAACTCGACAAGACAGCACCTGAAGACCGCAAGGGCGACTATTATCTCCTGCGAGCTCAACTTCTCGACTCGCTCGGTAAGGTTCCAGAGGCGGCGGACGCCCTAAATCGGGGTATGCAGTTAGCCCCGACCAGAGCCAGCCTTTATTTTCAGGCTGCCTCGTTTCTGCTGAAGCATCAGTTGCGGCAGGAGGCTCTCTCGTTATTGGAGCAGGCGTCGCGCATCGTTCCCGATGCGCGGGAGTTGCTCCTGGCCGAATGCGTGGCGCTCATTCTCGTCCATCGCGAAAGCGATGCCGAAAAATTGCTGGCTGAGATCCAGGCCCGGTGGCCAGAGTGGGATCGCTCCTACCTATTAAACGGGATCCTGCTCCAGATGCAGCTTAAGCCGGGAGAGGCGAGGCGAATGCTGGAAACAGCGATTGCTTTGGGCGCTGCGACTCCGGAAGCGTACTATTATCAGGCTCTGTCCATTACGGAGTCGGCCCCGCAGGACTCCGAGAGCGCCGAAAAAGCGATTGATCGCGCACTGGGGCTCGCCCCGAACGACGCCTATGTCTTTCTGCTGGCGGGCAAAATCGCGGTTGCGCGAAAGGACTATGCGACTGGCGTCCAGCGTCTGCAACGCGCGACGCAACTTCAGCCGGGCTTGATCCCAGCGCATTACGCGCTGCGGAGCGCCTATAAGGCGATAGGCGATGAGCAGAAATCGGCCGCCGAACTGGCAGAGATCAAGCGCATTGGAGCGGAAAACGCAGCTGCCAAGCCGAGCATCGCTTCCGTTGAAGACTTTCTCTTCACCGTTCGCGCTCCTAGATGAGGCAAAAGATTTTTGCGTCAGCCGTATAAAACGCGGCCGGCGAACGTCTTTAGTAACAAAGGCTCCAGAAAATTAAGCAGGCGCTTCCAGCCAAGCGTGAGGGATGGGATTGGGGTGTTCCGGGCGGCAGGTTCATATTTTCGTTCTTCCCGAAGGGGGCTAGCTGATCTCGCCGGATAGCCATGCAGGAAAACTACACAACTTCGGAGGCTTTATCGCTCGATCTTGAACTCTCGTTCACAATGCGCAGCACCTCGGCGCTCAGGCAGAAAGTAACGAAGATTTTCGAGCTGTTGCGGGATCCGGTATATCGTTATTTGTATCGCGTTCTCGAAAATTCGGACGAAGCCGAAGATCTAACTCAAGAAGTTTTTCTCCGGCTTTACCGGCATCTGCACCAAGGCCATACGGTCACAAACATTCGCGCGTGGGTATTTCGAGTAGCGCACAACCTGGCCATTGACCAGCAACGAAAGGACACGCAGCGCGAGCGCTTGGATCTGTCCGGGCGCGAGGAGGCCTGCGACCGGGGTCCAGGGCCCGAGGCGGTAGCACTGGAGGTCGAGCAGCAGGAACGGCTGCGACAGGCATTGACTTCACTCTCTATTGAAGAGAAACACTGCCTCGAACTGAGAGCGGAAGGGCTCTCCTATAAGGAAATTGCCGGGATTTTAGATATGCGAATGCCCACCTTGGTCAAGTATCTCGGCAGGATTATCAAAAAACTGCTCCAGGAAACAGCCCATGCTTAGTTGGCGCTCGCGGCTATTCCGTCAAACTTGGCATCCCTCACTTGAAGAGTTGGTGCTCCATCTTGATGGCGAGGCCGGCCCTGGGATGGAACGGGTTGGAACACACACCAAGACCTGTTGGGCTTGCCGGTTGCGGCTGGAAAAGATCAATCGCGCAGTCTCGGAGTTCATGGAGGCGCGCAATTCGTCGTTTGGCGGATCCAGTGGGTTTCCCCCGCGGGAGTTACCAAACTTTGCGTTGAAACTGGACCGCCTCGAAGCAGATTGCGGAAGTCCGAATGTACTTACCGGAATGCTCCGCTCGTGCTCCGCATCCTTATCTTTTCGTCCGCGGCGACAGCCGGTGTTCCTGGCGTTGCTATGCCTGATCGCGGTGATGTTGATCCGGTTGAATCTTGCGGAACCGGTTTCGGCCAAGGAGATCCTGTCTCGAGTTGGGGTTGCTGAAGCCCGGCAACTGGCACAGGTTTCCGCGCCCGTGATTTACCAGAAGCTTCGGCTGAGCCGGAGCTCCCGAAACCATGTCGAAACGGCTACTTGGGAGATTTGGGACGATACCAAAAACCATCGCATCCGGCAACTGGTTAAGAACGGCAGCAGTTCGACCCGGAGTGCGCTGTCTATATACCACGGTTTGACTCAGCGGCCGATTCCGGCTCTTCCCATCGCCGGCGAATTGGGAAAGGTGCTCCTCAGTCATGGCGCAAATGTGGGCATGCCGCTGTCATCCATGAACTATGCGGTCTGGCGGGACTCCATTCCTGAACCGACGGAAGCAGTCATCGAGGGCCGGCTGCCGAATGGCGAGAAGGCTGCCATCCTCAGGGTCTCAGGACACGGACCCTTTGCCTCTGATGATATTGTTGAGGCCGAGCTGACAGTCCGAGCCGCAGACTGGCACGCAATAGGACAACGGCTTCGCGTTCAGAGCCATGGCGAAGTTGTGGACTACTCCCTGGGTGAACTTGCGTTCGATGTCCTTGTCCCAGATCGCCTCGCTTCGTCGATATTCGCGGAACCGGTTTCCGATGCCGTACAGACCACACATAGGTCGATCGAAAAAGCCCCTCCTGCTCTGTCACGCAGCGAATTGCATCCCGCCCAACCCGAGCTGCCGTCCGAAGCCGAATTGGCGGCCGCCGAGGTGGAAGTGTGGTATGCGCTTCATAGCGCACAAGCGTGCATCGGAAGGCCCATCGAGGTACGACGTGGCTCCAGCCTGGTTGAAGTGGAAGGTGTCGTCGATAACGACGAACGCAAAGCTCAGGTACTGATAGCGCTACGCGGGATCCCGTTTGTCGCCGCGAAGATTACAAGTTCCACAGAAAGTGCGGACAAACAGGGAGACAAAGAAAGCCCGCCGGTTCTCGAGCCTCCGGCTCCGGTCGATGACTCGAAGGCGAAGCTTCCCGTTGAGGATTTCTTGAAGCGTTACTTCAGCGCAGGCAAATGCGCTGCCGGTGTGAAGGATGCTCGCGAAGCTTGTGCAGAAAAGGAGATTGCGGCTCTATCCAGACAAGCCCTTGCCCATTCTGAACAGGCACGCGAGCAAGCCTGGGCCTTGCGGCGATTGGCCGAATGGGATCTCTTCCGCCGACGAGATAAGTTGCGAACGTCCACGCGCCGTCTGTTGGAGCTTATGGTTCGCGAACACATGACCGCTCTGCGAAAAGAGCTGGAAGAATCGTGGACGCAGCTCAAGCCGGTCCTCTCCTTGCTTCCAGCGCGCCAAGCCTCTTCCCCACGGAGCGAAACGATTGAGACGCGCGATGAGCGAGTCGACTGGCTGGCCGCTTCCTTGGAACGCCTCTGCGCAACGGTGGATGAGATTACGAATTTGACCCTCAGTACGTTTGCCGAGACGAACCGTCCGGTCGATAAGCCGGAAGTGGCCATGAAAGATCTGCTGTTCAAGCTTGACAATGTGGAGCGAGAGTTTCCGAAGTTGGAGACCGATGCAGCTGAAGAGTTGTCGGGTTTCTCGAAGACTTTGGTGTCCGTCGAGAAACCTGATCACAAATAAACAACCCGTAACAGGTTGCGGGCAAATTGAAGGTCAACCCTTCGCCAAAGGTGTCAGGAGGCGCAGATGTTGAGACTACTCGCATCGTTACTTATTCTCATTGGGCTAGCCGTCTTGGTCCGACCCTCGCTGAGAGCGCAGGTCTACAGCGGCTCTTTGACAGGCGTAGCCACAGATCCTTCAGGAGCAGTGGTGCCTGGCGTCGACGTCAAGTTGACAGACATCGATAAAGGTTACGCGTTTAACGCGCAGACCGACATAACAGGACGATATCTGCTGCGTTCGCTTCCGCCCGGCAAATACCGTCTTACGGCAACATCTCCCAGCTTTAAGGCCATTGTCCACGAGGGGATCGTGCTGAATGTGGATCAAAATGCGAGTCTCGATATTCATCTGGAGCTCGGGCAGCCACAGCAAACTGTAGAAGTCGCTGGCGAAACTCCGCTACTTTCCACGCAAGACGCCGTTCAGAGCCAGACACTCAGTCGAAGCTTTGTAAATGATCTGCCTCTGTTGGGGCGTAATGCTCTCGATCTGGCCCGTCTTGCTCCGGGTGTCACTCGAGTTGCTGGTGAAGGCTATGGAACCGGAGACATGAACAATATTGTCGTGAACGGCAGCCGGAATTCTAATGCCGACGTGCTCGTGGATGGAGTGAGCGCCAATCTGATTGGACAGCATGGTGGCATCCAGTCAACGATAGAAGCCCCCGATGTGGATGCTGTAGAGGAATTCAAAATTCAAAGTAACTTCAGCGCGGATGTTGCCGGTTACAGCGGCAACTCCGTGATCAACCTCGTTGTCCGCTCCGGGACCAATTCGTTCCATGGAAACGCCTGGGAGTTCTTCCGCAATGATAAACTCGCCGCCAACGACTGGTTTAACAATCTGTACGGTTCTCCCCGGCCTGTCATACGTTACAACCAGTTTGGCGGCACGGTTGGTGGACCGATCAAAAAGAACAAAACATTTTTCTTTTTTGACTACGAATCCATTCGAACCAAGTCGCCGAGCACTGCTACCGTTGGTGTTCCCAGTGCCGCGGAGCGCCAAGGCGACTTTGGTGAAATCTGTACTGCCGGCTTTACCAGCCGGGGAATGTGCAACGACCCCTCAGGGCAATTGTGGGACCCCTACTCCGGTGTGTACGATGCCGATCTGGGCGGCCCGGTGCGGTCAGCTTTTATCCCGTTTAATAATCTGATGAAGTATCAAAGCCCTGGAAGTCCGGTGCTAGCCGGGACGCCATACCAACTGCCTGGCACTCCTGGCAATCTCATAGACCCTGTGGCATTCAACATGATGCAAGCATACCCGCAACCCAATATAGGTGTCGGTACTGCGGCTTACAACGGCTTCGCCAATTACTTCACTTCTTTCTCGAATCCTGACGTTATTAACAAGTTCGGAATCAAGATCGACCATTCCTTCAGCGACCGCGACCGGTTGAGTGGAAGGTTTACACGCCGCACCGAACACGAGACCCAAGTGAACGTATACGGCAATGCTCTTGATCCGTTCAGCGAGGGCCTCCAATCATGGAATGCCTACATGGGTGTCCTGAACTACACTCACATATTTACTCCGAAGACGCTGATGAATGTTTCGCTTGGATATATTACGAATCCGGTGAAGAGTGGCCTGGGGGTAATCGCGACCAGTTTTCCAGACTACGACATATCGAAGGAACTGGGCTTCCCAGAATACATGAAGGTATCCGGTCTTCAGGCTGTACCTGGAATAAGCGTTGGGGAATATGCTCACGGTTCCTTGAGCGTTGGCAACGTGCCATGGGGCTTCTTCTGGCAAACTCCCGAAACCTACCATCTTCTTACGACTCTGAGCACCACCGAAGGACGACATGATTTGAAATTCGGATGGGAAGGCCGCATGCATCGGTTGAGCTTTCTGCAGCCTAATTCCGCAACGGGAACGTTCAGCTTCGATTTCAACGGCAGTTCGCAGTTGCCTGAATCCGGTGGCGGCGACGCAATGGCCAGCCTCTTGATGGGCGTGGGTACGGGCGGAAGCTACGAAATTCCCGACCGGCCGGCTACCCAGAGTTTCTCGTACGCCGGTTTCATTCAGGACAACTGGCGGGCTACGGACAAGCTCACGCTCAATTTGGGCCTACGCTACGACATCAGCCTTCCTCGCACGGAGCGGTTCAACCACATGAATTACCTCGATCCCGAGGTTGCTTCTCCACTCCAGGCGCCGGGTCTGCCCGATTTGAAGGGCGGGCTGGCATATGCGAGTTCGAGTCACCGGAACGTCAACGGACTGAGCTATACAAACTTTGGTCCGCGATTTGGTTTTGCCTACTCGGTGCGTCCCAAATGGGTCGTGCGCGGCGGGTATGGAATCTTCTACGATCCTCCGCGAAACGGCGCCGTCGGAACCGTTGCCTCAGGCTTTCAGGGGTTCACACAAACGACTCCGTGGATAACCACTTACCGGAACGACGGCGTCACACCTTGGGCTCGCTTGAGCAATCCATTTCCGGGTGGCCCGAATCTTTCGATTGGCAGTTCGCAAGGGCTTCTGTCATTCGTCGGAGAAAGTGTTCAAGCCCCTTTTCGTAGTGTTAATCTCGTGCCCTACGAACAGAGCTGGAATTTAGGACTTCAACATCAATTGGCGGGCAACATCGTCCTGGAAGCTGCCTATGTGGGTATGAAAGGCACACATCTTTACTATGGCGGAGCTGAAGAATTCAACCATCTACCGGAGATCGCGGGCTCTTCCGCGGCCCAGATCGCGTCGCTGAACCAGTTTGTGCCGAATCCTTTCTTCGGAATCATCCAGTCCGGGGCTTTGTCGGGTCCAACCGTTCACGCCTATCAACTCCAGTTACCTTATCCGCAGTTCACCGGCTTTGCAATCGACTCGCTTCCGGCGGCCGACTCCATCTACCACTCCCTGCAACTGCGTTCCGAGAAGCGCTTCTCGAACGGACTTCAGTTCCTGGTCACCTACACATTTTCCAAATCGATTGACGATGCATCCGTGCAAGGGCTGACCAGTTGGCTCGGTGGAGCAAGCAGCCTCCAGGACCCGAACAATCGCAGTCTTGAACGTAGCCTCTCGCAATTTGATGCCACTCACGTGCTGAACCTCAGCTACGTCTACGAACTGCCGTTTGGACGGGGCAAGCCTTTTGGAAGCGACTGGAACTCGGTGCTAAACGCATTCCTTGGCGGCTGGAAAACAAACGGTATCTGGCAATTCGCTAGCGGCCAGCCCCTCGGCCTGACGCTCGCCAACGGACAGAGCCTTCCCACGTACGGCCCCCAGCGGCCTGATTTACTGAGTGCACTCAACAAGGCAAGCGGCTCGAACGGACAGTGGGTGAACCAGTATTTTGCGAATCCGGAGGTTGCTGTTGCTCCTCCTCCGTTCGCTCTGGGCACCGCTCCGCGCACGCTCCCCAATTTGCGAGCGCCCGGAATCGAGATTGCGAATCTTTCTATTTTTAAAGAATTTTCCTTGGGCCGGATCCGCGAGGGAATGCGGCTGGAAACGCGTGGCGAAGCTTTCAATGCCTTCAACCGTCCGCATTTCTGCGCTCCGGACACGAACGTCAACGACGGCACATTCGGCCAGATCTTTAGCACGTGCACGGCTGCGCGCCAGTTCCAACTCGCGATGAAGTTGTATTTTTGACCCATGCGTGGCGCTCAGTGAATGACACGATATCTCTGAGGCCGCTGCTTATCGATGTTCAACCGACGAACGCTGTTGAGAGGCATCTCCGGGACAGCATCTGCCCTGGCTGCTCAGGGTACGCTACTATTTTCCGAACGTCTGAAGCCTGGGAGTGCTCCAAGGATATGGGACGTGCATTGCCATCTGATCGCCGTGCCCGGAACAACACCGGAAGAGCGCATGACGGAGATCGTCAAATACATGGACCGGATGGGCATCGAACGCGTAATGCTCTCTTTGGGGTATCCGCTTTACAATGACCCGTCACCGGAACAGCTCCGCGTAGCTAACGATCAAGTGTTGCGCGCGATCAAATTCCGGCCGGACCGCGCCTATGGTTTCGTCTACTTGAATCCGAACCATCTGCAAGCCAGCCTTGATGAATTCGACCGCTTTGTGCGCGACGGCCCGATGGTTGGTGTCAAGTTGCTGATAGCTAAGCGCTGCAACAGTCCGGAGCTCGACCCGATTGTGGACCGAGCCGCCGCGATGAAGGCTGCCATCCTTCAACACACCTGGCTCAAAGTTGGCGGTAACGAACCCGGAGAATCCACACCGTATGACATTGTGGAACTCGCGAAGCGGCATCCGCGAGTTCCTCTTATTTGCGGACACACCGGTGGGGACTGGGAGCGCGGCATCCGCGTGATCCGGTCCACTAGCAATATCTATGCGGATCTGGCAGGCTCAAATCCGACGTCCGGATTCGTAGAAATGGCCGTGCGCGAGCTTGGCGCGAGCCGGATCATCTACGGCAGCGACGCCTTCGGCCGTAGTTTCGCGTCGCAGCTTGCCAAAGTGATGGGAGCCGATGTTTCTGAACCGGCTAAACAGCTCATCTTGGGTGAAAATCTACGCCGCATGTTAACGCCAATCCTGACCTCGAAGGGATTTCGCGTTTCATGATTGACGTCAACGTATATATGTCCCGGTGGCCGTTTCGCCGTTTGGTTCTGGACGAACCGGCCCGGCTGGCCGCGGCGCTCCGGCGACACGGCGTTGCGCAGGCATGGGTGAGCAGCTTTGATGGAATCTTCCACAAAGACCTTGCGAGCGCAAACATCCGGCTTGCGCATGATTGCCGGCGTTACGGCGCGGACCTCTTTGTACCAATTGGCTCCATCAATCCGAAATTGCCGGATTGGCAGGAAGACTTGCGGCGCTGCCATGAAGAGTTCCGCATGCCCGGCATCCGCCTCCATCCGAACTATCACGGATATGGTCTTGATGATCCGATCTTCTCCGAAGTCTTGCGTTTGGCGGCCTCACGCCGGCTCCTTGTGCAGCTTGCCGTCGCGATGGAAGACGAGCGAACACAGCACCCGCTCGTGCGCGTGCCTCCCGTCGATCTCTCACCTTTGCCGGCTGTAGTTAAGAACGCACCGGGTGCCCGGCTTGTCCTTCTCAACACCGATTCCATACAGAATTCAGAGCGCCTGAGAAAGCTTTATTCGTTTGATAATGTCTATTTCGATCTATCGATGATAGAAGGTGTTAATGGCGTAGCTCGCATCGCAAAGGCTGTTTCCAGCCAGCGGATATTGTTTGGCTCAAATTGTCCGCTGTTTTATTTTGAGTCGGCCCTGTTCAAGGTGCGGGAAGCGGACTGCACTGATGCGGAAAAGCGGGCGATTCTGGAAGGCAATGCCCGGGGTTTGCTGGTGGCGTGAAGTGAAGAATATAAGCGGGCTGCTTCCACTCCTTCTGTGCGGACTGAGCGGCGCGCAAACCAATTTAACGGTAGCGAGATGGCCACAGGACCGTGCGGCCGCGATCTCTCTTACTTTTGATGACGCTATGATCAGCCAGCTCGATCATGTCGGGCCGATATTGAGAAAGTACAGTCTTCATGGAACGTTCTTCGTCACGACTGGCACGGAGGCCTGGCGGAATCGAATTGTTGATTGGAAGCGGCTGGCTTCGGAAGGCAACGAGATCGGGGGCCATACGGTCCATCATCCATGCCTTTTAGAGCGAATCGAGCCCCATGCACAAGGCTACTCTCCCGAGATGATGGAAGCCGAGATCCGAGATAGCGCACAGGCGATCCTGCGCGAAATCGGGTCCCGGCACGGCCTTACATTCGCCTATCCTTGCGGCAACATGAGTTTCGGCCAGCCTGCGGATCAAGCTCGCAACGAGGCAGTCTACTTGCGTTTCGTTTCCGAGCACTTCTATGCGGCGCGTGCTTACGGCTGGCCTGCTGCTGTTACGCCGGATGAACTGAGTATCCTCAGCGTGCCCGACCTCGGCTTTACAGCCGGACGTGACTTCCGTAGTTTGCTTGAAATGGCGGATGCGGGTTTACGGAATCATCAATGGGGAGTCTTTACATTCCACGGCGTGGGCGGCCAGTGGCTTTCTGTTACGACAGAAGATTTCGACGAGTTGGCGGCCTATTTGGCGCGGCATTCCGAGATTTGGACCACAACTTTCGGCGATGCGGTCCGCTATATCCAGGAGAGCAAGGCGCTTGTTAGCCGTCTGGTCGAGTCAAACAGCAATTCCTATCGGTTTGTCCTGACGTGGCCTCTTGATACCCAAATCTTTAATCTCCCGCTCACGCTTATCTGGCAGATGCCTGCCAGTTGGACTGCCTGCGATGCTCGAGCCGACGATAAGGCAATTGAAGTCAGATTGTCGGCGCGACCGAGCGGCTCGGTAGCGCTCGTCGACATTCCCTCGTCCACGCATTCACTGATGTTGGAGAAGCGAACCGCAGAAACCGCCTGGCGTGCGGGAAAATAGAAGGAGCGCAGAGTGAAGGCTATGACCGGCAAGCCGGTTAGCGGACCTGTGACGCAGCCTTATGGCTGTTCGGGTGAAATGCGCTTCTTGAGCGACTCACAAGGAGGAAGTGCATGAATCAAATAAAACGACGCTCGCTGCTACGTTCAACCGCAGCCCTCGCCGGAAGTGGACTGCTGCTACACAAGCCAACCGGAGCCCTTGAGAACCACGCACACGCCGGTCCGCTGCCAGGCGACTCGCCCATACAGGGAGGCGCTTCCTGTTCGCTCATGATTGAGACTGCAAATCGTTTTCTGGCCGCGCTCGGTCCAGAGCAACGCGCCAAAGCTACTTTCCGCTTCGAGAACGACGAGCGGATGAACTGGCACTTTATTCCGAAGGAACGGAAGGGCCTTCCCCTCCGCGAAATGACGCCTTACCAGAAGCACCTGGCTAGCGCGCTTCTTAGCGCCGGGCTGAGCCAGACTGGTTACATCAAGGCCGTGACGATTATGAGCCTCGAAGACGTGCTGAGGATCATCGAGAGCGACAGCGGGGAGCACAGAAATCCGGAGAAATATTACTTCTCGGTGTTCGGCTCGCCGTCGGAAACAGGTCCGTGGGGGTACCGGATCGAAGGGCATCATTTCAGCCAGAACTACACCGTGGTCAATGGAAAGGCGACCGATGGCCCGAGCTTCTTTGGAGCGAATCCAGCGGAAGTGCGACAGGGGCCGCGTAAAGGACTTCGAACGCTGGCGGCCGAAGATGATTTGGGGACAGACTTGATTCAGACGCTCGATCTATCGCAACGAAAAATTGCGGTCGTGGATCCGACCGCGTATAGAGACATTCTGACCGCAGCCAGTCGCAAAGCGGCGCTGGAAGGACAGCCTTCTGGCCTTTCTGCATCGCGAATGAATAGAAAGCAATTCGACGTACTTATGGCCCTGATGCAAGAATACGCGCACAACCTGCCAGAGCCGCTGATCGAACGGCGGGAAGAACAGATCAAGAGTGCGGGTAAGAACATCTACTTCGCCTGGTCTGGGGGGATCAATCGCGGTGAGCCGCACTATTATCGCGTACAGACGCCATCGTTCCTTATCGAGTTGGACGACACGCAGGATGGCGCAAACCATATTCATTCGGTGTGGCGCGATTTTAGTGGGGACTTCGGAGCTGACCTGCTCAAAGCTCACTACGACACAAGCCACTCAAGCTCGTGACCGGCACCTGGGTTAGCGTTGGACCTTTGCGCGCACACATTATCCAACATTGTGCTCGTTTCGTGCGCGATGTCGTAGTCGCGGCCGCAATCGCGCCGACGTCGCCGTCCTGGTCCCTGGTGCCGAGGGGAAACATCTAGTTATGAGTGAAGCCGTCAAGTACTTGAGTTCCAATGAAAGTAAAGCCGCGACCATCGCGGTCGACAACCCTGAGGGGGAGTTGGCATCGAATTCAGGCCGGTTGGCTCGGGATTCACTTCACGTTACGCTTTCGTGCTTACAACAAGCCCTTGGGGCGATTTGGTGAGCGAGTGAAACTCGGAAGACAAAAACCCTGCGTTGCGGAACATTGCGTCATACTCGGCGAACGTGTAGGCATCACCCGCCGGTGTAGTGCCTAACATTATCATGGCAAACGCTGCAGCGATCGGCGGCGATACGCGGTCAGCATGCGGGATGAACTCCACTGTCGCGCAGCGTCCGCCAGGGGTTAACGCCGCCAGGATTTTGCGCATAAGCCGCTCGCATGTCGGCGCATCGAAATGATGGAAAAAGTTTGTTACCAGGATCAGGTGGTAAGGACCACCGAACTCCAGCTCGAAAGCATCCCCTTCCATGGTTGAGTGCCGCTCAGCCACGCCGAACTTCTTTGCGTTTTCGCTTGCAACTGCAACGACGTTGGGCCAGTCCAGAGCCGTGATCCGAGCCCTGGGATTTCGCTGCGCGATTGTGATCCCGTAGAGCCCGTGTCCGGCAGCGATATCCAGCACCCTTATGTCTTCATCACCTCCCACGCGAGCTGCCACTTCCAATGCCGTGGGAAAAACCATGGGCATCATCTCTCTAGCGAAGTCCACCCAAATCGGGTTGTCATGACTGACAGTTCCCCCGCCAGGCAATGTTGTCGTACCAGTGCGGACAACTTCGGTCAGGTTCAAAAACGGGCCGATTAGTCGGGGGTCAAGAAGAAAACGTGTGGCACTGCCCATATATGCGGGTGAGCGTCGGTCGAGAAACATGCTCGAATCAGAGGTCAAGGTGTACTGTGTGCCTTGTTTTGAAAGAAATCCGCTAATTACCAAGTAGTCGCAAAGGATGCGTATACCGCGCGTTGGCGCCCCAAGCACTTTCGCGATCGCGTCCGCTGTGCTGCGCCCTTGAGCGATCTCCGTGAATACGTCGAGTTCAATCGCAGCTTTTAACGCGGCGGATCGCTGATAGGCATTTATATTGTCGAAGATGATCCCAGGGTTAGCTTCGTGAACAGGGTCGCCTGCTGTGCTCATGAGGTAAATTATATGCGCCTTCGTTCACCTCCCGGATACTTGTGGTACTGTGTCGCCGACGGCGACGACGAGTATACTCCCCATTCGCCTTGAACACCGCGCCTTCTCCTACAGGATTCGGACTCGGGGACGAGATATGCGCCGCGGAGAACCTCTGCGGTGATACTGGCGGGACGAGCGCCACTGGACTATTTGTCGTTGCGACGATCGCCGCCGTTCGGGCCAGTAGTGTGCGCACGATCTCTACACGCAGCATGCCGGCCTATAGTTATAAGCAATGCGGGCTCCACCGCCACCGGTTTGCGATGTTCGAACAATAAGTGACAAAGAAGTTATATCGTGAATCGTCCCCGTAGCCCTACCATGAATACGCTTATCAGAAGACTGGGGAGGAAGGAAGATTTGTGAGGACTGTAAGAACCATTGCGAGCTTTGCCGTCCTAGCCGCCTGGATGCTTCCGGCGACGGCTGCTTCCATGAGCCAGCGAGATCGGGAACGCCTCGTTGCACATCTTGAAATGACTGGATCCTGGCTGCCGGGCGAGGTTTCCTCCTTGTCTCCGGAGCAACTCAGCTACCGCAGCGCACCAGGCAGGTGGACGGTTGCAGAAGTCGTGGAGCATCTCGTTATCGCTGAGCCTGAGTACTGGAAGCTTTTTCAAGACGGCGCAGCGCACCCGGCACGGGAACTCAAGAACAAGGCTTCCGACGCTGACGTACTCTGGTATGGAATTGATCGCACGCGGCACGAGAAGACGGAGGCAAGAAAGGATCCCCAGGGTCTGAAAGTCAATATCTCAGAAGCCTTGGCGCGCTTCGCGAAGATGCATGCAACCATGCTGAGCTACGCGGCTACCACCACCGACGATCTGCGTAGCCACACTGTTCCTGAGTGGGGCGTAGATGCCTACCAGTGCCTGCTTGAGATCTCCACGCATGAGCAGCGTCACATTCTCCAGATCCGCGAAATTAAAGCGGACCCCAATTTTCCCAAGCACTAGATCTCCTGACTTCGCTTTGCTCCCGTGATTTAGCGCCACAGCCTCAATTAGCAGCTTCCGCCTCCATGCTTTTTTAAGAGGATCTACCCCGCAAAATAACGGCGCAGAATTTCCGTTCGTTCCTGGTAACGATTTGTCTGGCGAGCGATGTCTAACGGCCTAGAGAGGACACTAGGTTTTACTGGCTGCCTTATCAGATTCGAATCCCATGCCGCGCACCGTTCGGCCAACGTAGAAGCCGGCAAGTAGAGACGGAGTTCGAAGTGCTACATCAGAGGAGGTAACCATGCGGTTTTTCGTCCCGACAGCAAACCAATCTCGAGAGGCCGAAGAAGCATACCAAAGGATCCGGGACCATGTAGCGACTTTCATCGGACCGATTACCGAGAAACGAATCTACCGGCTCAAATACGACGCCAACGGTCACCCGCAGGATGCCCTCGTAGGCAGTGATCGCCATAGCTTCGGAAAGGGACCCGTGACTGCGATATTTGAAGGCTGTGACGGGGTGTATTACGTGTGTACTCAGAACCACGTTACGGATAATGCCGAGCCGCATCCTGTCCATGGCAGTGCGGTGATTGATGCCGAGGACTTCTCAGCCTTGGCTTAAACGGGCGGTTGGAATTTATAGAACTTGCTCATCGGCGGAAGTGTGCCGACGGCTCACATTCGTGGAAGGCCGTATTTGGCTTCGCCGTTCATTTCGGTCAAGCGCGCGAAGACTTCATCCGTGAAATCGCCTCGCAATCCCAAATCCTCGACATGAGTGAGGAACGCATCGGGCGCCAAGAATGCGAGTCCTTCTATGGCCTGATCGGCATCTGGCGCTGTCGAGATCACCTGGCGGCATTCGCCGTTCAAGCGGAAATGAAGCCGAAACACGTGATCTGGCTCACTCATTTTCGAAAGAACCGAGGTGCTGTGTTGTGACTCGTGCCTGCATGGTCCTGCTAGACGATTTTCCGTCCTCCGACACGATGCAGGTAATCTTTGTAGGACCACGTTCATCAGACTCGTCCCTTGTCAAACGGTTACATTTGTGCCGCACACATAAAGGTCTATAGGTCCTAGGACCGTTGATGGAAGATCTTCTTGCAAAAGGCAAAGGCCTTGCGGTGTCATGCTGGCTTCCCTCAGAAATCCGGCGTTGAACCGAACCTGAATATGATCGTGGTGGGACGGCCGCCCGGTTCATAGTAGGGAGATTCGGCGCTACGCCTTCGTTTTTCGCCGCCTTGCTCCCGGTGGGCCGCTATTTGCAATTCCTCGAGCTGCCAACGTACCGGCTATGCCGCCGATTGGACCTGCGACCGCAGTACCGACAACGGGTAGCACAGCAGGAAGAACCGGCATCACCGCCTTGCCAACGTCCGCGAGGGTGCCAATTAGATCCTCAACTGCTTAGAGTGGAAGCCTCCCAGGTTTCGCTGGGCAATTTCAGCGATTTCTTTCTTCTGGCAGATGGTGATGCCGGTGTGCCAGCACGCTGCGTAGGTTCGGGTATCGTTCATAGGGCCGACCATTCCGGTATGACGATCTCATTTCGGTGCGGCTGCGAACGATTTCAATAACTCTCCTCCTCTGTCTGAAGGATTAATTTCATGCTTCCACGTTAGTCAATCGGCAGAAAGGTGGGAAGTAACAAGGTCGTAGTGAATCCCGGCACGGGCGGGGTGATCCAACGACGAGCTCGGCCGCTGCCGAATGACTGCACTTTGCCTGTTGCTGCAAGCGAATCGAGCGCCCGCTGGACGGTGCGCTGGCTCGTTCCAAGCGCAAGCGCAAGGGCCGAACTTGCCCAGGATTCACCATCGGCGAGAAAGGCAAGCACTGCGGCATGCTCCTCATCGATAGGCCGTGCCAGCACAACGACCTCGCATGCGCGGCGCGGCGCAAGTCGAAACCCTCGCTTGGTTGCGCTGATATCGGTTAGCGTCCGAAGCACTCGGCGAAGCCGCCCGACCTCGACTCGCAACCGCGCACGGTGCGATTCATCGGCGAGCTTGGCTCCAAATGCCCGCGCAAGAAGCAGTTCCCTAGGCACGTCTCCGGGCCACACTTCGCCCAGAACGCGTGCCAGCGCGAACAACACGGGACGTTTTGCGAGCGAAATAGCAGTGCGTGCGTCGCGCACAACATGACGGCACGCGTCCACAACGAACGCTTTCGACGCCAGCAACGCTTCGACTTCTTCGGGCAGGAGGAGTCGCTCTTCGCCACTCGCAATCAGCCGCGCCGCCGGTGTGTTCAGGACGAGGGACGCCCTTTCCACCTCCGCCGTCAGCGCAGGGATACGTGCGTGGCGCGCGGCACGCTCGGCCCGAGCGAGCGCAGCGCGCGCCGCTTTCGTGCGGAGGCGCCGCATCGCAATCCCTGCAATCACGAGCTCGTGGGCGGTCCTTGACGCGGGCGGGAAGGACCTCGGGTCAAGTCCGGCGAGCATACGCTCCGCCTCGTCTGGGCGCCCAATGAGGAGGAGACGCCGGACCTCGAGATGCCGCGCATGCGTCGCATTTACGCGGTCGCCATGCTCTTCGAGCGTCGCCCGGGCCGCGTCGAGAGCTTTCGCAGGCCAGGCCAGATCGCGCGAGACGAGCGCAATCTCGGCTTCGGCGACGATGCACCTCGCGCGGGCCACAGCCTCTTTCGGACCGAACGCGCGCGCAGCACGTCGCAGGAGTACCTTCGCTCGTACAAGATCGCCGAGCCGCGCCAGCGCGATGCCTCGAAGCGCGAGCCCGGGCGCATCGTCCCTCAGCGCAACTCGCTTCAATGCGCCGAGGGGATCACCCGAGGCTAGCGCCTGTGCTGCGGAAGTAATCAGCGCATCCATTCTGACCTAAGGCACAAACGACCGCCCCGAGTCGCTCGCCTGTGCGCTTCCAAATCCCGACATACTTGTCACTCCCATCATTTCGATATTCGACGCTAAGTTTATCTCGTGACCAGCAATTCCGAGTCAAATCGAAAAATGGAGAAGAAAAGAAATGGCGGCACACAAGGCCGGGACGCGCGAACAATGGCTGGCAGCACAGCTCGAGCTGCTCCGCCACGATGAGTACAAGGGCTGATCGAAGTTATTCGCGTTCCCTTCAACGCATCAATAGGTAGCCCAAACTCCCGGCGTCAGCAGTTCCAGAACATGGCCGTCGGGATCACGGAAATATATGCTTTGTCCTCCCCTGGGCCATGACACCCGGCTCATGATCTCAACTCCGTGGCCGCGCAGATGAGCTTCCCATTCCGGCAACTCTTCCCTGTTCACAGCAAACGCGGCATGAATCGGGCCTGCGCCATCGTGTGCTGGAATCGTCCCGCCTGGAAGGCGCGTTTCATTCAAAGACGCGCCGCGCACAAAGAGCAACAGTATATGCTTCGAGGCGACATCCAACGCGCAAAAACGTTGATCCTCGACCAGCGGCCGGAGCCCGAGCACGCGTTCATAAAAGCCCTTCGCCCGTTCCAAATCGTCAACGTAAAGAGATGTTTCCTTCAAATCCTGTAGCTTTGGCATCACTCAATCTGATGACCCTTGCCTTGACAAGGGTGCGCCGCCGGCTATGGCGCGAGCGCTCTCAGGCGTTCGACCAATCCGATCCCGGCTTCCGGACGCAGAAGCGGGAACAAAATCACATCACGAATGGATTTAGACCCGGTGAGGATCATCGTCAGGCGGTCAATGCCGATACCTTCGCCCCCGGCAGGGGGCATTCCATAGCTGAGGGCTCTGATGTAGTCTTCATCCATGACATGAGCCTCTTCATCGCCGCCGGCCTTGCGCACTAATTGATGTTCGAAGCGGCGGCGCTGCTCCTGTGGATCGTTCAGCTCGGTAAACGCGTTCGCGATTTCCATTCCGCCAGCATAGATTTCGAAGCGCTCTACCAGATCGGGTTCACCTGGCTTGTTCTTGGATAATGGAGATATTTCGGCAGGGAATTCGTAGATGATCGTCGGCTCGACAAGGTGGTCTTCCGCATGCCGTTCAAACAGATCGGCTAGCGCGGCACCTGGCGTCGTCTCTTTGGAATGGTGGAGTAGCCATTCCGGATCCTTGACATTGTCGAGCGTGGGTTTCTCCCTCTCCTGCCAGAATTCGATGAGCGCTTCCCGCATCGTGAACTCTCGAAAGCTGGCGAAGTCGAGGGTGCGATCTTCATAAGTAACCTTGGTTCCGCCTGTAGCATCGATCGCAACTTGCCGAAACAGCTCCTTTGAGAGCTGGCTCATGCCTCGGTAATCCGTGTATGCCTGATAAAACTCGAGCATCGTGAACTCAGGGTTGTGCTGCGTCGAGATACCCTCGTTCCGAAAATTGCGGTTGATCTCGTACACGCGCTCCAGGCCGCCGACTAACAGGCGTTTCAGATAGAG
Organism: Bryobacteraceae bacterium; assembly: GCA_036557345.1. Lineage (GTDB taxonomy): Bacteria > Acidobacteriota > Terriglobia > Bryobacterales > Bryobacteraceae > Bog-105. Next base: position 37,026 of record DATBHS010000213.1, read on the forward strand.
CTCGGGGGCAACGCGCAGATATAGATCGATATCGAGCGTGTTGTGATGCGTGATGAAAGGACGCGCGGCGGCGCCACCCGGCAACGGCTGCATCATCGGTGTTTCCACTTCGAGAAAGCCCCGTTCCTCCAACTGCCGCCGCAAGGAACGGATGATCTTTGAACGGGTCTCAAAAACCCGTCGAACTTCCGGGTTCGCGATCAGGTCGACATAACGCTGGCGGTAACGGGTTTCGATATCCTCGAGACCATGCCACTTTTCGGGGAGAGCCAGCATGATTTTCGATAGAAAGAAGAGCTCCTCGACGTGTACGGTCAGCTCGCCGGTCCTGGTGCGGAACAGGTAACCGCTGACACCGATGATGTCGCCGATATCAAGGACTTCGTACAGGCCGTAGGCTTTCTCGCTGACAGCATCCTTCTTGATATAGATCTGGAGCTTTTCGCCGTTCTGCAGAATGTGAAGAAATCCGGCCTTGCCCATCCGGCGCACAGTTTGGATACGGCCCGCCACGCGAACTTGAACATGCTCGGACAACTCCTCCGCAGTTTTCGATCCGTACTCGCAAAGAATTTGAGGGATCGTGCGAGTTGGGTCGAACGCGTGGCCGTAGGGCTCGAAGCCGAGATCACGGATTTGCGCTAGACGCTCGTGTCGCTGCCGCAGTAGTTCGTCTTCTAATGACAAATAGGCTCCTTAAATCTAACATTGTAGAGGCCGTTCCCCGCTGCATCCGTTTTCGAACACGGCTGTCCCAAAATCATCACAAATCCCATTCGCGGTACATGCAAGGAGCTTCGCGCTCAATCGGATAGAGTTTGTGCTGGAGATTGCTCTGATTCACTGTTGGGTAATCCAATGAGAGACTTCTTCCGGGATGTTCGCTACGCCGTCCGTGTCTCAATCAAGAGTCCTGTGGCCGCAGCGGTTGCCGTCCTTGCCCTCGCGCTCGGGATTGGCGTAAACGCGTCCTCCTTCATTTTGATTGAGTCGATGGTTCTCCATCCCCTGCCCTATCCCCGCCTCGAGCGAATCGTCACGCTGTGGGAAACTCCGAAACTGCACACGCAGCGGGACGCTCTATCACCTGCCGACTTCATCGACCTTAACGCAGAGAGCCAGGCGTTTGAGAAGCTGGCGGCATATCGCGATTGGGATGTCAGTCTGACGGGAAATGGCAGTCCTGAGCGCGTCCGGGCCTTTTCCGTTTCGCCGGAGTTTTTCACTGTTCTGGGCAGGGGCGCTGCTCTCGGCCGGACATTCTCATCCAGCGAAGATCAGGGCCAGTCCAAGGTCATCGTCGTCAGCCAAGGCTTCTGGAAGAGCCACCTCGCAGCGTCAGCCCACGCCATCGGCCAATCCATCTTTCTTTCGGGACAAAAATACACCGTTATCGGGGTCATGCAGGATGATTTCGACTTCCCCCTGTCAACCGATATCTGGTCCCCTTTGATTCTCAATGCGGCGGATCGTCAAGAACGCTCCGTTCGGAATCTGATGGTACTCGGCTTACTCAAGCCGAATGTATCTTCGGCGGCGGCTCGCATCGAGGCGGAGGCCATTGCTTCCCGGCTTGCGGCGCGATACCCTGCCACGAACGACAACCGCACCTTGGAGGTCGTTCCACTTCGTGAGCTCACCGATGCCGTAACCATCCATTTTCTGTGGACTTTGCTTGGCGCCGCCTGTTTCGTCCTGCTGCTGGCCTGCGCAAATATCGGCAATCTCCAGATGGCCCGGGCTGCAACCCGGCAGAAAGAAATTACCGTACGCGCGGCACTCGGCGCCAGCCGTTTGCAGATAGCGCGCCAACTGTTCGCCGAAAGCATTTTAATCTCGGGGTTGGCGGGAGCGCTTGGGCTCGTCCTGGCGGGCTGGAATAATGACTACGGCAAGGCAAATATTCCCGCAGTGGCCTTGCGCATCGTTCCCGGTCTTCGGACGATGCACGTGGATTCGACAGTGGTCGCTTTCACGATTGCCGTTTCACTGGTGACGGGCATCATATGCAGCTTGCCAGCCATCTTTCAGCTTTTGTACGGACGGATGGGAGCAGACCTGAGCGATGCTTTGCGCGAGCGGAGTGGTAATAGCTCGCTATCTCCGCGCAATCGGATTCGAACCGTATTGATTGTCTCCGAACTCGCATTGGCGCTAGTGCTGCTGGTGGGAGCCGGCCTGATGGTGAAGACCTTCCAGCGCCAGCTCGAACGGGACCAGGGCTTCAATCCGAAGAATCTTCTCACCATGCAGGTCTCGCTTCCCGCAACCGAATACCGGGAGCCGGCCCAGATTCGATCGTTTTACGATCGCGCGCTGCAAGGATTGACTACCGTTCACGAAATCAAGGCAGTTGGCATATCTTCTGACGATGGCACTGCCGAGCGCCTGCTGATCGAAGGACAACCCGAACCCCGCCCCGGCGAACCGCGGCCCAGTGTCAGCGCAGTGAACGGCCATTACTTTCAGGCTATGCGCATTCCCGTATTACGAGGGCGCTCCATATCCGACGCGGACCGGCCACAATCGCCCGGAGCCGTAGTAATCAGCGAAGCGATCGCGCGACATTATTGGCCGAAATCTAGTCCACTCGGCCACCATATGAAGCTGAACGGAAAATCGGACTGGTTGACGATCGTCGGAGTTTGCGGCGATATCAAAGACTGGTTCAGCGGGCAGCCCATACCTGCCGCTTATGTTTCCTATGCTCAATTTCCCGCTTCGGCCGCCAGATTTGTTCTGCGGACGACACACGATCCCATGCAGGTCGCTGCGTCTGCGCGCGCTCGAATCAATCGTGTTGATCGCGACCTTCCGGTATATGAGGTAAAAACGATGGAGCAGACAATTGCGGAAGAAACCTCCGGGGTTCGAGCCGCCGCCCGCATGATGACCACATATGCCGTGATCGCTCTGCTCTTGGCCATCACCGGCGTGTATGCTATGTTCTCTTACTTCGTTGCCGCGCGCACGCACGATATCGGCATACGAATGGCCCTAGGCGCCGGCAGGGCCGAGGTGTTTCGGATGATCATGCGTCAGACGATCCGACTGATCCTCGCCGGTCTGGCATTCGGGCTTCCACTGGCTTTCCTGCTCGCGCGCGTCATGTCGAGCGCACTCTACAACGTTGTGGACGTGGATGCGAGGATATTTGCTGTCTTCACGGCGGTTCTCGGCTTATCAGCGTTGCTTGCCAGCTATTTGCCCTCCCGGCGCGCGATGCATATCGATCCCATCACGGCGCTTAGGGAAGAATAGGCGTCAGCCTTTCGCGCTCAGCCTCCCGCCATGGTGCGGTCCATTAAGTAATCTCTGATTTCCAAATCGAGCTTACTCGTATTTTGTGAAGGGTCTTCCGCATCGGTGTTGTAGACCACCAGATACGCGCTTCGACCCGGCAGATCCAGGTAGAAATGACTGAGGAAGCCATTCTGGTTTCCGCCATGGCCGACATAAAGACGTCCACCCTGCTCATGCCTAAAGAAGGCCAGGCCAATCGAATCCTTGCCCTTTGACGTTACTAACTGCGAAGAGTCGCTCGAGGCGATATCCAGCTGCTTCTCGAACATCTCTTCGAGCGAGCTCCGTCTCAGAACCGATTCGTAACGGTTTTCGCGGCCATTGCCCAGCAGAAAGGAAAGATATTTCTGCATATCCTCGATCGGGGCGTTCAGGCCGCCATTGGAAACCGTGATGCCCGTGTCGAAGTTGAAAGGCGCCTCGGTAAGCTTTCCCTTTTCCAGAAAGTAGCTATGAGACCTGTGCGGCAAAAGATGATATGGGGACTGGTCGAAATAGCTTTGATCCATTTCGAGCGGCTTGAGAATGTTTTTGTCGATGTACACCTCGTAGTCATCATCCGTTAATCGCTCGATGATTTGCCCGAGAAACACGATGCCGAGGTTCGAGTAACTATGCCGGCTCCCGGGACGAAACTCGACATTCGTATAGGGCAGCATAGCCACAATTTGAGACCATTGCGTCGGTTCAAATGGTTGCCACGGCTCTGTTCGCCAGGGCCAGGTCGGACTGCGGAAACCCGCGCTGTGAGTGAGGAGATGACGGATCGTAATCGCCTCAGTCGGCCCGTATGGATTGTGGACCTGCCGCAGCTCCGGCACATAGGGGATCGCCGGATCATCCAGCCGCACAAGGCCGCGGTCGCGAAGTTGCATAACCGCAATTCCCGTAAAAGTCTTCGTAATGGAAGCCCAGTGAAAGCAAGTGTTCCGATCGATGGGGATCTTCTTTTCCAGTTGGGAATAGCCGTAAAAATGCTCGACCGGCACAGCGTTTTCGTGCAGCAATAAGAAACTGCTTCCCACAATCGCATTCCTGTGAAGGGCAGCAAAATAAAAATCGCGAAAACGCGCCGGGGTCGCCGCGGCCGCAGAAGCGGCAACGGTAGCCTGAAGAAACTCTCTCCTGCTCGGATCCTCGGTTGACATGTTCCTACGATTCTCACCCAGCACGTCAGGCCTAACCGGCTATCTATCTCTCGTTCTAGCACTTCTACGTAAACTATATTTGTGATAGCGTGACGATGAGGGTGATTGGAATGAAACTGGTCGAGGAGGGACGAATCACCCGCGATGGCTCCTGACCGTGAAGGCCGGTGGGCGGAGATTAAGAACGTTTTCGGCGCAGCGCTTTCGATGGAAGCTGCAGACCGGGGCTCGTTTCTTCGCGAACGCTGCGGCGGCGATGACGAACTTCGCAGGGAGGTGGAATCTCTGCTGGGCGCTCACGAGGAGACCGGAGAGTTCCTGGAGCAGCCGTTGCTTTCGCTGCCGTCCTTCGCCGCTGTACCCGAGCTAAACGAAGACTTCACATCAGGTTTTTGGGACCCGGTGCGTTCCGACGCGACAGTAAACAATCGCATCGAGCCCGACCCTGCAGATTCCAACGTTGGAAGCCGGATTGGCGCGTACAGGCTGGAACGAGAGATTGGCCGTGGAGGAATGGGGGAGGTTTACCTCGGCACGCGCGCCGACAGCGAGTTTGTCAAGCGCGTGGCTATCAAGCTCATCCGATGCGGGAAAGAGAGCGAATTCGCGATCCGCAGGTTTCGCAATGAACGGCAAATTCTGGCACGGATCGAGCATCCGTATGTAGCGCGGCTGATCGATGGAGGCAGCACTCCAGCCGGTCTTCCCTATTTCGTCATGGAGTACGTGGAGGGGCAGCCCGTCACCGTGTATTGCGGAGAGTGCGGGCTCAATGACCACGAACGGCTGGACCTATTCCTCAACATTTGTTCCGCAGTTCAATACGCGCATGAGCGGAATATCCTTCACCGGGATCTCAAGCCCAGCAACATTCTCGTAAAGCAGGACGGCACACCAAAACTGCTGGATTTTGGAATCGCCAAAATCGTGGGCGCGGACTTGCCGGGCACGACGAACGAGGCGACAATCGCTGGTTTCCAGATGCTGACGCCCGCGTACGCAAGTCCCGAGCAGATGCGCGGAGATCCAGCCACAGTACGGAGCGATGTTTACTCGCTGGGAGTGATTCTGTATGAGCTGTTGTGCGGTGAACGGCCGAGCTTAAGCACGTTCCAGAAAATCAGCACGACATCGGAAAGCTCGGGAGATGCCCGGCTTTCGACAAATCTCCGTTCCATTGTGATGCATGCGATACAGCTGGATCCGGAGGAGCGATATCCGAGCGTTCAGGCGTTTGCTGCCGACATCCGCCGGTACCTCGAAGGGATGCCACCGGCGGCATCGCACTCCGCGATCGAAACGGCAATGCCATCCCAGGTTTCCATCGCCATTCTGCCCTTCCGCGTATTGCAGAGCCACGCCGGCGCGGGCGCGTTCCTTTCCTCCGGCATCACCGACGCGCTGATTACACGTCTCAGCCGGGTAGAGCGGCTTTCCGTACGGCCCACGAGCGCGGTTTTGAAGTACGCCAACGGAAGCGCCGCCTCGCGTGCAGCCCGGGAACTGCGCGTCCAATACTTGCTGGAAGGATCGGTCCACGCCGAAGGCGAAAACATTCGCGTGAACGTGCAACTTGTATTCGCAGAATCAGGAGTAACCGTCTGGGCAGCGGGTTTTAGCGAACAGGCAACCGACCTGCTCAAGCTGGAGGACTCCATCGCTGAGCAGGTCGCCTATGCATTGATCCCGCACCTGACGGGCGAGGAACGGGAACAACTGAGCAGGTCCGGAACCGCCAGCACAAAGGCTCACGAAGTGTATCTGCGCGGGCGATGGCATTGGAGCCGGAGCGCAGGGAATCCCGACGAACTGGCCAAAGCCTTGTTTTGCTTTATGCAGGCCATCGCCGAGGATCCGAATTACGCGCGAGCGCATGCCGGCGTAGCGGATTATTACCTGAGGCTCGGATTATGGGGCGGCTTGCCGCCGGCCGAGAGCTTTGCAGCGGCCATCGAAGCCGCCCAAACCGCGCTTCGGCTGGATCCCACACTGGCCGAGGCGCACGCCTCGCTTGGTTTCGCGCTCTGGGCCTACCATCGCGATTACGCAGCAGCCGAAGAGCACTTCAACCTGGCCGTGACCCGGAACCCTGACTACGCCAGCGCCCACCACTGGTTCGGACTGCTGAACTCAGCACGAAATCGCCCGGAGCTCGCAATTGCAAACCTGGAGCGCGCGGCGCGAATCGATCCGAACTCGCCGCTGATTCTAGCTGCGCTCGCATTCGTGCACTACAATGCCGGCCGGTACAATACGGCCCTGGAGATTCTCCTTCAGGCTCCCCGGGAATTGAGGAATTCAGGCATTGTGCAGGAGATGCTGGCGTGGTGTTACCTCGAAACCGGCGACCCGGCCAAGGCGGTCGTTGCGGCACGCAGTGCCAAAGAATCCGGAGGCTGGAACAGCGCAGCACTGTCCGCACTGGCGGTGGCTGAAACCGCCGCGGGAAACCAAGAAGCAGGAATCGCGGCACGAGATGAAATGGAGCAAGTAGCAGCACAGCGCTACGTTTCGAGTTATGACCGCGCTACCGCTCGTTTGGCTGCGGGCGACACTCCCGGCGCGGTCGCTTGCCTGGAAAAAGCTTTGGCGGACAAGGACTGGTGGACCTGCTGGGTAAGCGTAGACCCAAGGTGGAATTCGTTACGCGGCGATCCGAGATTCACGGCTCTCGTCGTAGCGGCTCAGCCGGCGCAATCATCGGGTGTCCTCCAGCACGGCCTTCGCGCGACACGCCGTCAAATAACAGCTGCAGGATTAGTGGCAGCAGCCCTCATCATTCTCATGTCTGCTCTCTGGTGGCGCGCTGCGAACAGGCCCGCTCCGTTCTCGTCGCTGCGAGTTACAAAACTTACCATGAACGGCACCGCCGATTCGGCTGCTATCTCGCCGGATGGAGAGCGCGTTGCCTATACGGTTGCCGGCCAAGGCAAGGTTTCGTTGTGGCTTAGAGATCTCAGGCAGTCCGCTGCCGTAGAAGTCAACCCAGCCTTGACCGGAGAAGTAACTTCACTCGCATTTACTAGCAGCGGCAGGGATATCAGCTATCTGAATTATTCAAACAAGGAGCCCTCAAACCGCCGCTTGTATCTGCTTCCCGTAACGGGCGGCCGTCCACGGCAACTGCCCTACACATTTCCGGGCCCAGCAAGCATTTCGGAAGACGGCACACGCATCGCGTCTGTCCGGCAAAACCGGGCTGCGGCCAGGGACGAACTGTGGCTGATCGATTCAAACTCCGGCGCGGAACGCAGGATCGGATCCTACGCCTACCCGGAACGGTTCACGTGGAATTCCATGCCCGCCTGGTCGCCCGATGGAAAGCTGATCGCGGCCGCTATTGAGACTACGGATCGGAAAGGATTCGTGGTTCGGCTGGTAGTGTTCGATGCGCAGACCGCGGAGAGACATGCCGTTTCCTCTCCACGATGGCAGTGGGTTCAGCACATCGCGTGGTCAGGAAAGAACAAGGCGCTCGCCGTTGTGGGTCAAGAACAGGAGTCATCTTTTCAGCAGATCTGGTACGTCCCGTACGGCCGTGGTAAAGCAAATCGAATCGGTAACGATCTTGATAACTACATTGGCGTGAGTCTGACGGCCCGCGCGAGCGAGATGGTCTCGGTCGAGCAGCAGACGCTTTCAGATATCTATGTTTTGCATCCCCGAGATTTGCAACATCCGGTTCAGGTCACGCCCGGTACGGGCCGTTATTTCGATCTTGCATGGATGCCGGATGGGCGTATTCTTTATGCCTCTGACGCCACCGGATCGGCAGACCTCTGGCTCATGAATGCCGACGGAAGCGCACAGCACCAAATTACATCCGGAACAGGCCGCAGCTATGCTCCCGTTCCCTCCCCTGAAGGTAAGGTCATTGCCTTCCACTCCAATCGGAGCGGAAACTGGCATATCTGGCGAATCAACATCGACGGAAGCAACGCGCGACAACTGACCGGAAGTCTGCGCGATGGAAACTGGCCTCAATTCACTCCGGACGGCAATTTCATCGTCTTTCACCAGACCGACCTAAAAGGCTTGTTCAATCTCTGGAAGATACCGGCGAACGGCGGGTCCGCGCTGCGATTAACGAATGCGCTAACAATGCACCCCGCCGTCTCGCAACGCCACGCAAAGATTGCATCCTGGTATAGCGAAACGCCGGATGACCCTCATTGGAAGCTGGCTATTTTTGGCCCAGACGGCGGCGAACCCCTCCAGGTATTCGATCCCAATGTGGCAGTAAAACCCGATACCCTGCTCCGTTGGACTCCAAGCGGCGATGCCATCACGTTTCTCGGATACAGCAACGGCGTGTCCAATATCTGGATTCAGCCTGTGAACGGCGGTCCGGCGCGCCCCTTGACCTCCTTCACGTCCGAGGAGATCTATTCTTTCGATTGGGCGCCCGATAATACGCTGGTATACTCACGAGGCTTGACTACCGCCGATGTGGTTCTGATTAAGGACGCGAATCGCGCGCGTTGACTTGCACACGGGAACAAGCTTATGGATACGCCCGAAGAGGACATAACCACTCTGCTCGTTCGCTGGGGCCACGGAGACCAGCAAGCGCTTGACGCACTGACGCCACTGGTCTACCAGGAACTGAGAAGGCTGGCCAACGCCCGCCTTCGCCGCGAGCGGCAGGATCACACACTCGAGGGTACGGCCCTCGTACATGAAGCCTACCTTCGCCTGGTTGACCAAAAGCAGGTTCAATGGCGCAGCCGGAATCAGTTTTATGCACTCGCAGCGGAGCTCATCCGGCGGATTCTGGTCGATCATGCTCGCGCCCGGGTCGCGGCAAAGCGCGGAGGAGGCGGGGTGAAACTATCTCTGGATGAAGCAGTGGCACCGGCGCAGGAGAGAGAGCAGGATCTCGTTTCCTTAGATGACGCCTTGAATGCTCTTGGACAGGCGGACCCTCAACAGAGCCGCATTGTGGAGCTCCGATACTTCGCGGGATTAACGATAGAAGAAACGGCCGATGTGCTGGGTCTCTCACCGGCTACGATCAAGCGCGATTGGGTGATTGCCAAAGCGTTTCTGAAACGCGAAATGTTGCGGAATGCCCTGCCCTGAAGTTTTCTTGAAGGCTGAGCCAAACCGGTCTCCCAAACTCGCGTTAGTAATCGAGGAGACGACATGGCAATTGCGCAAGTGCAACCACCCTCGCCGAGCGGTTCTTTCGATTACCTTCTTCCACGATCCATTTGGTTTCAAGGAGCCCTCATGACCATCCATGTGGATGGCGCAGACACGATGGGCGATTTCGCGCTGGTTGAGATCAGCGGCGCACCGGGGAATGAGCCACCCCGGCATGTTCACGAAGACGAAGATGAGCTGTTCTTTATTCTTGAGGGGCAATTGACGGTGTTTCGCGGCAAAGAACAACTCGCGGTTGAGGCTGGCCATGCGGTGCTGTTGCCGCGCGGCATTCCTCATACTTTCAAGATTCAATCCGAGTCCGCGCGATGGCTGAATTTTATCTCCCCGGCCGGCTTCGAAGAATTTTTTCGGGAACTCGGCCAGCCGGCCGGAAAGCTGTCACCCCCCACGAGCCAGCCGCCGTTGGATGTGGCGAGACTCGTTCAGGTTGCACACCGTTTTGGCGTGACATTTCTGCCCTGATGTGAAGGGCCCCTATTGCGCGTACATGACATGTTGCGAAGTCTGAAGGTCCAGTAGACAATGCGGTCGACGCCGCTCCGGGATAGCAGGTCTCCTGTGGGTGGCACCTCTCCGTTGCGTCGCGCTCGTCGATTCCGTCCGAAGCGTCGCCTTTGTAAAGATATGGCTTCCATTGGTGGTGATTCCGATGGACGTGGCGCCGCCGTAGCCCGTTGAGAACGACCTTCCGCACCCGATGGAAATGAAAACGCGAACTGCTATGGCAAATGAATTGTTCACCTGCAGCGCCACAGGCGCCGGGTGGGCGGTTCGGAGGCGAAAAGCTGAAATCTCTGACAGCAGCAGGCTCGTCGCGAGGCTTAGCCCCCGCCACGGAGGTAGCAGGTATGGTTCCAGTAGAACGCGGCAAGACCCGAGCCGGCTGTCTGCCAATCGCCGTTGGAGATAAATGACACAGCTACGTTCAGTATGAACACTAGCGATGTGATTACGGCGTTCAGCATTCTCGCCTCCTGACAAGAACGCGAATTTCTGGCAGGAATCAGCTCATGAACGAGCCCATGAAATGTGAAAAGCCAAAAGCCTCGCGTGAAGGCGCCGCGTAAATGTACTCAATGGCCGGCGGTCTGAGCGTTGTTGCCACCTAACAATGCGGAGCGCCGGTCCGGGTTGGGTCTTTTCGCTCACCCTTAGGCCAACCCGCGCAACCCGCGTACTCGCCGGGACTTGCCCGATCGCGCAACGGCTCTCTCAAAAGCCGCCAATCCAGCAAAATAGCTTTCCGGATATGCAGTTGGCCATCTTGTTGCCGCTGGCTCTTCGCTTAAGGAGGAATTATGAGGGTGACTGTCGCTCTGGTAGCTTGTGGTCTCTTGGGTTCGGCCTCGGTGCTGCACGCCAATTCTCTTCCGCCGACGCCCGGCTTCTTCACTCCGATTAGTATTAACATCCCGGGCGCAAGCAGCATCGGTGCCACCGCGATTAGCAGTTCCAGCAATCTGGCCGGAATATTTAGTGACAATAGCGGCGCGTTGCATGGCTTTGCGGACAACCACGGAACCGTTACTACGTTCGACTTTCCAGCCGGCGCCGAGGTATCCGCCACCACCGCGGTAACCGGAATCAACGATGCTGGACAGGTCATAGGGAGCTACCATCTCCCCGATGAGCTATTTGGTCACGGCTTCCGGTACGCAAATGGCATCGTTACCGAAATCCCGAATTATCCATACGCGATCAACAACGACGGAACAGTAGTCGGCTGGGCTCACTCTTGCCTGATCGACTTTTGTGGCGCCGCATTCATATACAGCAACGGCACGATGACTACCGTTAACTTCCCCCCACAACCTCCGGACGAAGCAACGGATACGCGCTTCCTCGGGATTAATAACGTCGGGGACATTGTCGGCGACTACCGCGGCGGGATTCCCCATCACGGTTTCCGCGACCAGGGCGGACTTACCTACCGTGGAGGTGGTTTCACGGCCTTTGATGTCCCAGGGGCGACCTTCACTATTCCCTCTGGCATCAATGATGCCGGCCAGATTGTCGGCACATTTGGAGACAGTAATGGCAATGGCCACGGTTTCCTGTACGACAATGGCAGCTTCTCGGGGCTCGATTTTAGCCCGAGAGGCATTGATAGCCATGGCGAGATCCTCGTTGGAGATTCCCTTTTCACGCCGACGCCCGAGCCAGCCTCGCTGCTGCTCTTTGGATCTGATGTGATCGCCATCTGTATCGCAGTGAAACGAAGACGACGCGGGTTCGGGCGATAGCGCAACCCACCTCTCATTTCACCGCAAACTCCTTCTGCGTGTTTCGCAGGTCTGTGAAAGGCGGCTATCTGCGAATCCTGAATATGTTTTTGCCCAAATCGTAAGGAGCGGTCTATTGCATTGCGTTAAATTTCGGGTGCTAAGATCTTGAAACAGCGCGACAAAAGCTATCTCGTCAAGTCGTGATCGGCACGGGAGTGTCACTTTTGCTAAGCGATTCGGCCTCGATGAAGATGCGTCTAATGCCCGGGTACTCGGCTCGTATGCTCTTCTCCAAGCGGTCGACTGTAGCTGTCACCTCAGCAGCGGAAAGCCCCGTCTCGAACTCGACATCGAGGGCGAGTAGGATGGACTCCGGACCGAAGTACATCGTTAACGGCCTGCCTACGCGAATCACGCCCCTCTCGCCTTCAGCGAGCCGCCTGATTTGCTCCAGGGTCCGCTTGTCCATACCTTCTCCAACCAGAAGACCTTTACTCTCAATAGCAAGCAGGACCGCAACTACGGCCAGCGTAAGACCGATCAGGATAGAAGCAACGCCATCCAGGTAGGCTATTCGAAAGCGGCCGCTCCAAAAGATCCCGAGAAACGCAAAAAGCAGTCCGGCGATGGCGGCTGCATTATCCAGCAGGACAGTAAAGATCGTGGGATCCTTGCCGGAGCGAATCGCGCTCCAGAGCGTTTTGTTCCCTTCTGCGCGCCGGAAATCGCGCGCGGCGACCGCGACCGTTATGCCTTCGAAGACTCCGGCAAAGGCCTTCTTTCTGAATCACTCTTATGTGTACGGCGGCCTACCACTGTAGCTTCAAGCCGAACTGAATCTGCCGTGAGGTAGTTGTCGTTGAAGTAATCACGCCCGCGGTCGGGGAGGGACCGCCCGTCGCCGTAGTATATACAATCGGATTCGGCGAATTGAAGTTGGTGTGATTCAGTATGTTGAATAGCTCTCCCCGGAACTGCAACGAAAAGCGCTCGGTTAGCCGGATTCGCTTTGAGGCCGAGAGGTCGAGCGCACTCAGTCCAGGACCTTCCAATATGTCGCGTCCTGCATTTCCATATGTTCCGTTGAGCGGCACGACGAAGGCATTGGGATCGTAATATTCGTTCGGCCCGCCCAAGATAACATTTCCCGTAAACGCAGGATTCCAGGAGGGACGAATCGGATTGCGGCTATTGCCATCATTTGTCGGATTAAATCCGAGTTGCGGCGAGAACGGCAGTCCCGACTGCACGGTGGCAATGGCGTTCACCTGCCAGTTTGAGATCAACTTATTCGCAAAAGCAAGGGCGCCCGTTCCAGGACTGCGTCCAAAAGGAAGGTCATATGTTGCATTTACCGAAAGCGAGTGCCGTATGTCAAAGGAAGACAGTCCGTAATCCCAGTGCGGTTGAAGAGGATTCATGGTGAACGCATTTGTGGTTCCTGATATCGCGTTTGCCAGTGACGATCCTTCATCCAGGCTCTTCGAAAACGTATACGCCGCGCGGAACTGCAGATCGCGGCTAAGACGGCGGTTCAACGCCAATTGCAGACCGTCATAGCGGCTGTTTCCCCAGGAAAACCAGTGTGTCGTGTTGGCGAGTTTAGGATTTGCCAATGGAGCCCCTGACGGAAAGTAGGTCGCTCCCGACGGATATCCCGCCGGGCAGGGGGAGGCCGGACAGGTAGTGGGCACCGGTACGTTCGCATCGATGGAAAGCAGTTCGTGATATCCGCTGGAGCCCACGTAACCAATACTCGCGGTCGTGCTAGGTGTGATTTGTTGCTCGATCGTAAATGAATAGGTGACCACGGCCGGAGTGGCTAAATCAGGCTGTACACCGGCGGGGGAGATCTTTGAGCCGGCCGGAGGCGCCGCGCCCGGCACAATGTGAATACTCGACAGCGGCACATTCTTCAACACCTCCACGGTGTTGAACGGCGCGCTCTGAGTCAACCGGTAACTGATCGAATCGTTTAGTGAATAATACATTCCGAAGCCGGCGCGAATGACCGTCTTCTTGTTTGAGAAAGGCGACCAGGCCAAGCCGAGTCGCGGGGCGGGCAAGAACTTCGCGCGGTTCACAGTAAACGGAGACTTACCGACAATCGGAGTCGTCTCAATGACGCCGTTTGAATCGAAGGCCCAGTTGGAAGAGCGGTTATGGGTTTCATTCCATCCGTCCGTGAACTCACCTCGAAAACCGACACGTAATTCCAGGGAGGGCCACAGCTTCATCGTGTCTTCCGCCCAATATGCGCCTTCCAGAGACCGGAACGAGAGCGGGGTTGGCGAAGGGATCACGGTGAAGGTCGAAACCTTTCCTTGCAAGAAGTTCGACAACGAGGAGAAGACCGCCTGCCCGTATTGATTGGCCGCCAGATTGTCGTTGCTTTGCAGTTTTTGGAACCAGACACCCGCGTCAATCAAATGAATGCCATGCGTGATCAATATCTGGTTAGTGGCGGTAAACAGATTACGATTCGAGCGGAGATTACTGTTACCGTTCGTTCCGCCTTGAGAAATCTGTGATGACGAGTTCAGCGCGGTACTTCCGCCGATCGTAATCGCTCCAATCGGACGGCCTTCAACAAATCCGGGTACGTCCACCGGAGTGCTGCCGGTAAAAAAATATGCAGCGCGCGAAAACCCTAGCGTCGCCTTATTGACGATATTCGGAGTGAGTATGTGCGTCTCGCTAATACTGGCGACCTGACTGCGAAGCGTAAGATCCACCAGGCTGAGCGGATTTACCGAAGGAGTATCGGCAACACTGTCGTCTATGGTGTAAACCGCCGCAAGCGAATCCTTATCAGAGAAAGTCTGATCGAGCCGCGTGGTTCCAAAATCTTCACGGATGGCCTGCTTCGGATTGTTATACGCGATGGCGATTCCTCCACCAAGCTCCGGCCCATTTGCCACAGGCCACAACACCAGAAGCGGTTGAACGCTGGGAACGGCTTTGGCACGCGCTGCATCATCCGGTACAAGCGTCACGTTGCTTAGAGCGAGGCTCTGCCGGAAGCCTTCATAGTTGCCAAACAGGAACGTTTTGTTCTTTTTGAGTGGTCCGCCAAGCGAACCGCCAAACACGTTGCGTCGAAATGGCGGAACGGGTCCGTTGTCAAAGAAGTTCCGTGCATCGAGCGCGCTGTTTCGCAAGAATTCGTAGGCGGAGCCATGGAGTTCATTAGTGCCCGAGGTGGTGACGATGCTCACCTGCGCCCCTGAACGTTTCCCGTAGGCAGCGCCATATGTGTCCTTCACGAGTTCAAATTCACGAATCGCATCCACACCTAGCAACTGGCCGCTCGCTCCGCCCGGCGTCACGTTGATATTCGATGCACCTGTATATTCCACTCCGTTCAAGAGAAACAAATTGGCTTCCGGCCGGTGCCCGGAAACGGAAAACATGTTACCGACGGCCGAGGCCGCCGTGCCGATTCCGCCCGCCCGCTGCGCCGTAACGTTGACAATACCGGTATTCAAAGTCAGCAGATTGTCGAAACTGCGGCCATTCAACGGCAATTCCTTGACTTGCTTTTCACCCACCAAACCGGAAAAATCTGCTGTTGACACCTCGACGGCAGGTGGTTTTTCGGTCACTTCCACGGAGGCGCGCATCTGTCCCACTTGCAACACAAAATTTGTGTTCGCTCGTTGTCCGAGCACAAGAGTGACTCCCGTCTTTACCTCGCGTTGAAAGCCGACCTTCTCGACCGCAATTTCATATCTGCCAATGCTCAGCAAGGAGACATAGTAGTGGCCGGCGTTATCGGTCAGGACCTTGCGGACCGCGTTGGTCTCCTCACTCTTGACCGCCACGGAGGCGCCGGGAACAGTGCTGCCTGTGGCATCGGTAACGGTACCTTCAATGGACGCTTCGCCTTGCCCCCACGCAATTACGGCTCCCCACAGAAGCGCTGCGAGAGAACCAATCCCGATTCCCTTCCAGATCTGCTTGACGCTCATCGTGGACCCAATCCTTCCCACTTCGCTCAACAGCCCGCCAGCGTTTCCAGGAGCCCCCAACGATCTTAATAATTGTTTCAGATTACGACAGAGACTGATAATCGTGCACCCTGACAATTGGTCTATGAAAACGGGTTGCGGAATGTCTACTTAATAGATAGAGAATAGGGCATACTGAGCCGATTGTCAAGAGCACAAGGCAATAGGCGTGCCTCGCTCAAGGCCAATGGGCCGTCGGCCCGCAGGACAGGCATCCTGCGCTAAGGACAAGGACGAGCACCACCAGAACATGTTGTTAGCATGTCAGGGCAGACATGCTAACAACAGATTGCGACTACATCGTTGTCGGATCGGGCGCCGGTGGTGGACCGCTCGCAGCAAATCTAGTCAAAGCTGGTTTTCGAGTACTGCTTCTTGAAGCCGGCGGCGATTCGTGCTCCGAATGCGACGCCGGACGGCTCCTGTATGAAGTGCCGATTTTTCACGGGCTGTCGACCGAGTACGCGGGATGCGCGTGGAACTACTTCGTGCGGCATTATTCGGACCTGGACAAACAAAAGAAAGACTCGAAGTTTGTGGCGGAGAAGGATGGAGTCTGGTATCCGCGAGCCGGCACGCTGGGCGGCTGCACGGCGCACAACGCCATGATTACTGTGCTGCCGCAGGCGAGCGACTGGGATCACATCGCGTCGATCACGGGCGACAAAAGCTGGCGCGCGGATAACATGCGCCAATACTTTACGCGAATCGAGAACTGTAAGTATGTTCCAAACCCGAATTCGCCGAAAGGAGTTGCCGAAGGTGTGCTGTCGTCTATTAGCGGACTTTTCGCCGGCGATAAGGATTGGAAGGACTGGTCTCACGGTCATGGGTTCTCGGGCTGGCTGCCGACGTGCGAAGCAGATCCGGCCGCGGTCCTGAAGGACCCCGCCCTGCTCGCGCTTCTGCTCGAATCCGTCCGGGCAGCGCTCACCGGCCATGCCGGGGACCCGCTGGTGCGGCTGGGAACACGCTTCGATCCGAACGATTCTCGAAATGAAACGAGGAGTCCTGAAGGCATCGCGTTCACGCCGCTCGCGGTTGAAAATGGCAAACGCGCCGGCCCGCGCGAGTACCTGCTGCGAGTCCAAAAGGCGTGTCCCGGCAAGCTGACGATTTTGACTGGCACACTTGCAGCGAGAGTACTCTTCGAAGGAACACGGGCAATTGGAGTCGAGTACCTCGAAGGACGCCACCTCTACGAGGCCGACCCCAGGCAGCTCGTGAATCCGGGTTCTGCGCCGCGGCGACAAGTACGCGCGCGCCACGAGGTAATCCTATCGGCGGGGGCGTTCAACAGTCCGCAGTTGTTAAAGCTGTCCGGCATCGGGCCCGCATCCGAGCTGAATCGATGGGGCATTCCCGTCGTGGTCAGCCTTTCTGGAGTGGGTCAGAACCTCCAGGACCGTTACGAAATTGGCGTCGTGTCGGATTACACGTGGAACTTCGCGCTGCTGAAGGGCGCAACGTTTCAATTACCTCAACCCGGTGTGCCGGACGCTTGCTTCGACCAGTGGAAGGAAGGCAAGGGGATCTATACATCGAACGGTGCGCTCATCGGGATCATAAAGCGCTCGACTTTGGAGCGCGCCGATCCTGATCTGTATATCTTCGGCCTTCCGGGATTTTTCAGAGGATATAAACCCGGCTACTCGGCCGAATTCGAACAATTCAGAGACCGGTTCACGTGGGCGATTTTAAAGGCACACACCAACAACACGGCAGGGCACGTCACATTGCGCTCGGCGAACCCATGGGACACTCCAAAAATAGAATTTCGCTATTTCAGTGAAGGAAATGATTCTTCGGGTAAGGATCTTGAAGCTGTTGTTAACGGCGTCAAATTTGTTCGTGCCATAAACGACCGCCTCAAAAACGCCGGCCTCATCTCGCAAGAGCTTGTCCCGGGTCCGGAGTATCAAAGCGATGATCAGGTTCGCGAATTCGTTCAGAATGAAGCATGGGGCCATCACGCCTCGTGCACGAACAAGATCGGCGCCGATCAAGACTCCTCAGCGGTGCTGGATAGCCGTTTTCGCGTCCGGGGAACACAAGGCCTTCGCGTGGTGGATGCTTCCGTGTTTCCACGCATCCCCGGGTATTTCATTGTCTCGGCCGTATACATGATCAGCGAAAAAGCGACGGACGCAATCATCGCTGACGCCAGGTAAGGGATCATCACAAATCGGCCGAATTTTAGTTTAATAGCGGAATCAGCAATTTACAGTTGAATTTCCCGCTTCCGCGCCGGGACTCCAGAGCATGCTTTAGGCGAGTAGCTCCGGAATGCACATATCAACGCATCGGAGCCGCTTAATCAATCGAAAAGCCGGATCTCCGACGCCAAAATGAAATCACTACTCCGCCCCTTTGTTTTTCTTTTACCGCTGATTTGTGCGGCGCAAACGCGCACCGATTTCAACACGCAAATCAACAATCTGCCGTTCATCAATGTCATGGCAGCTCCGTATTCCGCCAAAGGCGATTGCGTAACGGATGACACGAACGCGGTGCAAAGCGCCTTGAACACACACCGCTTCATTTACTTTCCGGTCCCACCCGGAGGCTGCTATCTGATTTCCAGGACCCTCACGCTCCAAGCCGGCGATTACATGTACGGCGCGTCCGCCAATAACCCGAATCCGGGAGATCCACAGGCAGGCGTTGTCCTTCGTTTATCTCCAGGTCGAAATGTTCCGGTACTCGCCACCTATACGAGTCTTCAAGGCGGAGGCAACGAATTCATGGATATCGAGAATATCGTCTTCGACGGCAACGGCGCAAATCAGACCGAGGAACTGCAAGGCCAGGCGCTCGTTGACTTCCGGGGTGCGTTTATTGGTTGCTTTCTAAAACATGTAGTCATCATCAATTCTTTCGGGCCGGCCTTGTATACGGGCGATGCCGGGGGTGATCTGCGAATGGATACTGTCTGGATTATTAATAGTTCGAGCAGCACATACTCCTGGATCCACAACCCCTCGTCGCCAGGATTCGGCACTCTGAACACGGATCACGTTTTTGTCGAGAATCAATCGACGCCGCTGAACGGTAACTACCGAAATATCACCTTTGGCGATCCGACGACTTACGGCCACGCAATCTTCCTGAATGGCGTTCAGAACGGCGTGATGAAGACGACGCACTGCGAATCGGCCCAGACATGTATCGATTTCGCATCGGTGCAATCGCTGATTCTGGAGGGCATTAACGGAAGCCGGATCGGCAATCCGGCAGCTTCCGACCCGACGAATCAATATCTGGTTCGCATGATGGATACAAATTCTTACCAGTTCACGATGACGGGAGCTTACTTTGATCAGTCCGGCAGCACGTATGGCGGATCATTCGCAACTACGCGAGTATTTGGGCTAGCGGACGGCCTTACAACGAATGATTGGTACCAGACTCCGGCCGGAAAGGCGCTTTGGCCGTTCTATACGCATGGCGAGTTCTTTTCTCAGTCCGGTTGGCCGTACCTGGGTGAGCGGCCCGCAGCCGGGAACGAGCTCTGGATCCAGCAGATTGGGGCGTATTCTCCGAACCGGCTCGCGATCTGGGACAACACCGGCGCGCCTAACGGTTCGTATGCCTACTTCGAAAGGAATGGCTCACAACTTAACCTTGGGTTCAGCCCCGGCCCCTGGACCCAGAACGAGCAGACACTCCTGCAGTTGAACTACCATGGCGTAAACGATCCCGGCAACAACGTGCAGGTGAACGCCGGCAGATTGCTGAGCGGCACCGCCGCGAACACGGATTTGACGGGCGAACTCAGCCTGTCTTCGGCACAAACTACCAGCTACAACTTCACCGGGACTTACAATACGCACCCGGAATGCACCGTTACACCGCAGTTCGATCCGGGCGCGGGGAACCGATACTGGATAAGCTATAGCGGTGCCGGCTCGTTTACAGTTAATTTTTCAACTGCTGTGACGGGGAATGTATCGTATTTCTGCATCGGGCGGAACTAAAGTAGTCGCTGTACATCGAGGCGCGCGTGACGGCTATCAGGTAGCGTGCGCCCTCAATGAAGCCGGTATTCTGCAATCGCTGGTTACGGATCTATATTGGCCGGCTGACCGGAAGTGGGCCGGCGCCTTTGGGCGAGCTTTGCCGGCGTCTTTATTTAGGAAGCTGTTGAACCGCAACGCAGAACTCCTGCCGGGCCGCGCTGTCCGGTCGTGCTGGGCAAGCGGAGCACTGGCGCTGGCTTGCGATGTTCGCGGGATGCCTTTCCGGCTGCGCCGCTCTGCGATGCGGTTCTGCGACCGGCAGCTAGGGAAGCAGGCGGCTGAAGTCGCAAACACCCATGATGCCGCGCTCTTGAGCTATAGCTATTACGCGCACAGCGCTTTTTCCCATTTCAGGCGAGACCGGCCGCGCATCTTGTTTCAATTGCATCCGCATCCCATGAGCGTTCGCGCCATCTTACAGCGAGAGCGCGAACTCGTTCCCGAATGCGCCCGTTCGCTTGATAAGGAATGGGAGCTTGCTCTTCCTGAACCCGATTTCCAGACACTTGTCGAGGAATCCAGTATGCCCGATTACTGGATTGCCGCATCGTCGTTCACAAAGAGGACTTTGATCGAGAACGGCGCAACAGCCGAACGCATACATGTCATCCCCTACGGAACGGATTTGGACTGGTTCAAACCCTTTGGCATAAACGAGCCACTTAACCGGCCCCTTCGCCTGTTGTTTGTGGGCACGCTGAGCCAGCGCAAGGGTCTCACATACCTCGTCGATGCGCTTGAGTCGCTTCCTGCGGGCTCGGTCGAGTTGACAATTTGCGGACGCCTGGTTGACGATGCATCGATGGTTCGACGCGCACGAGGACGCATCCGCCTGCGTGCATTCGTCACTGCAGAAGATTTGCTGCACGAATTTCAGTCGTCCGATGTTTTTGTTTTCCCTTCACTGGCCGAGGGCTTCGGGCACGTGTTGCTGGAAGCAATGGCCTGCGGTCTTCCCGTGATCGCTACGACGTGTACCGCGGCCCCGGACCTGATCTCGGATGGCTGCGAGGGGTTCGTTGTCGAACCGCACGACGTCGCCGGACTGGTCACGTGCATAGAGCATTTCCTGAAAAACCCGGCACAACGGGCCCAAATGGGTCTGGCCGCCCGAGCGCGGGCCGAAGAGTTTACGTGGCCGAAGTTCCGGCAGAGCATTGCTGAAGCCGTTCGCGGAATGGCCACTCAGGGCCGTTAGTCGTCTGTCGAGAAGAAGCTCCCCAGGTTGCCGCTGGCGATCGCTCTCAGTGGGTTCTGCTCGTCGCCGCTGTGGCGGTGCTCGGCGGGTGAAAGTTCGTGACGCAATCGTTCGAGAGTCATGCTTTGCAAAATGACCCGTCCGGGACCCGTCAGTGTCGTGAGGAAAAGACCCTCGCCGCCGAAGATCGCGGTACGGATGCTGCCAACCATCTGAATGTCGTAGTTCACACTCGGTTCGAAAGCGACGAGGTGCCCGGTTTGGACCTGCAAGGTCTCTCCAGGCGCGAGCGTAAAGTCCACGTGATCGCCGCCCGCATGGACGAAAACGGCCCCAGGGCCAGTGAGTTTCTGGAGAATAAAACCCTCGCCTCCCAAAAGACCCGCACCGAGACGCCGTACCATGGCGATGTCGAGATTCACCGTACTCTGAGCGAATAAGAATCCATCGCGCTGCACCATGATGGTTTGTCCGGGCGCGAGTTCGAAGACCTGAATCTTTCCGGGATAGTGCCCGGCAAATCCTACCTCCCCCTCACCCGCCGTGGCGTGGAAGTGGGTGAAGAACAACGACTCTCCCATCAACTTGCGCTTAATCGCGCCGATAATCTTGTCGCCGAGAGACTGGCCGGTCATGCGCGTAGCCCAGTCAACGCTGGCAGACTTGTAAATCATCTTCCCCGCTTCGGCATAGATCTCCTGGCCAGGTTGCAGATGCACGCGTGCGATCTGCAGGTTGTGGCCCTCGATATCGTACTTGAGCGGCGCGACCGGCGGCGCCGGAGGGTAGTAGGACCCAGCAGCGCTGTTTCCGATCGGCTGACCGCAATTCAGGCAAAACTTCGCAGTGTCTCCCAGCTGAGTACCGCAGTTGGTGCAAAAAGCCATAGTGTTGTGGCGCGCAACGCAGCCCTTCCGGCTGAGCGCGCATCCATCTATGCTAACGGAAATAATTCCGGCTAAGTTCGCCCCAATTGAGTCGTTGGGTCAACCAGGCGGGAATAGAAATGGGAGGGCATCACGCATGCGGCGGCCCCAGAATTTTTCGCTATGTCCGGCGCCTTCTTCGCATCGGAAGGCGAGATCCTTCCCAAGCTGCCAGCCTTTAGTCATCAGAGCATCGCGAAGTTGCATTACGTTATCGACTATTGGCTGTGGATTCCGATCTTCCGCAGTGCCGACATCAAGCCAGATCTTTTGATCCGATTTCCTGCGAAGACCCCAGACGCGTTTGAGGATGGCACGGTTCGCCCACCACACCGACGGCGACATGACAATCAAGCGGCCGAAGACGCCTGTGTACTTGAGGCCCAGATAGAGCGTCACGAGACCACCCAGAGAGGAGCCACCAAGGCCCGTGTTGGCCGCTTCCGGCAGCGTCCGGTATTGCTTATCGATGAGCGGCTTGAGATCTTCCACCAGAAAGCGTCCGTAGCCGCTCGCGCGGCCGCCGCGGCCTGCGCGGTCACGCACGTGGGTGTACTCGGCCAGTCGCTTCTCGCCGCTGTTGTAGACTCCGACGATAATCAGCGGAGCTATCTGCGTACGCCGAATCAATTCGTCCGCCAACACGCCGAGTCCCCAGTCATTGCCCTGGAATGCAGTAGCCGAATCGAACAAGTTCTGTCCGTCATGAAGGTACAAAACGGGATAACGACGTTTTGCCCGGTGATAATCCGGGGGCAAATAGACTACGAACTTGCGAGGCTCTGCAAGGAAGCGAGAGGGCGACATCTCGCAAAGATGGATGGTACCGGTTACGGTGCGGTCCAAGTCGGCGGTACGGTCTAGCTTTTCACGAAGTCGAGAGATGCAGAGTTCATGCAATAGCGAAGACCTGTGGGCTTAGGACCGTCATCGAAGACGTGCCCGAGGTGAGCGTCGCATTTTGAGCACCGGACCTCGGTGCGCACCATGCCCAAAGTGCCGTCGATCCGGTTCTCCACGTTTTCCTTCGCGATCGGTTCCCAGAAACTGGGCCAGCCGGTGCCAGACTCGAACTTCGTATCAGACGAAAACAGGGCATTACCACAGCAGACGCAGCGGTAAATCCCGTGTTCGTGATTATTCCAGTACTTGCCCGTAAAGGCACGCTCGGTGCCACCATGCCGTGTGACTTCATACTGCTCCGGAGTGAGCTGTTGACGCCATTCCGCGTCCGATTTCTGAACCTTCTCCACTTCGATGATTCCTTTTCGCTGACCCGCGTCTGTAAACTCGACGATCTTCAGCGGCTTGGGCGCCTTGGTACGGCCGGATGCCGAGGTGGCCAAACCGCTAGCGAGCGTGAGTCCAATACCCGCAGGGATCCTGAAACTCTCTTTGAGAAATGTTCTCCGCCGCATATCTATATCGTAATTCGCAAATCGCCACGAAATAGTTACGGTCGAAACTCAATGGTCGGACCAGAAGCCTCAATGGGCTTGTGATGAGCTTTACATGCACTTCGTCTTACACATTATTCTGTGTAACAATCGTAGGGGTTACTACTATGCCTACAAATCTTGCCATCGATGATGGTTTGGTGAATGAGGCGAAACGACTGGGACGTCACCGGACCAAGAAGGATGCCGTGAATGCGGCTCTTGACGAATACATCCGGAGACGCAAGCAGCAGCGGATCCTGTCTCTGTTCGGCGCGATCGATTATGACGAACGTTACGATTACAAACGCGAGCGTAGATCGAAACCGCGATGAGGGTACTGGTCGACACGTCCGTCTGGTCGCTCGCTCTGCGGCGCCGGCAGTGCGACCTCAATGCGCGCGAAAACCTGCTGGTCGGTAGGCTCACTGAGCTTGTACAAGAGGGGCGCGCCGGCATCATTGGCCTGATCCGCCAGGAACTCTTATCCGGAATCAAGAGCAGCACCCAGTTCGAAAACCTACGTAAAACGCTCCGGGCGTTCTCCGATGAGCCAGTCGGAACCGAGGATCACGAAGCGGCGGCGAGGGCGAGCAATGCCTGCAGGGTGAAGGGCATCGCGGCCACAGCAACGGATATGCTGATTTGTGCTGTGGCTCACCGGCGCGGCATGAGTATTTTCACCATCGATCCGGATTTCGACAGGTATGCACATTGCCTGCCCGTGAACCTTCATCCCGCGCGAGATGACGCCGGCGATTAAAGTTCCATGAGAGGTTGAAAGGCAAATGTAAATTCAGTGATCGCCTCGCAAGCGGAGAAGCAAGGGAGAGCCTCCCTCCTTTCTCGACCACAATAGCGCCTCTCCCGGCTGCGGCTTGGTCGCCGTAAAGGGAGGGCAGAGCTGATTGCAGGCGGTGCAAAACTTTCTTACGCTCTCCTCCTGGCCCGCGCCGGTCGCAACAATCGTATCGAGCGAGCACAGTACACCCGGCGGCAGCTCGTCCGGCTGCATGGTAATCAGCACGGCTCCGGTAAGCCCTCTTACCGGGCCATCCTCAATTGCGCGTTGCATTACGGGCATCAGGTGGCGAACCTCATCGAGAATGATCCAGTGCGGCCGGCCCGTTCGAAGGCGCATCTCTCGTAAGCGTGGCACCAGGCCTTCGAAGAACATAGGGCGCTTCTGTGGAGGTATGCCGAGCAGATTCACGATCAGATTCTGGCCCGTACTCGCCAGCGCCTTCAGCACTTCATCCATCGCCGGAGCACGCTTCCGGTCGCCCATGATCACCGCCCCATCGAAGGTCTCGTAATCTCCGCGCGGGTCAAAGGCCAGGAACTGATAACCCGCCTCTGCCAGTTGCCCCATCAGATTGGCGGCCACCGGCGGGCGCTCTGCTTTGGAAGTTGACGATATCAGCAGGCTCGCTCCGTACGCTGGCATCCGGCGCGGGCGAGCCTCCACCACTCCTAGCACCAGGCTGTCACGCTCATCTCGGGCACGCACACTTTCCAGATCGTCTTCCAGCATGCGTCCAATCAGCTCGGAAACGCCCTTCCCGGATTCGCCTGCCGTCACCAGATCCGCCTTGACCTTTAAGGCAGAAAGCGCGTTGGCGACGGCCACCGACCGCTCACACACTTTCAGGAAGGCGTGGTCGTTCTCTGCGTCGCCCACGCCGACCGTATTATGCACAGACAGTCCCAACCGCCTCAATGCCGCCTGGAGGCCAGTAGCCTTGTTGGTTCCTGAGGGCAGCACCATAGCCGCGCCCTTGTTAAAGATGATCTGCAGCTCCAGACCGAGCTCTTCAATCGTTTGCAGGACTGTCTGCTTATGGCTGTCGAGGGTCGCGACAATGACGCGGCCAAGCTCGAGTGGCTCCACTCCCTTGCGACGCAGGGTCGTCGCGAACTCGTCCGGCGGCGCTTCACAGAGCATGGTCTCTGCCCTGGTTGCCGTGTTGTATAGAACTGCGCCGTTTTCGGCAACGATCTTTCCAAATACTTCGTAGTCCGGAAAGACGGACTTCAGATCCGGCAGCAATCTTCCCGTGACCAGGATGAGCTGCCGGCCTGAATCCCGCAGGCGGACCAGCATCTTCAACGTGTCGGGATGAACTGTTCCCTCTTCCGCGAGCGTTCCATCATAGTCGGTTGCGAGTGCAAAATAACGCATTCACTGCTATTTTCTTACCGAAGCGCAAATGGCCGCCTACGGGGCGGCCGGGGTTTATTTGAAGCTCACTGGCAGTCGGGCACCTTACTGTAATCGATGCATGGCGTCGTCAGATTTCCAACCGTCCAAATGGCCGATGTCGCGGGTTCATCCCAGAAATGGAGGAACCAAAATATCATCGTTCCGAAGAACGGCTCAGGCTGCCCGAAGAAAATCTGATCGGCAAATTGGTTTGCGCTGCAGCCCGGCCCAAAATACAGAACGCCATTGAGTGCTTGCTGCCCGGAAACACCGGTAACTTGTATTGCCTGGTAACGGACGCCGTCCGCGATCAGCATACAAGCGTGGATGGGTCCGTAGTCCTGGATGTTGGAACCGGAAGGATTCGGATTCGGCGGTAAAGGCGGCGGGCAAGCCGGCGCGGGCGAGGGAGTGTGGCTGGTATTGGGGTACGTGTACTGTGACGTACATCCGGGCGGCGGAGGCGGAGGAGGTGGCGGCGGCGTAGTCCCGGTTGACGGAAGGAACAAAACGTCTACCCAATAATTGGCTGCCTGATAGGTTTGAGTTGGGAACGAGCCCGGACCGTTGTAACTGTAGACTCCGTTTCCGCCGGCGCGTGAGGAGGAAAGTAGTGTGATAGGCCCGCTCGTGTACGAATTATTCAGGTAATTGAGATCAACAGAGAAGGCGCCGGTCGGCGAATAGTAAGAGACCGTATAAGTGGTGTTGGCCTGAACAGTGACAGGCTGGGGGAAGTTCGCCGATTGCCAGCCCGATGCCGATTCGTTCGTGAAGGTAATGCTGGCGAGCAGGTTGCCCCGAGCGTCCCAAAGATGCCCGGTATGCGTTCCGGTATTCTGAAATCCTTTATAAAAACGGATTCCTTGAATCTGACCGGCTTGACTCACCTGAAACCGTTCGCCCATTTCCGCCGGACGATAGGGGCCGTACGTATTAGCCGGAACCGTTCGGTTACTCCAGATAGACAGAGGACCCGAAGAGATTTGGGGAGCGAAGATAATATCTACCCAATAATTCGCAGATTCGTATGTCTGGTTTGGAAACGAGCCCAGCGGACGAAACGTGTACACACCATTCCCGCCTGCCTGCAAGGAAGACAGCGCGGTGATGGAACCGCTCGTATAGGAGTTCCTGAAAAAGTTCAAGTTAGTCGAAAAGGCTCCCGTCGGCGAATAATAGGAAACTACATAGATTTGATTCGGCCGGACAACAACAGGTGAAGAGAACATCGCGGTCTGCCAGCCGGAAGGCGATTCATTAGTAAAAGTCACACTTGCCAAGAGGCTGCCCGAAGAAGTCCATAAATGGCCGACATGAGTTCCGGTGTTTTGAGAATTCTTGTAGAAACGCATACCTTGAATCTGCCCGGCTTGACTGACTTCGAATTGCATGCCCATTTCGGAGGGAATATACGGTCCGTAGTTATTGGCAGGAACCGCGCTGGTGCTCCACACACTTTGCGATGAGCCGTAAGAAACACTATTCGTAGCCGAGGAAGACAGATCCTGAGCAAAACCTGTAGCGAGGGCGAGCGGAATGAGAAGCAATCCCGCAAATGACTTGAGAAGTTTACTTCGGGTACAGCCGGTCATATACGTCTCCCTTCTGCATAAAAATACCGAAGACTAGATTAGCGCTCCCGAGATGCACGAAGGTTGCGGACGGGGAGAGTCTCGGGGTGCCGGCTTAGAGTTTAGTCACAATTAGCAGGCAAAGGATTTCTATAGTTTGGGAGCGCAACTCTGAAATCACCAAATCGGCAATCGAAAGTGCAGCCTTCTCAGTTCATCCTGACCGCCCTTGCGGTTATCGCATGCCTGTATTTCGGGCGAGAGGTGTTGATCCCGTTCACGTTGACGCTGCTGATCACATTTCTCCTCGCTCCATCGGTATTGTGGCTGGAACGCCTGAGGCTGGGACGAATAGGGTCGGTATTCATAGTGCTGGCAGTTACGTATGCAGGAGCGGGTGCGCTGCTCTGGACGGGAGCCCAGCAGTTTTCAGGCATTTTGGAAAAACTGCCCGAATACCAGGCGAATATCCATCGCAAAGTTGAGAAGATCCGCAATCCAATAACATCGTCGAAGCTGTCCAGGGCGTTCTCGAGCCTGCAAACCATGACAGAGGAACTGAGCGTCAGCGGCTCGACACCCGAGAAGAAGAGACATCCGGAATCAAGCGCCCTGCGTCAGTCGAAAGCGACGCAGGCACCCGCCGAACCGGTTCCGGTACGAATCGTCAAGCCTAAAGAGCCTATCGGACCCTTTGCGTTTGTCAATACTTCATCGCTGGCGCATCTGGGTGCTGCGATCTTTGCTATCGCAGTGCTCACGTTATTCATGCTGCTGCGCCGCAGGGACCTTCGCGATCGTATCTTCCGACTCTTTGGCCGGAGCCGGATCAACATCGTAACCGAAACCATGAACGATGCCGGACAGCGCGTCAGCCGTTACTTGCTGGCACAATTTTTGATCAACAGCGCGTTTGGGCTGCTATTGGGAACTGGGCTGTTCTTTCTGGGCGTCCCCTATCCACTGTTTTGGGGCGCAGCGGCTACCGTATTGCGGTTCATTCCTTATGTCGGGACGCTGACCGCCGGCATATGCCCTTTCGTACTGGCGCTCGCTGTGCAGGAAGGCTGGAAGCGGCCACTTTTGACTCTGGCACTCTGGGCAGGCGTAGAACTCGGCATCGCGAGCGTCCTCGAGCCGTGGGTTTATGCTGCGCGCTCGGGAATCTCGTCACTGGCAATCCTGCTGTCAGCAGCATTCTGGACCGTGCTGTGGGGCCCTATCGGGCTGATTGTCGCAACGCCTCTGACAGTCTGCCTGGTGGTACTGGGCAGGCACATTCCACAACTGGAATTTCTGTACATTCTGTTTGGGGATGAGCCGGCGCTCGCTCCCGAGGCCAGCTATTATCAGCGGCTGCTGGCACGGAATGAAGACGAAGCGCGCGATGTCTTATTGGACAGTTTGAAAACGAAACCGCTGGTCGAGCTCTATGACTCGGTGCTGATTCCGGCGCTTTCGTTAATTGAAAACGACCGTCATAGCGGCACGCTCGACGAGGAACGCGAGAAGTTCATTTACCAGGTTTCGCGAGAAATTATTGAAGATCTGCCCGAAGAAGTGCCGACCGAGCAGGAGGAGCCGCGGCATAGCCGCTTGCCGATTCTTTGCGTTCCTGCGCGCGATGAGGCGGACGAACTCGCCGGATTCATGCTTTCCCAGGTACTGCGACAAGCGGGATACGAAGCGAGGGCAATTCCTGCGGGCTTTATGAAAGACATGCTCGCCGTAGTGATGCGTGAAAAGCCCGCCATTGTCTTTGTATCGGTGGTGCCGCCGTATGCGGTGAGCCACGCTCGTTCCATCTGCCGCCGTGTGCGCCAAAAATTATCCGCCGTCAAATTGGTGATCGGGCTGTGGGGATTACGAACGGAAGAGGCTGACCCGCAAGAGCGCCTCGGAACAGAATGTGCCGAACACGTCGTGACGAGCTTGTCGCAAGCGATTTTGCAGCTTCGTTTGCTGAACCCGGATAACGATGCGCCGTTTGAAGAAGAGAGTCATCAAGCCGAAACTTCAAATCGTTAGGGCATATTCTCCTTTTTTTCGCCTATACTGTTGTAGTGGCGTCTGGATATATCGAATTGCATGCCCGGTCTGCATTCTCGTTCCTGGAAGGCGCCTCATTACCGGAAGACCTTGCATTCCGCTGTGCGGAACTCGGGCAGCACGCAATGGCGATTACGGATACACATGGTGTATACGGCGCACCTCGATTTCATTTAGCGGCAAATAAATTAGGAATTAAAGCGCTGATTGGCGCAGAAGTCAATTCCATCAGGGACGGCCGTTACACGCTGTTGGCTGAAAACCGGCGAGGATATCAAAATCTTTGCCGACTGATCACTCGCACAAAGCTGCGGGAGGGGAAATCAGGGAAACCGGAATTTCCTTTCGCCACGGAAGAAGATTTCTCCGAATACGCTGCGGGATTGGTTTGCTTGACGGGTGGCGAGGAAGGACCGCTTGCGGAAGTGTTCCGGAAATTCGAGGGACCGGCAGCGGCAGGCCAGGCACAAACCACGCTTGAAAAGCTAACGAGCATTTTCGGAACAAAGAACGTGTTTGTCGAAGTTCAACGGCATTATCGCCGCGATCAAGAGATGCGCAACCAGGCGGTAATCGATCTTGCACGTAGCATGAAGCTGCCCATACTGGCAACCAATGGCGTCAC
>DATBHS010000214.1:0-8248 GCA_036557345.1 Bryobacteraceae bacterium
TCGCGGCGGCCTTCTGCGGACCGGTCTTTGGCGCCAGGGCCGGATCGCCCTGAGGCGCTCCTCCAATCACCCAGGCGGCAATGATCATGATCTCTTCCTGCGATAGGGCGTGATCCGGCTCCAGGTCTCCGAAACCTTTTACCGCGCCCCACGGTGGCATCGCCCTGGAGAGGACCTGCTCTTTAATAGCGACAGCCCAGGGCCGGACCTCTTCGTAACGGGTAAGGGGAATGCTCGCGGCCTCGCCATGGCAGGCAACACAGCGCCTCGCCAGAATGCGCGAGATATCGCGGGTGTAGGTGAGGTTGGTCGTGATAATGTCATGCGCGACGCCGGACGCGGCCCACGTAATTCCGGCGACGATCACCAATCTTTGAAGCACAGGCATGCCTGAGACCGCCAGTGCTCAGTATCGCGCAATGTTCCGGAACGGGCGGCGGCTTAGAAGGCAACTCAAGTGGCGAATGCCGTGTGAGGCCGGGCGACAGGCGCGGTCCAGTTCAGTTTGAGGAACGAAAAGATCTGATGAGAGACAGCATCCGGAGAGCGGTCTGCCCGGATCCGGTGGTAGCGTCGTTTACGGTAGTACCGTGCGAGTTCAGCGGCATTTTGTTGGTACAACCGCAAGCGCTCGGTGATCGCGCCGGCATGGTCATCCGCCCGCCTGATCAGCGGGGCACCGTCCACTTCGCAAACTAAGTGTATGGCGTCCGGCTCGATGCTGACGATGCGCCCGCAACGTGCGCACTGCCGCCGGCGTCCCAATCGCGCGATGACCTCGCGATCCGATACAGCAAAATCGAGAACCGTAGGCTCCGCCATATCCAGGCTCACCAGCAGCTCGTCCAGGGACCGGGCCTGCGAAACGGTCCGCGGATATCCGTCCAAAATACAACCGGATGCGCAATCGGCCTCCTGAAGGCGCCGGACAATCACTTCGCTCATTAACGCATCGCTCACCAGTTGCCCCGAAGAGAGCATAGCCGCGGCGGCCTGGCCAAGCACGGAGCCAGACTGGCATTCACGCCTCAGGATCTCGCCAGTTGAAATGGCCGGGATGCCCAGAGCCGTGGAGAGCCGCGCTCCCTGCGTCCCTTTACCTGAGCCGGGTGGGCCGAACAAGATTAGAACTTTCCCTCTGGCCATGAGACCGCTATGCGTCCCCACCGCCCAGTTTCCAGGAAGGAAGTAAGCTTTTCAAATTATCTAGTCCAAAGCGGACCAGTTGTCCGCGCTGAATCGACCCAGGAGGAATGGCGGCGTAACCGAACCTGAAAGCTCGGTTACATCGGTAGCCGCCGGGGGTGTGGCTTAGCTAACCAGTCGCGAAGCAGCGTTTTTTCAACGTAAATCCAGTAGTATAGATATGGTCATATCCGCGTAACAGCGCTGCGAAACAAAGGAAACAATCGGTGGAAAAGCTTGCGCAAAACATTCAAGAGGCCTTTCTTAACAACGCCAGGAAAGAAAAGACCTTCCTTACCATCTACTTGATGAGTGGCGTTAAACTGTCGGGGAGAATTAAGAGTTTCGATAAGTATTCAGTGATTCTGGAGACCAACAACCAGGAGCAGCTCATTTTCAAGCACGCGATCTCCACGGTGGTGGTTTCCAAGCCGCTCCATTCTGTAGCCGCCCACAGCAGCGCGGGTGGAACCACGCCTGGCAGCCCTCTGCCCTCCGAATCTTTGGAAGGCGAACACTAGCGACTCAGCAACATGCCACGTGTGCAGGGGGCTGAAGAGCGAACGCTGATTGTTGGCATCGAGCTCACCGGTGCTCAGTACACCAAGCCATCCGCGGCTGGCGCCGGGATAGGAACCGGAGAATCGCTTGATGAGCTAGCGACGTTGGCGGAGAGCGCCGGGGCTATTGTTGTCGACCGTGTCGTTCAGGCGCGTCCTGCCATCGACCCGGCTACGCTGCTCGGCTCGGGGAAAGTGGATGAGATCCGGGACCGGATTGGCGCGGACCGCATCGATACGGTCATTTTCGATCACGAGCTCACACCGACGCAGTTGCGCAACCTGGAACGGCGACTGCAGTCAAAGACGCTCGACCGGACGCAGCTCATTCTGGACATCTTCGCCCGGCGCGCCCGCACCCGCGAAGGGCAATTGCAAGTTGAACTGGCGCAGCTGAACTATCTTCTTCCCCGGCTCGCCGGCAGAGGAAACCAGATGTCGAGGTTAGGCGGCGGAATCGGAACACGCGGGCCTGGTGAGACACAGCTCGAAACCGACCGGCGCCGCATCGGCCAAAGGATTGCGAAACTCAAGAGCGAAATTGAGCGTGTCCGCGCAACCCGCGGCGTACAGCGCTCCCAGCGCCAAGCCGTCCCACTTTCGACCATCAGCCTGGTTGGATATACGAACGCCGGCAAGTCCACCCTGTTCAACCGGCTCACCCGGGCGGGGGTACTGGCCGACGCAAGGATGTTTGCCACGCTTGATCCCATCGTGCGCCAGATCCGCCTTCCCTCCCAGCGGCGCGTTCTTTTGAGCGACACGGTGGGATTCATTCGCAATTTGCCGACTACGCTGGTAGAGGCCTTCCGCGCCACGCTGGAAGAGGTTACGGCAGCCGCGCTGTTGCTACACGTGGTCGATGTTGCTTCTCCTTCTGGTGCCGAACAAGCTACGCACGTGATGAAGGTGCTCGCTGAAATCAAGGCGGAGACAACGCCCCAGATTCTCGTGCTGAACAAGGCCGATCGTCTCTCAGAAGCCGATCGCCTGCAGGACCTCCCCACGCTGACCCACCGGCTCCTTGGCGAGACGGCCAGGCAAAATGCGACACCGGCGGCCCTCGTCTCGGCTCAAACGGGCGCAGGAATCGAGACCCTTCTGGCGATCATAGACGAACAGCTTACGCAGGACCCGGTAGCCAGGCAGAGGTTCCGGTTACCGCTCAGCGAAGGCCGCGCACTGCATCTGCTGCATGACCGGGCCGCCATTCTCTCCAGGCACTACGGGCACGAATATTGTGAAGTGATTGCCGACGCTCCGCAATCCATCCGGCAGAAGCTTGCGCAATTCGCGGTTGGGGAGGAACATTAAGTCCTGAAGACTGCCCGGCCCAGAGGGTACCCCTGGTCTCGGCTCAGTAAGCTATTGACCGAGCCTCGGCTACGACAGAAGCTGCTTGACTACGTTGCCGCTCACGTCGGTTAGACGGAAATCGCGACCTTGAAAGCGGTACGTGAGCTTCGTGTGATCGATACCCATTTGATTGAGTATCGTTGCGTGCAGGTCATGCACATCCACGGGATCTTCCGCAATGTTGTACCCCAGTTCGTCGGTGTTGCCTATCGTGATGCCGGGCTTGAACCCGCCGCCGGCTACCCACATCGTAAACGCCCGCGGGTGATGATCGCGGCCCAGAAACTTGGAATTGTTTCGCGCTTCGTTCATCGGTGTACGGCCAAACTCGCCGCCCCAGACGACGATCGTGCTATCCAGCAGTCCGCGCTGCTTCAGATCGTGAATCAGCGCCGCGGCCGCGCGATCCGTCTCCCGGCACAAGCTCGGAAGACGGTTGACGATGTCGTCGTGACTGGACGTTCCATGATTGTCCCAGCCGCGATGATAAAGCTGCACGAAGCGGACACCACGCTCGACCAGCCTGCGGGCCAGCAGGCAATTGTTCGCGAACGATTTCTTGCCCGGCTCGGTTCCGTACAGCTCGTGTATAGAGGCCGGTTCTTTCGATATGTCCACCAGTTCCGGGACGCTTGACTGCATCCGATACGCCATTTCGTAGGAGGCAATCCGCGTAAGGATTTCGGGATCGCCATTACTGGCGAGGTGCATTTCGTTCAGCCGCTTCAGCAGGTCGAGGGATTCGCGGCGGCTTTTGTCGGAAACGCCTTCCGGGTTTGTCAGAAAGAGAACCGGATCGCCCTGCGAGCGGAATTCGACGCCCTGATATACGGTCGGCAGAAATCCGCTCCCCCAGCAAGCCTTCCCGCCGTCCGGCTGATTCTCGCCCGAAATGAGTACGACGAAGCCAGGCAGGTCCTTGCACTCGCTGCCCAATCCATAGGTCATCCAGGAGCCCATGCTCGGACGTCCGATGATCTGGAAGCCTGTGTTCATATAAATCTGGGCCGGCGCGTGATTGAACTGCGTGGTGTGCATCGATCGGATGATGGCGATGTCGTCCGCAATTCCCTGCAGACGCGGCAGTAGCTCTGAAACCTCGCATCCCGATTGCCCGCAGCGCTTGAATTCATACGGCGAGCCGAGCAGCTTCGGCGTGCCTTTGATGAATGCGAACCGCTCGCCCTTCATCAACTCCGCAGGTACGTTCTGGCCATCGTATTTCTGCAGCGCCGGTTTCGGATCGAGCAGATCCACTTGCGACGGAGCGCCGGCCATAAAGAGATAGATGATACTTTTCGCTTTGGCCGGAAACATCGGCGGCTTCGGCGCGAGCGGATTCGTATCGGTTGAGCGCGTCTCACTTGCGAACAGGGAATCATTCAGTAGCCCCGTGAGGGCGCCGGCACCAATGCCAAATCCGGACTGGCGGAAAAAGTGGCGGCGCGTTGACGCGCGGAGCATCTCAGAGGAGATGTCAGAGAGCAGCGGTTTCATGCCTTATTCCTTACTGATTGTCTCGTCCATATTCAACAAAACGTTCGCGACCATGGTCCAGGCAGCCAGTTCCTGGCCTTCATGGCCGCGACGTTCCGCTAGCTGTTGCCGGTAAAACGCCAGCACATCGTCCAACTCTTTTGGGGTGGGACGACGCGACACCGCCAGCCGGAAACCGTACGTGATCCGATCCGCCTCGCTCGCGCCGCCTTCCGCGGTCATGCGTTTTGCCATCGCGCGCGCAGCGTCGAAGAAATAGGAATCGTTCAAGCTTGTCAGAGCCTGCAGCGGCGTATTCGTACGGACACGCCGGATGGTGCAGAATTCACGGCTCGGCGCGTCGTAAGTGACCAGGCTCGGATACGGCGCGCTACGGCGGATGAAGGTGTAAATCGCCCGCCGGTACTGATCCTCGCCCTTGCTTTGAACCCATTTATCATCGCTGTAGGGAATGTCCCAAACGCCCGCTGGCTGATACGGAAAGACGCTGGGTCCATACATCTTCTTGCTTAAGAGGCCGCTCGCCGTCAGAGCGATGTCGTGAACCATCTCCGCTTCCACTCGGAACCTCGGGCCACGCGCATACAGCTTGTTGTACGGATCCCTGGCAATGAGTTCGGGAGTGGCGCGCGAGCTTTGCCGGTATGTGGCAGAAGTGACCATCAGCCGCTGGATCTTCTTCATGCTCCACCCGTCGCGCATGAACTCAGTCGCCAGCCAATCCAGCAGCTCCGGGTGAGAGGGCAGATCGCCCTGCGTGCCGAAATCCTCGCTCGTCTCGACAATTCCATGCCCGAAAATCGCTTCCCAGAAATGATTGACCGTGACGCGGGCAGTGAGCGGATTATCGTCACTGACCAGCCATTCGGCAAGCCCCAGCCGGTTGGGCATCGCATCTTTCGGCAGAGGATTCAGCGCGCTTGGAACGTCGGCATACACCAACTCGCCTTTGCTGGTGAATGTTCCGCGTTCCCGAATGTAAGCAGCCGGCCGCGCGAACCCCGATTCCTCCCGCATCGTCATGGCAGCCACGATGCCCAGCTTTTTCAGGTCACTCTTCCGTTCCTCAAGTTCCTTGCGCGTAGATTCGAGCGCGGGCGCAACGCCACGATAAGCAGCCGCGAGCTTCTCCTTATCCTCCGCGGTACGCCGGTTTATGGGAACATCCAGGACCGGACGCAGCGTAGCGGGAATCTGAACAATGAATATGGGGTCCTGAGTCGTGGTAACGGAAATGCGGAACCGGCCGATGTTCCGCGATGTATGGCGCATTTGATGCTTCAGCGTAATGGTTACGGCGGTTCCATTCGGAAAGCCAAACGGTGATTTTGGAATGAAGACGGCCTGGCGTGGAATGGGCTTGGAATCGGTCTCATCGATAGCCCATCCCGCGAGCCGTCCGTCTTTCTTGTGGAACACGTTCATCACGGAATACCCGTCCTGCGATTCGTCCGCTTCCGCTGATTTCCACCGGACCGTTTGCTTTGCTGCCGGGTTATTGGCAGGAGCCACGTCGACGTTCAGATCGCTCAAAAAGAAGTTGCCGTTTGGATCGCGGCCCGGTCCTCCATGCGGCAGGCTGTTGTCCGGCAGAACTTCAAGCCGCATTCCCGTGATCGAAGTTGCCTGTGTCTTGGATTGGATCGTGTACGTATCCGAATTCGGATTTTCGCCGGTTGCCAGGATCGAGCCGTCCGGAAGCGACTTCATTGTCGCGCCGCCGGCGGATTCAGAGCGTACCGGCTGCAAAACCTGCCACGGGGCCTCCGCCTTGCGCATCTGCTGCTCCCATGTGGCCTGCACCGCATCGAGCTCCGGCGTCTGAGTATCCAGCACGGTCTGCAATCGAGCGATTTCGGCACGTAGCGCCTTGCTCTTCTTCTCCTGATCAGGGGTGGGTAGCTCCAACGCGGGCTCTTCCATCCAGTGATCGTCGTTTCCAGCCGGATGGTGTTCGGCGTTACTGAAGAACGCAAGAAAACGGTAATAATCCTTCTGCGTGAACGGATCGAACTTGTGGTTATGGCACTGCGCACAGCCGAGCGTACTCCCCAGCCAGACCGAGGCGGTTGTGTTCACGCGATCCACCAGGCTGTACCAGTAATACTCGTTGATGTCGATACCGCCCTCCTGATTCAGCATCGAGTTGCGGTTAAAACCGGTCGCAATCAACTGATCGGTGGTGGGGTTCGGAAGCATATCGCCCGCGATTTGATCGATAGTAAAGTCTCGGAACGACAGATCCGCGTTCAGCGCGCGAATGACCCAATCACGGTACTCCCAAGCGGTCCGTAGATTATCTTTCTCATAGCCATTGCTGTCGGCGTAGCGGGCTAGGTCCAGCCATTGCCGCGCCCAACGTTCTCCGTAGTGCGGCGATGCAAGAAGACGGTCCACCACTTTCTCGTAGGCATCCGGACTTTGGTCTGCGACAAATGCGTTCACTTCCTGCGGCGAAGGCGGCAGGCCAGTCAGATCGAGATATACGCGCCGGATCAGAGTCGTTTTGTCCGCCTCGGGAGACGGTTTTAAGTCCTCCTTCTCGAGCTTCTGAAGAATGAAATGATCAATTGGATTCCGGCACCAGGCGGCGTCTTTCACCGTAGGAACGGCCGGACTTAAGGGCTTCACGTAGGCCCAGTGCTTCGGGGGCTTTGCCGCAGCAATCGGAGTCGTGCCGTCCGGTCCTGGAGCGCCGGCGTCAATCCAGCGGCGAATGGTCGCAATCTGATCGTTGGATAGCGGCGGCCCACCGTAAGGCATCTGCGGCCGCTCCTGCGCTAGCAACCGGCGCACGATCCGGCTGTTGCCACTGTGCCCGGGAACAACTACCTTTCCGTACTCGCTGCCCTTCAGAATGCCTGCTAAGGAGTCAAGGCGTAGCCCATTCTGCTGCACATCGGGACCGTGGCATCCATAGCAGCGTGCGGCAAGGATCGGCCGGACCTCTTTCGCAAACAGCGGTGACGATGATGCCTGCTCCTGCTTGGCCGCCGCCGCGGCACTGGTTTCCGGATGGATGTCCCCCTGATCGATCCACTTCCGGATAAGTTGCACCTGTGCGGGACCCAGCGGGTCGCCACCCATCGGCATTCTGGGGGCATCGGTGAGGCCTAGGATGCGCTTGACCAGCAGGCTTTCACCGCTTTTGCCCGGCACGATGACGGGACCAGACGCTCCGCCGCGCAGGATCGCTGACTCGGAATCGAGCCGCAGCTTGCCCATGACCATATCGCCCGCATGGCACTTACCGCAGGACTGCTGGAAAATGGGCGCAATGTCCTTTTGGAATTGAACCGGCTCGCCGGCAGTATCCGCCGGGCCAAAACACAAATAAGCAAGGAGAAGCGCGGCCACGGTGCGCCGCGGCGGACTCAACCGTCTCTCGCCGCAAAGCGCGAAGGCTGTTCTATCTGACACCCATTGAAAAGTTTATCTAACCCAGAAGCGGTCAGCCTTCAGCTCTCAGCGGTCAGCGAACCGGGCATGACCGAACCCGGTTTACGGGAAGGGCGCAAGCGATTTGAGGTGGACGCGCTTTACGCTTGCATAAATACATCGAACACGCGCCCAAGGATCTGCTGCATCTGCTGCTCGGAGATGCGCTTCGGATCGTAGGCGCGCTCGAGAACCAGCCCGCTCAAGGTCAC
>DATBHS010000215.1:0-7114 GCA_036557345.1 Bryobacteraceae bacterium
CGGGGCACGATTCGATGGACCCATCGCCAGATCCCGAAACATCTGCATCCGCGGCTCAGCAGTACCGGATGGTCTTGTCCGCCTTGGGGCAGTTATCGGCGCGAGAACGTGAAGTGATTGTCCTGCGCGATCTGGAGGGGCGCTCAACCAGCGAGGTGGCCGGGATTCTCGCCTCATCGGAAGCGACCGTCCGATCCCAACTTTCAACCGGACGGGTAAAGATCAGGAGCTACATCACAGACCGGCTGAGGAAACGAACATGAAGGAACATATCCGCGAAGAACAGATTGCTTTATATGCGGCCGGAGACCTTGCAGCGCATGAAGCAATTGCAGTTTCCGCTCATATACAGGACTGCGAGCTCTGCCGGGCAGCCCTTGCCGGCTTTCAGGAAACGCAGAGCTTCGTCTTCTCATCGCTGATCGATCCTTCCGCCGATGAATTGTCCGAAGTGCGCGAAGGCATCCGTATGAAGCTGCGGCAGCACAGAGGCTGGATCTGGTGGGCTGCTGCCGCCGCGGCTGCTGTCGCATTAATTTTCACGGCAGTTGAAAATAAGCCGACCACCGTGCCTAAGCCCGCTCCGCCGGTTGCGCGATTGGTTCCGCCCGAATTTCCACATTTGGAAGCGCCACGGGTGCGCACGGCCATCTCGCACAGAGCGCCTCCGCGGCATCGAGACGCGGGTATCCGCTCTGTCGATCTCATCGCGCGCGCCGATCAGCCCGTGATGATCAAAATGACGACTCCCGATCCGAACGTCGTGATCCTGTGGCAGTCGAATGAAAAGGTGAATAACGAATGAGAAAAGCCGCACTGATTCTTCTGATGCTCTTGCCTGAGCTGGCATTCTCGCAGGCCGCGGTGACCAAGGTCGTGCGGGTCCGGTATGCGAAGGCGAACTCCATCGCAGCGTTGCTCACTGGCGGGATACCTGTCACGGTGAATCATGATGACACACTGCAAGTGATTGTCCTGAAGGGCCAGTCGGATGCTGTGGCCTCCGCTGAGCAGACCATACGAGAGCTGGACGTTCCCTCGAATGTGCTAACGTCCAAAGACATTGAGGTAATCGTGTCCGTAATTGGGGCCTCGAGCGGTTCCGACCTGCCGAGCGGACAAGAGATGCCCGAAGGAATGGCGCCTGTCGTGAAGCAGCTTCGCGCAATCTTCCCTTACAAGAACTATCAATTACTGAGTTCCATGCTGCTGCGATCAAAAGAAGGAACAAAAGCGGAGAGTAAGGGGAACATGAAAGGATTCGGAACCGCCGGCAACAGTCAGGTGCCAGGAGAATATACCGTTGTTTACGACGATGCCAGCGTCTCTTCCGAACAAGGTAAACCAGTCATTCATCTGCGAAAATTCCAATTCTTCACGCAAGCTTGGACAGCGAACCGAGTATTTCAAATCGGCACAGCGACCGACGTCGACTTACACGAAGGCCAGAAGACCGTCGTAGGAAAAGCCAACGTCGAGAGTAACGATTCAGCCCTCTTCGTCGTGCTAACCGCGCGGCTCGTGAACTAAGAACGCGGCAACTGCGAATCCGGGAACCCGCGAATTACACGGAACATGCGGTTCCAGCGCGTGCGCATGAAGAAGTGTTCGCCGACATCAACAAAGTGAGTGAGCACTGAATCCACGGATGCGCCCACCAGGTCTTCCGTTGAGGCCTGGTAGGACCAATAAATCAGCAGCGGTTTCCCGATGATGTTCTCGCGAGGGACAAATCCCCAGTAGCGGCTGTCAAGCGAATTATCGCGATTGTCTCCCATTGCGAAATAGCAGCCAGGCGGCACGGCAAGCTCTCCGTCGACAACGTGACGTTCAAGCATGTCGCGCTGCAGTTCCGCCTGTATTGCCGTTTCGGCTCCGAACGGCTGTCCCGGGAAATTGTCGCGCGCCGCATCATATGGAAACTTGTGGTAAACATACGGCTCGTTCAGCGGAACAGCATTTCGGTAGACAATCCGGTTGATCATCTTCAGACGGTCGCCGGGCACTCCAATCACGCGTTTCACCAAAGTCTGGTTTACATCTGCCGGATCTCGGAAAACAATGATATCGCCATGCTTTGGATCTTCATAAGGCAGCAAAAACCGGCTCAGCGGACCCGCCGCCGCGTACGCCAGCTTATCAACCACGAGATGGTCGCCAACCAGCAGGTTGTCTTCCATGGAACCGGTGGGGATGACGTAAGGCTGCGCAATCGTCGCGGTGCCGAACAACAGGATCAGGACAGTGACTACCCATTCGGCGATTGCGTTTCGCGAGCGCGCGCTTTTGTTTTTATGCTTGAGCATGTCAGAATTTGGCGGATGCGGCCAATTTCTAGAATACTTGTAAAATTCAGTGTCTTGCTGTTGTTTTCTCTGCTGGCGATACAACTTGCAGACGCGCAGGACGGCGCGCAGATCTATAAGACCCATTGCGCGCAGTGCCATGATGCAGCGGGCGCCAACCGCATGCCCTCCCGCAGCGCGCTGCAGAAAATGCCGCAGGAAGAAATCGTCAAAGCTCTTACTTCGGGCGTCATGAAACAGCAGGGAGCTCCGTTCTCAGAAGACGAGCGCGCAGCGGTCGCCAAATGGCTCGCCAGCTCTGCAAGTCCCGCTCAGCAAACCAGTGCAGCGGCCGCAT
Source organism: Bryobacteraceae bacterium (assembly GCA_036557345.1). Classification (GTDB taxonomy): domain Bacteria; phylum Acidobacteriota; class Terriglobia; order Bryobacterales; family Bryobacteraceae; genus Bog-105. The sequence goes on from DATBHS010000215.1 coordinate 2,644, forward strand.
GCCCGCCGCAAACGCAGCCATCCCTGACCGGCGCAGGCTGGACAAGCTGGGGAGCCGGACTCGACAACTGGCGCTATCAATCTGCCGAGCAGGCCGGCTTGCCCGCCGGTGCTGTGCCTCGCCTGAAACTCAAGTGGGCGTTCGGAATTCCGAATGTTCAAATGATGCGATCACAACCCGTCGTGTATCAGGGACGCGTGTATCTCGGCAGCGATAGCGGCTCTGTCTTTTCGCTTGATGCAAAGACCGGCTGCACCTATTGGTCGGCTTCCCTGAAGAACGTCCGTACCGGCCTGGTGATCGGGCACGCCGGCTCGGGCGAGGCATTGTTTTTCGGCGATGCAACAGGTGTCGTTCATGCGCTCGATCTCTCATCAGGCAAGCCGCTCTGGGAGACCAAAGTGGCCGATCACAAAGCCGCGCTGATTACCGGCACGCCGGCGTACGCGGACGGTCGGCTCTACGTCCCCCTGTCGTCCTATGAAGAACTGCTCGCTTTAGCTCCCGGTTATGCGTGCTGTTCGTTCCGCGGCAGCATGGCTGCGCTGGACGCCGGAACCGGTAAGCTGATCTGGCAAACCCATACTATCGCCGACACACCGGTTTCCCAGGGAAAGACCAAGGACGGCCGCGACATCTTTGGGCCATCCGGCGCATCGATCTGGTCGTCGCCTACTGTGGACCGCGCGAAGAAGGTCGTCTATGTCACGACAGGTGATAACTACTCCGACCCGGCAACTGCAACGAGCGACGCGCTGCTGGCGTTCGATCTTGGGTCGGGGAAGCTGCTATGGTCGAAGCAATTTACTAAGGGCGACGTTTTCAACATGGCTTGCGGCAAGCCGGGAGAGGGTAGCTGCAAAAACGGCTACGGTCCCGACTTCGATTTCGGAGCGTCTCCTATTCTCGTCGCATTACCCTCCGGCAAACGCGTTCTCTTACTGGGACAAAAATCGGGACTGGTCTACGCGGTCGATCCGGACCGGCAAGGTGAACTGCTATGGCAGGCCAGAGCGGGAAAGGGCGGGCCGCTCGGCGGCATCCAATGGGGAATGGCGACAAACGGCGAAAGCCTGTTCGTCGCCGTCGCGGATACCGGAATGCTGCCACCGCCGAAGCCGGGCCAAATACTGCTCGATCCGAATACCGGAGGCGGAACGGTTGCTTACCGGGTCGATTCCGGACAGGTCTTGTGGAAAGCGCCGGCTCCGCATTGTGCGGAGCGCCGCCCATGCAGCCCCGCGCAATCTGCCGCTATCAGCGCCATTCCGGGCGCGGTCTTCTCCGGATCGCTGGATGGACATTTGCGAGCGTACGGGGCCAGTGACGGCAAGGTCATATGGGATTTCGATACGGCACGCAGCTTCGACACGGTGAACCAGATTCCGGCAAAAGGAGGATCCCTGGACGCGGCGGGGCCCATTATTGCCGGCGGGATGGTCTTCGCGATATCCGGTTACCCGCAATTTGGCGGCGCCCCAGGCAACGTGCTGTTGGCCTTTGGACTCGAATAACCGACACCAGGCCGCATCAACTGAAGCTAGCAGCGCTGGCGCGCGCAATGATTAACTGGCGCCTTCGACTCGCAGGTTGTTCGTGACACTGAACACGTTGGCAACGCCGTTCGCCCGGATGCCGATTAGGTTTTTATCGCCTTGGTTCGCAACCACACCTTCCAAAGTGACATGCCCGTTTTCGACGATGATATGGATGGACGGCAGAGCCTGACGCCCGTACCGGTCTCCGATCGACGCGTCGCCGTAAATGGCGCGAAACTCAGCTCGTCGGATCTGCTGGTCCATCGGCGAAAGCGGTAGAACCTTTATTTGATTGTCTACTTGTGTCACGCCCTCGACTTTTTTCACGACGTTTCCCGCATCCGACTTGAGCGTCGGATTCGTTACTGCGCCGACCAGGGTTACTTTGCCGCCATCGACATAGAACGCGAGGTCATCGAAGATCGTGTAATAGGGAAGCATAACAAGCTGATGCCGGACCTCGCGGGCGAGAGGACTCTGATTGACAGGACCTCTGACGAAGGCATCGTTGTGGTCCTTCTGGGCCTTCTCCGTATTCTGGCCGGCAGCGAAACCCAGCGAAACGAGCGAAGTTACAGCAAGCAGTGAAATCAATGTCCTGCGCATTTTGTTTATTTCTCCTCTGCTTGTATGATGCTTATCACAAATTCTACGGTCTCATTACATAAGACGGATGAAAACGCAATTGGTGTGAAAGCGCCATGCCGCTCCCCATCGGAGTCTCCAAACGCTACCGCGACCTGGGGGCTTCTTCGAAGGCAACCAGCGCCTTTCCGCTCGATAGCTTTTGCTTCTTGCAGCGGACAACCTGCCCGGCGACAAACTCCCACGTTTCGCCCTCGGGCGTGTCCTCAATGATCTTGTAGAAATCACGCCCGAGATGCTCGGCGCGAACCGAGCGAAGCACGCTCAGGCCTTCTCCAACCAGATTCACGTAAATCGCGGTTTCCTTACCGACCGGGACGTGGACGGCAGCGGCTGCAGGTACGACGGGCGGCGGCAAAGGCGGCGCTTGCGGAACGGGTGATACCGGCATGACCGGCGTTGGCAAAGGGACTGGTTCGGGAGCCTGCGTTATTGGCGCAGCAGTCGGTGGCGCGGTGATGATGGTCGCTGGTGCCGGTTCGGGAGCAGGCGCTACCGGGACGACGGGCGTTGGAGGCACTTCGTGGCGCGGGGGTTGGGGCGGCGGAACGGGATAAGCCGCCGCAGCGGGATAAGGCGATGCCGCGGGGTAAGGCGGCGCAGCGGCGTAAGGTGACGGAGCGGCGTAAGGTGACGGACCGGCGTAAGGTGACGGAGCGGGGTAAGGCGATGCAGCAGGATAAGGGGACGGAGCGGCGTAAGGCGGCGAAGCGGGCGCATTGGACGGCGTAGCAACCGCAGGGAACGATCCGGTGAATTCCGGCACGAACTGGCGTTGCCGCGATGTACTTTCAGGGCGCGACCTGGACGTAGTTTCGTACGTGGTACGCCCGCTCATTCGCGAGCGATCGATCGCCCAGAGCAGCAGTGTGGTGAAGGCCCAGGTTCCAGAAAGTCTGATCTGGAAATAGGCTTCCCGCGCGGCAGCGCTGAGGCTCGCATTCGACTGATTCAGCGAGAACTCGAAGACGATCCCGGACATGAGCATGAGGCAGAAGCCGCAAACTGCACTGAAGGCAAGACTCTGAAAAACAGACCGCTGCCCTTCCTGGTCGTACGCGAAAAGGATCAGCAAAAGAGTCAATCCCGCGATGGTGGTCAGATAACCAAAATCCGGACGCGCCACGAGCAAGACCAGGGCCGCGGCAAGCGCGGCACCGAGCAGGGCGACAGAATCGATACGAGATCTTTCCATTCCTACTCCAGTCTCCTATGTCGGCCGGGAACAATTCTAGCGAACAGCGTCCGCATCGCCCATGGTGCCCACTTCGTCCGCGGCCGGAACAAGAACACTCGCACGCTTATTTGTCTCGCTCCAGCGCACCAGCACGATGCCGGCGAAAATGATTGTCATTCCAACCAGTTCGTGGTAACCGAACGGTTCGCGAAAAAACAGCCAGCCCAGAGACACCGCAACAGCCGGATTTACGAAAGTGTAGATCGAGACGATCGCCACAGGCAGCTCGGCCATCGAATAAATGAATGCACTGAAACCCACGATTGAGCCAAACACCACCAGGTATGCAATCGCAACCAAAGACCGGGCCGTGACCGCGCGAGGCGCCTGCTCAAACAGGATGGCCGGGATGGAGACTGCGAGCCCGGCCGCCAGTTGCTGTACGGCGCCACTCACGAAGGGCTGTGAACGCGTATGCACTCTTTTCTGCAAGAGCGATCCAAGCATCCAACCGATGCCGCCCAGCTGCAACAGGAGGAAAGCAGCGACCGTCCGCCCGCGAAAGCCTTCGTGGGCGGCGGCAGGTGCAACCAGAAAGACAACACCCACCAAGCCCACGAGCAAGCCCCCTAGAGTTGAAATCAGCGGCTTTTTACCACCGGGCAATGCGGCGTCGATGCCTATCATCCAGAAAGGAGCTGTCGTGTAGAACAGCGCAGCCAGGCCGCTTGGAATCCACAGTTCCGCGATGGCGAGCGTACCGTTACCGATTCCGATGCAAATGATGCCAAAGAGCGCCGTGTAAAACAGCTCGCGTCCTCTCGGAACCTTTGCGCCGGTAAACGCCGCCACTGCCAGCAGGATGCTTCCCGAAATCACATAACGGATCGCGATGAGGTACATTGGCGGAACAGTCTCGAGCGAAACGCGAATGCCGAGATATGTAGTTCCCCACAGAAAACAGACGGCGATCAGCGCCAGATACGCCAGGCGATTGTGCTTCGCTTCGATTGCGCTTCGCCCCCGTCAGTAGTAATCGGCACAACTCATGAAGTATCCGCAACGCTCGCACACGAGCTTGCAGCGGCGGTTCACCAGCCTGTGATTGCAA
>DATBHS010000216.1:0-11748 GCA_036557345.1 Bryobacteraceae bacterium
CAGACTGCGCTGCAGACGTTGAAGGACGAGAACGGCCAGGACATGGTCGAGTACGCTCTCGTTGTCGGTATCGTGGCCCTGGGTGCCACCGCTGGATTGTCAAGTGTCGCCACCGGCATCAACAATATGCTCGGTAGACTGGCTACTTTGTTAACCACCCAAGCAATTTAATTAGCGTTGCACAAATGAGAGCGGAACTGACGTCCAGTTCCGCTCTCGCAGCCGAGTCGGTAGTCCGATAGAACCTAACAAGCTATGGGGAAGAATCCACACGCAAAAAAGCCGCTTCGTTTCAGCATAGGTTTGCTGACCTTCTTTGTTTGTCTTGCGGTGGTCCTACTCTTGATCATCAGAGTACGACAGGGAGGGAAGGCGAATGACTTCCCCGTTTTTTACTACGCCGCGCACATGGTTCTCGATGGGGCGCGGACGGCGCTCTACGACGTGAACGCGCAGCACGCATTCCAAGTCAGATTTGGATGCGATCCGAGGCTATTCTTCTATTACCCTGCATTCTCGCTCCTGCCCTTCTTGCTTATAGCGATCTTTCCTCTCCATGCAGCATTTGCGGTCTGGACGGCGTTGTCGCTCGTTCTGCTTACGGTTTCAATTAAAGCGCTGTGCAATCAAAACGACCTCTTTCGTGGCTACTGGCCTGCCGTGATGTCGCTTCTGTTTTTGCCAGTTATGATGAACCTACTGCAGGGGCAGCTTGCAATTGTCATCCTGGCTGTCTATGTCTGGTGTTACCTGCTTTGGAGAGGAGGACATCGCTTTGCCGGCGGCCTTGTGCTCTCACTGGCGATGATCAAATTCCAGCTTGTCGTCGGTTTTGTTTCGATCTTGTTTCTGCGACGTAAATGGAGGGAGCTTGCGGGGTTTGCTTCGGGCGCCATTCCAATCGTGCTTCTGTCGGGCGCAGTTGTAGGATTTTCCGAATTCCTTCATTACCCGGAGTTCATGTTGCACCACGATGGCGATCAGGCCGTGCTGCCGACTTCGATGGCAAATTTGCGCGGCCTGGCAGTATTGATCCTGGGCAGCGGGAATCACTTCGCGGTCGTGGCTGTCCTATCCCTCGGTGTTCTATTGTTCTGCGCTTCTCTGTGGAAAGACCTGGAGACCGGCTTTCCCGCTGCGATCTTTGCAAGCATGCTGGTCAGCTACCATTTCAATCCATATGACCTTTCTTTGGCGCTGATTCCAACTTGTCTCGCCATTAGAGAACTTACGCCTCGCATGAAGATACTTATTGCTGTTGGCGTCGTTACACTCCCATGGTTGATGTTGCGATTTTGGGAAGCGGAACACTTCGCTTTACTGGCAATTCCAATGATTGCCACGCTGGCATGGCAGTTATTGCAACAGAAGCGCTCCGTAGCGACACCGAAAGAGGCTACATTTGCTCCCAATGAATCGGTGTTGTCGGAGGCCAGTTTACTCTAAGGTCATCGTGAGCGAGTTCATATTCCTATGATCAATGGAAAGCGCGTTGCGGTTGTGATGCCGGCATACAACGCCGAAAAGACCCTCGAGAAGACGATCGATGAACTGCCGGATATTGTCGATATCAAGATCCTGGTTGACGATTCAAGCACGGATCGGACAGCCCTACTGGCGGAAAACCTCGGCATTCAGACGTTTGTGCACGACAGAAACTACGGGTACGGACGCAACCAACAGACCTGCTATCGCGAGGCGATCGCCGCAGGGGCCGACATAGTCGTGATGGTCCACCCGGATTACCAATACACGCCACGTCTGGTAACTGCTATGGCCAGCATGATTGCCTTTGGCGTGTACGATGTCGTGCTTGGATCGAGAATCCTCGGCGGAGGAGCACTGAAGGGCGGCATGCCGCTTTACAAATACGTTGCCAATCGCGTCCTCACTGGTTTTCAAAATTTCTTCTTAGGTGTGAAGCTATCCGAATATCACACTGGGTTCCGCGCCTTTGATCGGAAGGTTTTGCAGGAATTGCCGCTGCTCGAGAACTCCGACGATTTCGTCTTTGACAATCAGATGCTTGCCCAGGCTGTGATGTTCGACTTCCGGATTGGCGAAATCTCCTGCCCGACCAAATACTTCAAAGAGGCATCTTCGATCAGTTTCCGGCGTTCCGCGATCTATGGATTGGGTGTCCTTAAAACGACGTCGAGATTCATGGTTCACAAACTGGGGATCGCGAAGAGCCGCCTGTTCGAGTCTCGTGGCAGAACGGTGAGCTTTCACTACTATTCCGGAGTGGAGCGGAAATCCACCCAAAATGAGCGCCTTTCTCGCGTGCCCATAGCGAGTTAGGCGAACTGGGCAACTCCCAATCGTGAGTCTACAAAGCGAAACTGCTCTCCCTATGCGGCTTGGCGGCGCTGTCTGTAGTTTCACCACAGCCTGATCGTTAGCCCCGCTGTTTGGAATTTACGAAGCTATCGAGCGAGCTAGGCCACTCGACACGATAGCGCCATGGGTGATAGTTCTCGCCTTCAGGCCTCTGCACATTCTCCGGCGAACGAACAGAAAGCAGTTATGGTCTTCTTTGTATTTGATGGCCGCGCGTTGGTGGATGGCTCGGTCACTCAATCTTGGTTCGCCTTGGGCGAATCATACAATCTCTATCTAATCCACGTCGTTGTGCTGCTCGACCTATGCTCTGAACACCCGGATTCCGTGGTGGTTGATCGGAGTTGCGACAGTGCTGATTTCCGTCCGGTTCTGCAGAAGCCACGAATCGATTGGTCGAGGTGCCCTCAATTCAATTAGGGCGCCGTTTTGGCGGGAAACGTGGAAGGGGAACATACAGCGGAGTTGGCAACGGTCGGTTCTAGGATAAGTTCCTGATCAACATTTTTCCCTCGTTTCTTGCGTAACTCAGCCAGTTGCAAGGCTCCGAGTGCACCTATGAGCAGGGTCATAATTTGTACTCCTGTTTGACGGGCGACGGTCTCCGTAACCCAAGAGGATAGGAAAATTGAGATCCATATGACCGTAAACTGCGCCCGCCTTTCACGAATTACCGCAGCGGTGGCTATCACACTTAGGACCAGGAGGGTGGAGTCATAGATGGGGACGTAAACGTTCAAAAGAAGTGTCCAGGTTAGCGTTGCTGCCCAAAGTAGTCTCTTGTCGACACCCACGTCCTTTGCCGACTTCCGCCAAATGTTGACCAGCGAAATAGCCGCCCAGGAGCCACAAGCGGAAAGAATGGCAATGCCGATCCAGGACCGCCCGCCAGGTACCGAGGATGAGAACGACACGGCATCGAGGTATTTCCATAAACGTAGGAAGGAAGGACCGTGCACTCCTGCAGAACCAGACCCAAAATTGAGCAACAGATGAGTGTAACCCCGCCAGACGCCAGGCCCTTCAATGACGGTCGCAAGGACTATTAGGGCCGCGACGCCGATTCCCATTCCCAAAAGAGTCCTCAGCCGCCTGGTGAAGCAGAGCATCGGCACAAGCAGTACGACGAGCGTAGGCTTATATAGGAGTAAAGAAAGCGCAAGACCGCTGCGAAACGCGTGTTTCAGGTCATCTTCTCGCAGGGCCAAAGCCAAAGCGAAGAATCCTATTGCGGAAACCTGCCCATTCACAATCGTTCCTAGCAGAAAGGGGTAGAAGGAAAGAGCGAAACAGTAGATCAATGAGTGTCGGAGCGGGTCATCGGGGAAAAAGCGGGCGTTGACAATTGCGAGACCCCCAATAAACAAAGCAAATGAAATCGACAGCCAGAACAGGTATGCTGCGGAATATGACATATGCGCCAATGGACGAAACAAGAGTCCCACGTAGGGCGGATATGGAATCGGGCCGTATTTACCTTCCGCCAGCGGGTGAACCTCACGAAGAACTCTCTGCTGCAATTCGTAGTCGTATAATCGCTCGACCGGGTGGTCGTTCAATATCCGGCCCATGCCATAAAACCCGACAAAGTCCCTGTCTAGGTCTTGTCCGTTGTGTCGCTGGCCTTGAACTACTATGCAGAATGCTACTGCCAGAACGGCCAGAAACAGTAACCAGCACAACAGGTTAATATCCTTCAGCGTCGGCACCGGCCCGAGAATCCGTCCGGGCCAACGAGGGCGGCCGAGTCCTAAGTCAATGCGCAAGGGCGCTATGACGGCCACGAGCTGCGGCCCGCCGGCACTTTGAGGTTTTGATGCTTCTGCTGGAGCGTGCATTGTGAAGGTCTGGTGTGGTGCGCGCTCTATTCGCACGCGATTGTTCTCCGTTCGTTCGTGCCCGGAGAGCCCAATGCGCGAAAGGAAAGCCGGCATAAATCCGCCATATACGCGAAGTATCCGAGGATGAAGAGCTCGACGCCGACATGCATAAACCCAATCGGTCCGTTGTAGCCGCCGCCGTGTAGCCACAAGGGCACGGCAGCCAGAACCGATACACAGATGATTCTGACAACTGTTCCGCCTCGCGCATAGATTACTGCAAGAGGAAGTGCCAACAATGTGCTGTCGTACCAGGTGACGTACGGGACGATCAGCAAGCTGCCGGTGACTGCGATACAGAACGCCTCGGTGAAGGGCAGTCTTCTCATCAACCCGCAACACACGACGAGAATGATCGCCACCAGCACGGGATAGCACCAGGGTTGTCCTATAGCGGTGCTGAAACCTTTCAGGCCAACCGGGAAAAAGCCAGCTGTTTTCCTTGGCGCGTCGATCATTGCTGCGATGTAGTCGCCCAGCGGTGTCAGAACCATTGACGAGGCAGCTACGAAAACTGCTCCACCTGCAAGGAACATAAATGCTCTGAAGCGCCTGTGAAAAAGTAGCACCACCGGAATGAGCATTATCAAATTGAACTTACAAAGACCGACGATCAACGCGCAGCCAGCCAGGCCGTCACGCCTGCATTCCAGGAGCACCAGGGCCAAGGTCAAGGCAAGGAGATAAACCGTGATGTCTGCCCCGCTCACCGTGCCCGCCAGGGCGGGAAAAAATGCAGCGTACGCGGTGAAGAGAAATCCCGGGAGCTTAAACCTGCGAATAAGAACCGCTATCGCGGCAAAATAGGCAGTGACTCCTCCTGCCAGCCAAAGCCACATCGCTTGCTGGTACGGAAGGGCCGACAAAGGACGAAGAAGCAATGAGAATATCGCCGGTCGTACGTATGGTGCCCAATGTGGAACGCCGAGCGGCGACAAATGCTCACGCCAGAACGCAGCAAACGCATCGCGACTATAGAGCAAATGAACGGGCAGGTGCGCCGGAATATAGAATACTGGAAAATCCCAGCCGGTTTGGGGCGATTTCAGTGCGCCGATGATCCAAATCCACATCACCAGTGCCGTTCCAATCGCGACAAAGACGCCTGCCAGGACCTTCTTTCGAGTCGCTTCCCGGCTGATTGCCGCTTGCCCGGAGGCTATAGCTTCAATCATGCTTGTCTCGCGAATACAGCCGCCATCTCGTCCGAAAAGACCATCTTCCAGCCCGGCAGCAACGGCAAGACGTGGGTCAAGCCACTGTTCCGCTGTAGCAGGCAGAACTTGATGTTGTACTTGTCCAGTAGGGTGCGCGGGTCGGCCTGCAGCTGATTCCAATTTATGTACTCAGCTAGTACGCCCGCTGGCTCGTACACATCGGCGCGACCATCGACGAAGACTTTCCGCTCAGGAGCAGTCCAAATCAGGTACCCGCCATAGACGTACTCGTTCAGCATCCGCCCAGACAAACGCGAGCGCTTGACGAATTCCAATGCTTTGACGGGATTGTTTTTTTCTACTTGCTGCTGGAGATTGCGGGAGTTAGGAAATATCAGGGCGATCGCCGGTACCAAGAGAGCCAACATAATTGCATTCGGCAAAACTCTGTCCTGCTCCCGCCTGTAGCGGTCCCAGGTCCCTTGCAGCAGACGGCACAGAATAGGGGAGGCGAGAATGCCGAACACGATGGTCATTCGTTCGTGGCGGACTGCGAATCCGAAGCCCACTGCTGCCAGCATCAGTTCCTGAAGGATCAATGGGCTTCGGCGAAGCAGCGGAACCAAGAAAATCAATCCGGCAGTCGCCAGGAGTCCGAGGCCGCGTAAGCTTTCGAAGCTCGGTTGCTGCCACTCAGAAATCGTGTGGACGTTGAGCGGCTGGTTTAACATCACGTCGAACGGATACCAGATCAGCTTCGGCCCTATCGGATTCACAAATAGCGCCGCTACTGACAACGCGAACGCAACGGCAAGCATATTGCGCTCTTCTTTTCTCCAGCCGTCGCCCACGAGCAGGCCCAGACCGAAATCGAAATACGAACAGCCAAGCACCACCGCCAGCACGACCAGCCCAAATATGAACGAGCCGTGGCAATTGATCCAGAGCGCAAACAATGGCGGCAGCGCCCAGAACCAGCGCCGGTCGCGCCAGCGGCCCATGTACAGAATCAGCAACTCGCAAACGAGCAGCAGATATCCGATCATGTGAGGCCTTATAGCCAATCCGACCGTCGAAAACAGCCAGGTCACCATCCCGGCTATGAAGCCCAGCTTGCAGCTTCCCGCGTATAGCGTCGAAAGTACGTACGCTCCGATGACGAGCAGCGAAGACAACACAACGAGCCACAACATCAGGCCGGTATTGCCGCCGAGTTTCCACGCGCCGTAGATCGCCACTTGCGAAAGCCACTCCTGCGCAATCCATGGATGACCCTGCGCCGTGAACGAAAACACGTCCACGCGCGGAATGGAATGCGTGTTCCAGATGATTTCGCCGGTCTTGAGGTGCCACCAGAGATCGGGGTCGCCAAACCGCGGCCGCACGGTGAAGGCCATTAGCACGATCAGCAATGCGCCCATGACTACGGGGAAGCTGAAGATGGAGCGCCATCCGTGAATTGAAGCATGCGCCCCGGGCCCAGAGGGCGCCCCTCGGGACGCGGCAGACTGAGAGTCTGCGCCACTAAGGGGCTCGGAGAGTATTTCACAAGTCGGAATTTGAGAGTCTAATTTCATTTAGTTTCGGAAGAGTGCAAGAGAAAACGCTGGGCGAGGGTGAATTGCGGGACTGAAGTCCTGGCCCAGAGGGCACCCCGGCTGAAGCCCACCCCACCCGAAGCCTTCGCAGACTGGCAAGAAATTCAGGTGTCGTTGTACAAGAAAACTAAGCGGCATCGATGGCCTGGAGTACGTCGCCCAGCCGGATCAAGCGGTGCAGATAGGCGCGCGAGATGTCGAGACTCTTGGCCGCGAGCGTCTTGTTTCCGTTGCAGTCTTCGATCGCCTTCATCGCCACTCTCACTTTGTAATCGCGCAGAAGCCGTTCAAATGTGCCGACCTGCGGGCAGTCTTCCAGCTCGCACACCTCGTGCTCCCGGAACTGCTCCGGCAAATCTTCCGGCCTGATGGTGTCCCCGTCAGCGCGGATGATGGCGCCCTGAATCACGTTTTCCAGTTCCCGCACGTTGCCGGGCCAGTCGTATTCTGTAAGCATCGAGAGGGCGCTCACGCTGATACCGGCGACCCTCTTAAGAGAAAGTTCCGAATATTGCCGGATGAAATGCTCCGCCAGAAGAGGAATATCCCCCGGATGATCCGCCAGGGCCGGGGCCTTGATGTTCATGACGTTGATCCGGTAATAGAGGTCCAGACGGAAGGCGCGCTCTTCCACCATGCGCGAAAGGTCGCGGTGTGTGGCGAAGATCACGCGGGCCTTCAAAGGAATCGGGCGGTTGCTTCCCAGCCGGGTGAACTCCCGCTGCTGCAGCGCTCGCAGCAATTTGACCTGAGTCTGCAAACTCAACTCGCCAATCTCGTCCAGGAACAGCGTTCCGTTCCCGGCCTGCTCGAAGTAGCCCGTGCGCGCGCCGGTGGTGCCGGTAAAAGCGCCTTTTTCATGGCCGAACAGCTCGGATTCAATTAAGGTTTCGGGAATCGCGCCGCAGGAGACGGCAACAAAAGGAAGATTTGCCCGGTTACCGGTATTGTGAATGGCGCGGGCGATGAGTTCTTTGCCGGTGCCGCTGGCGCCAGTAATGAGGACGGAAGTGTTCAGATCGGCGACCCGGCGGATCAACTCGTAGACGCCGCGCATCGAGGCGCTCGCTCCGATCAGCCCATCGCACCAGGGCTTGTCCTGCGCAGCCGCTTCCAGCGCAGGGTTGTGCTCCGGCGCCGGGTCCCGGCTTTCTTCGAGCTTGCGCCGCATAATAGTGTGCTCGCCGGCCCGCTGGATCAGCCCTTTCAATTCGCGAAGCACCGGCGGCTTGCGGCAATAGCTATGCGCGCCTTTCTGCATCAGCTCGACTGCGGTGACGCGCGCGTTGTCGTCTGTCAGGACGATGACAGCGACACCCGATGTCCGGATCTCGTCGAAGAAGCGGACCTGCTCTTCCATCCGGTACTCGTTTGTGTCGAGATCGAGGAGCAGAACGTCGACTGCGCCGTCAAGAATAAGATCCTTGACGCGGTCTCCTTTCGGGCTCGCGATCACCTGGAAATCTCGTCCTAGCGCAGGCGCGAGGATGGACTGTAAGCAGGAATCTGTTGAATAAAGGGCGACTCTGATCATAAATTGGACGATAAATCGGTTTAATTTTCGCGATTAATGTCCTTCGAATTGCTTTGAGAATATAGCCTAGTCGGTTCTGGATCAACAAAGCCTAGTACCGTCGCTTCTAGTACTTTTTTCGATCAAAAATGCGCCCGCTAGTACCCTCTAACCATTTCCATTCCCAGGTGTTTTAACGTTAGAAAGTGCTTTGGACAGGCGCTGAGAGTACTGAGCGTAGCGTGCCTCGCTTATTGAGGCCGGAAACGATAAGTGACAGCGTTCCCCTGTATAAAGCGCTCAATAGTAGTCCCAGTACTAAGAAATACTTGCGGCTAATTAATTCGATTTGATTGGCTTTTATATTCGCTTATATCCAAATTTATTGCACATTATGAAGTCGCGCGCGATTTATCGTGCATGCAGCGTGCATGCAGGTCGTTCAGTGCTGGCGCTGTCGATACCTGTAAACGGAATGCTACGGTGTGTACATTTCGAGGCGGGATCGGCGTGTCCTCTTGCTTTGTAAGGGCGTTCTTCCATTAAGCCAAAGGATCGGCCTTCCAAACGGAAGATAGCTGCAAATCCTTAATAGACAATACTTTCACCCGAATCTTCGCCGGGGCTGTTATGAGCTTCGTGCTTTTAGCGCGTTTGGAGTCGGATTTGCTCAACCCTTCGATACCGGACCTCGACCTGATGAAGACGTTGCCGACCGATTCGATGAAACGCCTATTGTGTGAGGATGGGCAGGCCACCGTGATGGTGGCGTTGTCCATGCTCGTGCTGCTTGGCTTTGTCGGCCTGACCACAGACGTTGGCTTGTTCTTCCATGCGAAGCGAACAATGCAAACTGCGGCGGATGCAGCTGCAATTGCAGGGGCGGCGGAATATCCGGCGGATTCGTCACCCTGGACCCTGGTAAGCAGCTATGCGAAGGCCGCGTCGGCGGCGAACGGGTACACGGACGGTTCGAACGGAGCGACGGTTACGGTGAACACTCCGGCAACTTCCGGGTCACATACGGGCGCGGGAACGGTTGAGGTGATTGTGTCGCAGCCGCAGAGTACGCTTTTCATGGCTCTGCTGGGTTTTAATTCGGTGAATGTGAATGCTCGCGCTGTTGCGGTAAAAGGTTATCCCTCGCAGGCATGCCTCACTGTACTGTCGCCAAACGGGTCCCAGGCGCTGGAATTACAAGGCAAGTTTACTCTGAGTGCGCCAGATTGCGGTGTGGTCGTGAACTCGAACGCTCCCGACGCAATTGACGTTACTGGCAACGCAGGGAGTCTTACTGCCGGATCCGTGGGGGTGGTCGGAGGCTGCTCAGGCAAATGCACCAACACGATCGACCCCGATCCTGTCAAAATGGCTCCAACGTCCGATCCGCTGTATTTTCTTCCAGATATACCTGACTATCCGACCGGATGTGTCGCGGCTCCCAAGTCCGGGTCCCTTTCGCCAGGCACTTGTTACAGCGGCGACGTTACGCTTAGCGGCACGCTGGCTCCAGGCACCTACACGTTTACCGGCGATGTGTCAGCGGGAACGGTGACCGGAAGCGGTGTGACCCTGCTGCTGTCCAAAAATGCCAGCTTTAGCGTCTCCGGGGACACGAATCTGACCCCGCCTACCTCAGGCACATACCAGGGTGTCGTGCTTTACCAGAGCAGGACCAATACAAACAAAATTCAAATTCAAAAAGGAAGTTCTGACTCCACGATTACAGGCGTTATCTACGCACCCTCGGCCCAGTTGTACCTACAGGACAATGGGGGGGGCCTAACAATGACTGCCGACCTGGTTGTGGGTTCGCTGTTTGTCAAAGCATCAACTCTGAACCTGACGAGTTATTCGCAGACTAATGGGTCTGTACTGACCCGAGTGGTTCTGGTGGAGTAGACAGCGAGTTTAAGATTCAAAGTTGAATGGAGAGCGGATGAAGATTTTGCAGAGATATCGATCACGCCACGGTCTCGGCGAAGAGCGAGGACAATCCCTTGTCGAGACCGCTCTTGTTAGCCCCATTCTGCTGCTACTGCTCCTGGGCATCGTAGATTTCGGGTGGTTTGCTTACAATTACATCGAACTGGCCAACGCGGCGAACGCAGGCGTGCATTACGCAGCGCAAAACACAGCGACGGCGGCAGATACACCTGCGATACAGGCGGCGATGAACAGCGATGCGGCAAATATGACGAGCATCAGCCCCACGGTGAGTATGGCGTGCACGTGCTCTGACGGCACCGCGGTGACTTGCACCAACTACGTCGCATGCACAGTGCCGGCAAGGCTCATCGATACAGTCACAGTCACAGCTACCAAGACAGTTAGTCCGCTCGTCAATTGGCCGGGAATCCCGAATTCGGTGACGCTGCACAGTTCGGCTGTAATGCAGGTAGAGCAGTGAAGCGGCTCTATTTGAAAGCAAGGCGAGCCGGCACACGACGCGTTTGTGCGGAAGACGGAAGCTCTCTTGTTGAGTTTGCCTTTTCGTTCACGATTCTTTGCGCGATGCTTATTGGCATCATGGAGATGGCATTGTGTTTTTACACGTATGTTTTTGTCTCCGAAACGGCGCGGGAGGCGACGCGCTATGCAAGCGTCCGAGGTTCGGCCTGTACAGGGTTCAGCGATTGCGGGATCACGCAAGCGCAACTCGCAGACTTTGTTAAAAACCTTCGCTATCCGGCAATTGATCCGAACGCGTTGAATGTGAATGCGAACTGGGTTAGTAGCAATAGCCCTGGGAATCCCGTGAAGGTGACGGTTTCGTATCAATTTCCGCTAGCGGTTCCATTTGTTTTCAGTAACACATGGACCTTGACCAGCACTTCGCAGATGGTCATCTCACAATAGAGAGAAGCTCTTAGTATCAAATAAGTCTTAGGGCTGTATCCGCTCGTGGAACAGGCGCTGTCGCCTGTCTGCCTGGAATTCAATCCGCCCAGCTATACTCGGAAGTTCCGGTCTGGCATTTAATTCGAATGTCCCAATACGATTTGGTTGTGATCGGTTCCGGCCCGGCTGGCCAGCGGGCCGCGATACAGGGCGCCAAGAGCGGAAAGCGCGTGGCGCTGGTCGAGCGGCGGGAAGTCATCGGGGGAGTCTGCATCAACACCGGCACGATCCCGAGCAAGACCATGCGCGAAGCGGTCTTGCACCTTTCCGGCTACAATTACCAGAATATTTACGGCATCAGCTACCGGGTTAAAGAAAAGATCACGATGGCGGACCTGGCGTTCCGCGTCCAGCACGTG
>DATBHS010000217.1:0-38919 GCA_036557345.1 Bryobacteraceae bacterium
TGGTGGGCGCTGCAGGGATCGAACCTGCGACCTCGTGCTTGTAAGGCACGCGCTCTAACCGGCTGAGCTAAGCGCCCATCAATTCTTTCCATGTTCGCATGGCTGAGAGCTGTCAGCCGTCAACCCGAAACGATTGCTGCTGACGACTGACAGCTCATGACCCAATCAACTTCGCATAGACACTGCGCGCGATACCGACATCCGTTGTGCCTTTCACGATCGCGCGACCGTCCGGGAAAAATGTCAGATCGTACTTCGGAACCGCAATTCTGAGAGCGAATTCGTTCACCCGAACCTCGCCGAACGGGCGTAAGCGATCGGCAAGCTGCCGCAGATCGAGCGGCCTGGCAGTCTCATGCAACTGCACGGCGTTGCGGCCACACAGGCTGACAGGCACACGCCGCTTACCATCCAAGTATCGGAAATCTCTTTGCCTGCAAACCTTGCACTCCGGGTCGCGGCCACCGGCACGAACCTGTTTCGTCGTCCCGCTCCAGACATCCACTGTGTGGATGAGACATTCATAATCGGGCCATCCAACGGTTAAGCGTAGCGCCATTGCGACCTGTAGGGCAGCTACCGAAGCGGTGGCAGAGGCAAGCACGCCGTTCACATCGCAGGTCGGCTGAAGCCCTTGCGGAGCCTCGGGATAGACGCAGGCAAAGCAGGGGCCCCGGTCCGGTACAACCGCCATCACAACACCGTAGCTGCCGATCGCGGCACCGTAGATCCAGGGCACGCTCCGCTTGACGCTAAGATCGTTGAGGAGATACCGAGTCTCGAAGTTATCAGTGCCGTCCAGGATCAAGTCGCATTCAGCGGCTAGTTCCTCCGCATTGGAAGGCGTCAGGTCGGTGACCAGCGGTTCCACCTCAACATGACGGTTCAGTTGACGCAGCCTGCGGGCTGCAGCTACGGCTTTCGGGGATTCGTCCCGCGCATCGTCCTCGGAATAGAGCCACTGGCGCTGAAGGTTGGAGTAATCGACATAGTCCCGGTCCACAAGGCGCAGGCGGCCAATTCCGGCACGCACGAGCGCCTCAGCCTGGAAACTTCCTAGTGCACCACAGCCGACGATACAGACAGCAGCGCCTTGAATCCGAAGCTGACCCGACTTTCCAATGCCCGGAAACAGGATCTGCCGCGAGTAGCGTTCCGTCTCGCCCGGTAGCATATACGACGATGCTAGCAGCGGAACCCTCATGCCGGCGCTACGCGCCTAAACGAGGGTGGCTTTGCATGTCGATTCCGCTGTTGTGCTTACTGTGCCTCTTCGAAGCCATGCCAATGCTTATGGCTCAAGAAAACGGAGACCCCCTCATCACAGAAGCTCTTCGATACCAGGGACAACGCATAACCGACGTCGAATTCCAGCCGGCGGATCAGCCGTTGACAGACCAGCAGTTGCGACAACGGCTTCCTTTCAAACCGGGATCAGTCTTTGAAGAGCGCAGTCTTCGTCATGCCATTCAAAACCTGTATGCGAGCGGTAGGTTCGCCGATCTTGCTGTAGATGCACGCGAAGCGAATGGCGGTGTGGCGCTCAAATTCATCACGAAGCGAGCTTATTTCGTGGGCCGCGTACTGGTGACTGGGGTGAAAGAGCCGCCCAGCGGCGGACAGCTTGCCAGCGCGACCAAATTGCGGCTGGGACAGCCCTATTCCGATGCAGCCAAGAACCAGGCGGTCGAATCCGTCGAGAACACCCTGCGCCAGAACGGTTTTTATCATTCCCGCATCGATGCCGCGATCCAATTCCAGCCGAAAACGGAACAGGCAAATGTGTTTCTGAACGTTAATACCGGCAAGCGCGCACGGTTTGAAGAGCCGGCGATAACCGGAGTAACCGGAAAAACCGAGGACAGCACTATTCGCGCTACGCGTTGGAAGCGGCTTTATGGGCTGCTGGGATGGCAAGAAGTCACGGAAAGCCGCCTGCGGCGAGGGGTTGACAACATCCGCCGCTATTATCAGAAACGGGATTTTCTGCAGGCCAAAGTGACCCTTACGCACCTGGATTATTCGGAAAAAACGAACACTGCGAGGCCCTTCCTCGACGTTAAACCCGGTCCACGTATCGCGGTTCGCGTAGAGGGAGCGCAAATCAGCCGGGGCCGCCTGGCAGAACTGGTTCCCGTTTTTCAGGAAGGTGCGATAGATCGCGACCTACTGATCGAGGGCCAACGTAACCTGGAGCAATACATGCAGTCGCTCGGCTATTTCGGAGCTGAGGTCGGTTATACGACGGCGGAGGGTGACGGGCCACACGAACAAGTCATCACCTATCACGTGCGGCGCGGCGAACGGCATAGATTCGTCTTTCTGGCCATCAGCGGCAATATCTATTTCCCGGAGCAGACAATTCGCGAACGGCTCTATCTGCAAACTGCCGAATTTCCTCGTTTTCCGAATGGCCGGTTCAGCGAAGCCTATCTGAAGCAGGATGCACAGGCTATTGAAAATCTGTATCTCTCAAATGGCTTCAGGGACGTAGAAGTTAATACCAGAGTCGAGGACGACTATCGCGGCAAAAACGGTGACATAGCCGCATTTATTCAGATTAAGGAGGGAAAGCAGTGGCTTGTCGCCAACCTTGCCATCGATGGAGCGGGTATCACCGATCTTGCCATCTTTCGCACAATGCTGGCCTGCTCACCAGGCCAACCTTACAGCGAAGCAAGCGTCCGCGACGATCGGAATACAATCCTCGACTATTATTTCAGCCGCGGCTTTCTGAACGCTACTTTTGAGTACTATGCGGAACCTGCAGCGCAACCGAACCAAATGAATCTGCGCTACGTAATCGAGCCCGGATCCCGCAAGTATGTACGCGATGTCATTGTCAGCGGCCTGGACACAACCCGCCGGTCGCTGGTTTTCGACCGCATCGAACTGAAGCCCGGTCAACCACTTTCTCTTACGGCACAGACCGACAGCCAGAGGCGCCTTTACGACTTAGGTATCTTCGCGCGCGTCAACACAGCCATCCAAAACCCGGACGGCGATGAGGAAGAGAAATACGTCCTCTACGACATAGACGAAGCTCGCCATTATTCATTGAATGCCGCCGTAGGCGCACAAATCGGCCGTATTGGCGGAGGCACGACCAGCTTGGACAACCCCGCTGGCACGACAGGTTTTGCTCCGCGCCTGTCAGTTGGTATCAGCCGTATCAATTTCCTCGGTTTGGGCCAAACGCTGGGACTACAAACGCTCGTATCGACAATTGAGCAACGTGCCGCGCTTTCTTACTTCATCCCGCAGTTTGTCTCGAAAGAGGAGCTGAGCTTGACTACGACCTCTCTGATCGAGAACTCAAATGACATCCGAACCTTTACCGCGCACCGGCGAGAGGCCTCCGTCCAACTCGGGCAGAAGCTCTCGCGCGCTTACACGGCGCAATACCGGTTGGTCTTCCGACACGTGACTCTTTCGAACCTCAAGATCGATCAGCTCCTGGTGCCGCTACTCTCGCAACCGGAAACAATTGGTTTGGGGGCGGTTTCGCTGATCCAGGACAAGCGCGACGATCCGGCAGACGCGCACCGGGGGATTTACTCCACGATCGATCTCAGTTATGCGCCTGGAATTTTCGCACAGACGCATTTTGTGCGTGCGCTATTCCGAAACTCAACTTACCATCCACTTCATCGCGACCTTGTGTTTGCAAGGAGTACGGAGTTTGGTTTCATCGCGTCCACAGCTCCCGCCGAAAGCATTCCTCTGGCGGAGCGGCTTTATTCGGGAGGATCGACTTCGATTCGCGCCTTTCCGGATTTCCAGGCTGGGCCGCGCGACCTTACGACCGGGTTCCCTTTGGGCGGGAATGCGCTATTCATAAACAGTTCGGAGTTGCGGTTCCCATTGTACGGTGACACTCTCAACGGCGTACTCTTTCATGACGCTGGAAACGTCTACAGTACCTTGGGCGACATGAGCTTCCGGTTCCGGCAGCGCAACCTGCAAGATTTCAATTACATGGTGCAAGACATAGGAATCGGCATCCGGTATCGCACGCCCATCGGCCCAATCCGGCTGGACCTTTCGTTCAGCCCTAATGCGCCACGCTTTTACGGGCTGAAGGGAACCGAGGAGGATTACCTCAATGGAACAGCAGTTGCGACAGTCCAAAAGATCAATGCCTTTCAATTCCACTTTTCTCTAGGGGAGGCATTCTGATGTGAAACTCGTAGCTGCCGGATGCGTGGCGATGCTTCTGCGGGCCGGGATTGTCGACCGCCTCGCGATCACCGTCGGCCGCGAAAGCATAACGGAGCTGCAACTGGACGAAGAGCTGAGGGTAACGGCATTGCTCAACGATCAACCGGTCTCGCGAACCACCGATGCAAGGCGAGCAGCTGCGGACCGGCTAGTCGAACAACTGCTCATAAAGCGAGAAATGGATCTGAGCCATTACCGCGGAACGGGACCTGGAGATCTCGCCGCCTATCTGGCGCAAGTTCAATCGGCCTGTGGCGGACCCGATCGCTTCTGGCGATTGCTTCGTCAATATGATCTTTCAGAAAGCACACTGAAAGAACATCTGGAGTTGCAGCTCGCAATATCGCGCTTTGTTGAATACCGCTTCCAGTCCGACATGCAGCCGGCGACAAGCTCCATCCGGCCGAAGACCATTGAGCAACAGACCGATGAGGCGTTGGCTGCGTGGCTCGAAGAGAGCCGGAAACAAGTGAATATTGTGTATATTGACAAGTCGCTTCAATAGCGTGCTATGACGCGGAGTAGGCGCTGGCTGAAGATCGCCGGAACAATTATTGCCGTGGTAAGTCTGCTGCTTGCAGCGATCGTGTGCACGATTCAAAGCGCCTGGTTTCAACAACGGCTGCTGCAGCACGTAATTTCCTCGCTCGAACGCTCGACCGGAACCCGCGTCGAGATCAAATCTATAAGCTTCGACTGGCGCAAGGCGACAACAGAGTTCGAGTCCCTGATTATGCACGGATCCGAACCGCCCGGAGAAGAGCCCCTGTTCACAGCAGATCGTGTGCGCGTACAATTTGGGCTGTCCTCTCTTCTTAAACGGCGCCTTAGTCTCGAATTCATTCAGATCCGGCGGCCGGAAATTCATCTACTTATCCGGCCTGATGGCAGCACCAACTTGCCCCGACCCAATCAGGCGCAACGCGGCGCGCTCGAGGCTCTAATGGATCTGCGCGTGCATCGCTTCAGTGCCGAGAACGGAGTGCTCCTAGTCAATTTGCGGCGAGTGCCGCTGCAGCTTAGCGGGCGAGATGCGGAGGCGCGCTGGAGATACGATGCGAAGTCCGCGGCCTATGATGTTCAATTCTCATCAAAGGAAACTAGCGTTGAAGGGCGCGGTGAAAGCTCACTACCGATGAACCTGGCAGGCCAAGTCCGCATAGAAGGAAATGGGGTTACGGTCCAGGCGCTCCGGATCGCAAGCGGAAGCTCCACGGTTTCTGCCCGAGGAGGTATTGGAAACCTCGCTAGGCCCTCGGCCGATTTTCAAATTTCCGCCCGTATCGATGCCGCGGACGCAGCCAGGATGGTTCCGTTCTCAATCTGGCGAGGCGGCACGATGACGCTTGCCGGAGTCGCGCACTATGATTCAGTTGCCGGCGCTGGTTTTAGAGGAAGTATTGCAGGCCGCAGGTTGTCGTACCGTTACGGAGAGACGGCCGTTTCCGGCATCGATCTGAACTCTGACCTGTCCGGTTCGGCAGATCGGGTGCAGTTCACACAGCTGGTAGTCAACCTTCTAGGAGCCCGGCTGACCGGCGAAGCCGAACTGGCTCACCTCAGGCATCTCGATCTTAATGCCACCATCGCCCGACTCGAACTAAGCCGCGCAGCATCGGCGCTATTTAAAAGATCCATCCCCTGGAGCGCGCTTGCGAGTGGCCACTTCCATTTTTCCGGCAACCTAGCCAGGCGAACGCCGGAGGGACTCCTAACTGCTGACTTGAATCTGACGCCGCTGCCAGGGCAAACGCCTGTTTCCGGGCTCATCGTGCTCGCATATCGAACTCCGGCGCGATCGCTCGAATTTGATGATTCACGTCTCGACTTTCCAGGCACACATTTGTCGTTCTCGGGCGTGCCTAAGGCAACGATGCAGCTCGCAATGGACAGCGTGAACCTGCAGGAACTTCATTCGGCGATATTGTCGATTCGACCCTCAGGGATTGCGACTCTGCCTACCATTGAAAGGAACGGCAAGGCGCATTTTGACGGCACGATGACCGGCCTGGTTACAGATCCTCAGATCGTCGGTAACGTTGCCCTCTCAAATTTCGAGTTCAAAGGCCATCGCTGGGATCAGTTGCAGTCGCAGCTTAGCCTGTCGAAGAGCGCGGCCGGATTCGACGCGCTCACGCTAGCGAGCGGATCCTTGCGGGTAACCGGCAAGGCGCATCTCCAACTCGCCAACTGGGCTCCTACGAAGGACAGCGAGATTCGCTTGAACGCACGTTTCCAAGGCGTCGACCTCGCGCGAGTGGCCTCCGAACTTCCCGCCGGCGACCTGCCCATTACCGGTACGGCTTCCGGTTCCGTAGATCTGTCGGGCCACATTTCCGACCCGATTGGCAAAGTGCAGTTCCAGATCAACCGTTTGGACTCGAGCGGTCTCCACGCAAGCGAGATACAAATCGAAGCAGTATTCGACCCAGGTCAGGCGCGCGTAACGCGAGGACGCATGCAATCCGGGTCCGCGATTGTTTCGTTTTCCGGAGCGTACAGTCATGCTGCGGGGTCCTGGCGTGACGGACGCCTTGTCGCGAAAATCGACAGCAACGGCTTTCCGCTTGCGAGCATCGCCGAATGGCGCAAACAGCAGCCTGCCATCGACGCGAAGGCGGAAATCCACGCTCAAGGAGCAGCTCGAATCGTGTCCGGGCATATCGAACCCGCGACGGCCGACGGAATTTTGAAGTTTCGAGATCTCGCCGTCGATCGCGTGCCGCTCGGAGCTCTTACCATCAATGCAGTGACAACTAATAATGCCCTAAAAGCGAATTTAACTGGTGATCTCCGCGGACATTCGCTTACCGGCGCTGCACAGGCGCGGCTGGGTTCTGATAGTCCGATAGACGGGGAAGTTCATTTTGACCAGCTCGATATCGCTGTTCTGAATCCGATCCTCTTCTCAGGAATAAACGGCGCTTTGCCAATCCGTGGGGCCGCATCGGGCCGCCTGACGTTTTCAGGCTCTCTTCTAGCCCCCACACGCTGGCGCAGCACTCTCGAAATCAGTGGCCTGGAACTCAAATCGAAGCTGCGTGAAGCTACAAGTCACCGTACCGCCTCTGAACTCACATTGCGGAATACCGAACCCGTCGTTGTGACCGCCACGGAAGGCACTGCGATTATACGCAGTTTCCACATCACCGGCAAAGACACTGCATTGAGCGCTTCAGGATCGGTTCGTTATGACGCCAAACGGACGCCCTCGATGCTTCAGGGCCCCTCCGGAAATTTGGACCTACGCGTGAACGGATCCGTCGATTTACAGCTCCTGCAACTCATCGATCCCAATCTCCATTGTTCAGGCCGCGCTGATGTCTCAGCGAGCATCCGCGGAACAACTCGCAGTCCTTCATTGAATGGGACCCTCGACATCGCGCAGGGTACACTTTTTCTCGCAAGTTTTCCAAATGGCCTCAGCAATGTGAACGGGCGTATCACATTCAACCGCGACCGCGCCACCATCCAGAAGCTCACCGCGCAAGCCGGTGGGGGCGATCTGACACTCGGCGGATTTGTGGGCTTCACGGGCACCGGTCCGCTTGTTTATCATGTGGAGGCGAATGCGGAGAATGTCCGCCTCCGGTATGGCGGCGGCGTTAGTGTTACAGCGAACGCAGATCTTCGTCTTACCGGCTCCAGTCAAAGCAGCATTCTTTCCGGAACAGCCACGTTGTCGCGCGTCGTCTTCAATCCGAATACCGATGTCGGCAATCTGTTAGCTGCCTTCGGCACACCCGCACTGGCCCCGGCCAGCACGAATGACTTTGTTGCCGGACTGCACCTGGATGTTGCCATCGAAAGTGCGCCGAATCTGCAGCTCAATACAGCCCTCAGCCGCGACGTCGAAGCCGAGATCGACGTGCGGCTTCGCGGCACACCTGACCATCCGGTGCTACTCGGCAGCATTTCGGCCAATCAGGGCGAGATCAAAGTATTTGGCACGAAATATAGCATTAATCGCGGCGAAGTCAATTTTCAGAACGCAGTCAAAATCGAACCAGTTCTCGACCTCGATTTGCAAACCCAGACCCGTGGTATCACGGTGAACATTACGATCTCGGGAACAGTGAATCGTCTCAATATCGCGTACCGCTCCGATCCACCACTACAGCCCAGGGACATCATCGCCCTGCTCACCGTGGGTCGAGCGCCGGACACATCTTCCAACGTGCCGAGAGTTCAGAGCCCGGGCGATGTAACCACGCTGCAATCGAACGCCAGCACGGTACTGGGACAGGCGATTTCTCCGGCACCCAATCGGCTCTCAAAGCTGTTCGGAATTACAAACGTAAGGATAGACCCAATGGTGCAAGGCATCGTTACCAACACGCCGCAAGCGCGGTTAACCTTGGAACAGCAAGTCTCGCGCGATCTAACGGTCACGTACGTCACCAACCTGTCCCAAACGTCGGAGCAGATTTTCCGAGTCGAATGGGCTCTCGATCGGCAATATTCGCTGGTCGCCGTGCGCGATGAAAATGGCGAGTTCGGGATCGATATCCAATATAAGAAGCGCTTCTGATGCGACTCCGGACCGCCAAAGGCAAACTGAAGATTGAGCACAGCATTATCGACGGACTCCGCCCTGTGCTCGAGCGGCTGTTGAAAGGTAATGACGACATCCGGTCAATTATTCCCGGTGTGATCAAGCCGGTTCGCGACGCCCGCGGCGAGCCGCTAATTCGGGTGACTGTTCGAACGACAAATGGCTGGAAGGCCATCGGGCTAAGCGGAGGCGCGCGGCAGGAGTTGTTTGTGAGTACGGCGCTCGGAAGGGAAGACCTGGAAAACGTAATTCGCCAGGCGCTAAGCTCCAGATAAAGACCACTTGCTGATTGCATCCCTTTGCCTCGCGTTTCTTCCTCTTTCACCGACCCCGGTGACATTTAATAAAGATGTCGCGCCTCTGGTCTTTGCACACTGCACTCCCTGCCACCATGCAGGAGGTGTCGGGCCGTTTCCTCTGATCACCTATCAGGACGTGCGAAAGCATGCCTCACAAATTGGGGCGGTCACGAAACGCCGTTACATGCCCCCCTGGCCGCCGGAACACGGATACGGCGATTTCGCCGATGACCGCAGCCTGACTGACGGGCAAATCCGCCTGATCGAAGATTGGATCGCGCAAGGCGAAGTCGAAGGCAAGGCCGCTGATTTGCCGTGGGCACCCCGTTTCAGCAGCGAATGGCAGATGGGCCGGCCGGACCTGATTCTGCGCATGAAGGAGCCGTTCCGCATGCCTCCGGGCGGCAGCGATGTATTCCGGAATTTCGTCATTGCCACGGGATTGAAAGAAACCAGATACGTTCGTGGCCTCGAGTTGCGTCTGGATAACACGCGGGTTGTGCATCACGCGAACGTGGTCCTGGATCGCACGCAATCTCTTCGATACCGCGACCGGGAAGACGGGCAACCCGGGTTTCCGGGCATGGATGTGATTACAGAGGCCGCAGCCAACAATTTCGATCCTGACTCGCACTTTCTCTTCTGGAAGCCCGGCAGCGTACTCCGTCCCGAACCGGACAACATGAGCTGGAAATTGGATCCGGGTACCGACCTGATCCTCAACCTGCATCTTCAGCCGACCGGAAAGGAGGAATCGGTTCAAGCCGAGGTGGGCATCTACTTCTCAGCCCACGCGCCAACACGCTTCCCGATGTTGATCCAGCTCGAGCATGACGGTGCGATCAGCATACCGCCAGGAGATCGGGCATTCAGTGTGTCGGACAGTTTGACGATTCCCGTCGATGTCGATCTGCTCGCCATTTATCCGCATGCGCATTATCTCGGGAAACTGGTGGAGGCTTGGGCGATTCTGCCGGACGGCACCCGCCGCTGGTTGATCCGGATACCGGATTGGGACATCAACTGGCAAGCAGTTTACAACTACCGCCACCCGGTTGCTCTGCCGAAAGGAACGGAGCTCATGATGCGAGTCACCTACGACAACTCGACAGCGAATCCGCGCAATCCGAATCATCCGCCGAAACTAGTCAAAACTGGGAATCGCGCCGAAGACGAGATGGGTCACGTCTGGCTCCAGGTTTTGCCAAGGCAGAACGCCTCGGCGCAAGGCGATCCACGTCTATCTCTGGAGGAAGCCATCATGCGCCGCCGCCTGGAAAAGTATCCCGGCGATTTTTTTGCACACTACAATCTGGCCGCAGTAATGGAGATGCGCGGCAACCTGGACGCTGCCGCTGCCGGGTACCGATCCGCCTTAGCAGTTGATCCGAAGAGCGTGACTGCGCGGAACAGCCTAGCAGGAGTCCTGATGCTGCAGGACCGTATTCCGGAGGCGATTCGGCAACTAAGAGAAGCGCTGCGGCTGGATCCCACCTATCTAAACGCTCAGTACAACCTCGCTCGCGCGCTTGCCGCAACAGGAGATTTGGATGAAGCCGGGAAGGAATATGCGGCGTTCCTGGCAGCCAGGCCAGATGATGCTACCGCGCAGGCGGGCTTGGGAACCATTCTCTTTAACCAGCGCCGCTTTGGAGACGCTCTGGCTCACTTTCAAGCAGCCGCACGGCTGGATCCGAACGACGCTGACATTGAAGCGAACCTGGGCACCTTGCTGGCCATTACCGGGAATCTGCCTGGCGCGGCTCAGGCATTCCAAGCGGCACTCCGTATCGATCCGAATCATCAGGCTGCGCGCGCCAATCTCGCAAAGGTGAGGGCGCAAATGACGTCCGGAAAGTAGCAACCCAGAGGCCGAGTAGCATACTCTAGGAACTGCGCACATGCGAACTGGATCTTTTCTCTTACTTACTGGTTTCGCCGTACTGAGTTTGAATATGTCTGTCCAACACGCACTCGGAGCTTCTCAGCCGGATCAATCGCATTACTTCGTTTACGTAGGAACTTACGGAAAAGGAATCTACGCGTTCCGTTTTGACGTCAAGGCGTCGAAGGCCCAGCCCTTGGGCATGGTCGGCGAGGTGGTGAACCCGTCGTTTCTTGCGACAGATCGTGACTTTCGTCATCTCTATGCTGTTAGCGAACTGGAAGGCAAAGCGGAAGGCTCGGTCGCAAGTTTCTCGATCGATCGCGGCAGCGGATCGTTAAAGCCGTTGAATACGAGGCCGGCGGGAGGCGAAGCGCCGTGTCATCTCGCCGTAGATCACACAGGGAAAACGTTGGTTGTGGCGAATTACGTCACCGGCGGCGTATCTTCGTATCCAATTGAGAAAGACGGCAGCCTCGGTCCCATGGCATCGCTCATGACCGCGAAAGGCACAAGCGTGAATAAGGAACGGCAGGAAGGCCCTCATGCGCACGAGACCGTCATTTCGGCTGACAACCGGCGCGTTTACGTGCCGGACCTGGGCCTTGATCACATTCGAATCTATCGCCTCGACGCTGGAACCGCAAAACTCACTCCCAACGATCCTCCATTCGGGCAGGTAGAACCCGGCCGCGGACCAAGACACCTAGCGTTCAGTCATGACGAAAAGTATGTGTATGTCCTGAATGAGATCCAGCCGTTCGTGACGGTGTTTCGACATGATGGATCGAGCGGCGCGCTGTATAGGATACAGTCCGCGGAAACGATACCGCATGATTTCTCGGGAGAAAATTCAGGCGCTGAAATCGTGCTCGGCCGGAGCGGCAAATATATTTACACGTCAAATCGCGGTCATGACAGCTTACAGGTCTTCGCGATCGATCCAGGCAACGGAACGATTCGGCGCATCCAGATCATTTCAACCGGAGGCAAAACTCCGCGCGGCTTTGCCATCGACCCTACTGGGCAATTCTTGTTCGCCGGAAACCAGGACTCGAATCAAGTCACGATCTTCCAGGTGAATCGCGAGACAGGCGAACTGAGCAACACGGGGGAGAAGTTTGAAGTGCCATCGCCGGTGGATGTGCTGTTCGTGCCGGCGAAGTGACTATACGGATGTGCTTTGGTGTGCTAGTGCTGCCGGCTGCCACCCGCCAAACTCGGCTTCTATCAGGCGGGACACTTCCAAAGCCAGCAGGTCCCGCCAGGGCTTTGCCACAACCTGTACATTGATGGACAGGCCCTCACACTCGGCGCAGCGCACTGTCGCGGCGGGCGTGCCGGCGAGGTTCCACGCCATGGTGTAGCTGAAACCCTGGAAGTTCTCTTCCTCCAGCGACGCCCGGTGTTTGAGCGCCGGCTGCGTGTACACCGGGCAGAGAATCACGTCGTATTGCGTGAAAAACCGTGCCAGATTCGCTCGATACTCGTCCCACTGCGCCCAGCGTTTCGCAAACTCAGACGTTCTGGCGCGGTAGGACCGCATGTGATTAACGAAGGCTCGATGCAGCACGTGCACTTTTGTGCTTCCCAATTCTCGTAGGTATTCATCGACGCCTTCCGCACCGTCCGCACCGAACAGCGAAAGTTCGAGCTCGTAGGCGTGTTCGACACCAGGAGGCAGAGACTCCTCGACTTCCATACCAACGTATGTGAGAAACGCGGCGCAGCGCTGGACTGCATTCTCCACGGCGGGCGTGCAGCGGGCGAATCCGTTGTATGTGAAGAAGGCTGCGCGCAGGCCGCGGAGATCGCCGGATTCGGTAAGCGGCGCCGGCGACGCTGTGAAGTCGTCCCCATCTTCGCCTGCGAGCATGCGCATGGCGAGGGCGAGGTCTTCCGTGTGCCGGGCCATGGGTCCGATCTGCCAGAGCGCTTCGGCCCAGCCTCCCGCGGGCGGAACATGGCCGGTTCGTGGCAGACGTCCGCTGGTCGGTTTGATGCTCGTAATTCCGCAAAAAGCTGCTGGCAGGCGAACGCTGCCAAATGCGTCACTGCCCAGCCCCAAAGGCGAACCGCAAGCCGCGATTAACGCCGACTCTCCGCCGCTGCTGCCTCCGGGCGTGCAGGTGAGGTCGTACGGGTTATTCGTTCGGCCATAAATCAAGTTATCAGTCTCGAACGAAAACAGCAGATCTGGCAGATTGGTCTTGGCGATGGGAATGGCACCTGCCCCGCGCAGCCGCGCAACCAGCGTCGCATCGCGATCGGCGGCCAGCGCGTTCGCGCGCCCTAGCGTTCCGGCGGTACATTTCGTGCCTGCGACGTCGATCGAGTCCTTGACGGAGAATGGGACGCCGTGCAACGGGCCGTGGGGTTCGTGCTTCGCGAGCTTCTCATCCGCATCTTCGGCCTGGCGCAAAGCGGAATCGCCGAGCAGGTCCACGACGGCGTTGATCGCCGGGTTGATCCGCCGGATCTGCTGCAGATGGGCTGTGACCAGCTCGAGCGAAGAGATCTCGCGAGAGCGGATCATGCGCGCCATTGTTGTAGCGCTTCGATCGAGCACGATAACAATCTAGCAACGAGGATCGGGTAGCGGCGCCGATTCATCGCCCGAACGCAGGTGACCGCCTTTCAGGTCCCTCCGGTTTAGCCAGGTCACAGCGCCGAATGCTCCTAACCACGAACCTGCTGCGGCGAATACGACGTACACCGGATTGCCGGTGTAGCTGATCACAGCGAAGGCCGCGAGGAGATACCAAACGCTGCTCCAGCTCGCCGCGGAGATCCTGCGCCGCGCCGCCACTGCAGATGTAAAAGTACGTAAACGGCATCGGTCAGGCAGTTGAGGCAAATACGCCAATCGCTAGAAAAGGATTCGGAGAAAGCATGCGACTTACATTTTCCTCAAGAAATCGTGGCGCGTGCTTCACGTCAACCGAAAGGCTGATGTGTCCGTCATACTCCCTTTTATAAACTGGATAGTCAAGCTTTTAGATGGTCATTCTGAGGAGTCTCGGCCCGGTAGCCGTAGTATGCGCATTCATGATGCTGGCTGCCGATGCTCCCCACCCAGAAAGCAGGCTGTGGGAATATCGTAACCTCGGCAAGGCCTTCTACGAGAATCCCGACACACATCTGCAAGCAGTCGAGCAGCTGCGCGCTGCGCTTCAGCTTAGGCCAGATTCCGTACGAGAACGGATCAACTACGGTCTCGCGCTGCTCCGCGCAGGGCAAACCGATGCCGGGTCGACGGAATTGCTGAAGGCGCAAAAGCAGGATCCCTCAATTCCACATACTTGGTTCAATCTCGGCATCGTCTACAAACATGCCGCCGACTACGACAAGGCCATTGAACAGTTTCGAGGCATGATCCGGCTCGTACCAAACGAGCCGAAAGCCCATTACAATCTGGCTGCCGTCTTGCGCTCGAAAGGCGACAACCACGGCGCGCTCGCCGAATTTCAGGAAGCAGAAAAGCTTGATCCCAATCTGTCGGGACCGCACTTCCAGCTTTTCACTCTGTATCAACGCAGCGGTGATAACGACGCAGCCGCGCGCGAGCGGCGTCTCTTTGAAGATGCCAGGAAGCGCAACGAAGGCGCGGCAGTTCCAGAGGAGATGGAGTGGTGCTTCTACGCGGAGCTTTATGATCCCCCGGAGGCGAGGCCGTCGGCAACAGCCGCCTCTACTCGTTACGACGACAAGTTAGTCAGCACGGGTTGGGATACAAAGACATCCGGTATGCTGCTGATCGACACGGAAGGCGGTGGGCACGCGGATCTCCTGGTCTGGTCCCGTGACCGCGCCGGGTTATTCAAAGGCGGCACGGAGGAGATTAAGAATTCCGGCCTCGAAGGATTGAAGGATATCCGTAGCATCGCCGCGGGCGATTTCGATAACGACGGCTTCGCCGATCTGTGTATCGTAACCGGCACCGGGGCCACGATCTTCCGCAATACTCACGGTGCGTTCACGAAATACTTGGAATTGCCGGGCACCGCCGGCACAATGAAGACGCTCTGGCTCGATTACGACCATGATTACGATCTCGACGTGCTGCTCTTCGGAGAGAAACCGGTGTTGATGCGCAATGACGGCAAGGGCAAATTCGAAGATAAGACGTCCACCTTCCCGTTTGTGAAGGGTGAAGCTCTCGATGCAGTGGTTTTCGCCGTTCACGGCGATACGGCCGCGCGGGATGTCGTCGTGTCGTATGCCGATCGTCCGGCCGTTCTCTACCGCGACAAACTGAATGGAAATTTCGAGGCGACTGATCTCCCCGAGATCCCCGCGGGTGCGGGGGCTCTCGACGCACAGGACCTCAATCATGATGGCTTGCTTGACCTGGTGAGTTATGGCCCCGAAATCCGCGCATTCGTAAATGCTTCCGGAAAGTTCGCCGAAGTAAAGGACACCAAACCGGCGCCGTCGCCTGTCCTCGCGGATTTCAATGGCGACAAACGCCAGGATTACGCTCGCCTTCTGCCGGACGGTACGCTTCACGTTTACACAAACGCTTCCGCCGACCAGCGTTGGGTGACCGTTAAGATTCAGGGAATCAAGAATCTGAAGGAAGCCATCGGAGCGACCGTCGAGATGAAATCAGGCGCTTACTACGACAAGCGCATTTATCAGGGCATTCCGCTGTCGTTCGCCATCGACGGCCGAGCCGATGTGGATACGGTTCGCATCACGTGGCCGAACGGTCTCATTCAGAATGAGACACATCAGAAGGCGAACGTTGCGCTACAAATTGCCGAAGCCCAGCGTCTCTCCGGCTCCTGCCCCATGATCTTCACCTGGAACGGCGAAAAGTTCCAGTTCATCACCGATGTCCTTGGCGTTGCCCCGCTCGGAGCGAGCTCCGGCGATGGCAACTATTTTCCGGTGAATCATCGCGAGTATATCCAGATTCCCGGCAGGGCGCTCAAGCCCGAAGATGGGGCATATCGAATCCATGTCACGGAAGAGCTGCATGAGGTTTCCTATCTCGACCAGGTCCAATTGATCGCGGTCGATCATCCATCGGAGGTGGACATCTACACGAACGACAAGTTCAAATCGCCGCCATATCCTGAGTTCCGTCTGTTCGGGGCGCAAAAGAAGATTCATCCAGTTCGAGCCATCGATGCGCACGGAGTCGACGCGACGCCGCGCCTCGGAGCGATTGATCACAGGTATCCCGATGCATTCGCTCACAATCAGTCCGGAGTTGCCGAGCTTCATACTCTTGACCTCGATTTCGGTAAAGCGGCAGCCGGGAATCGCGCCGCTCTTGTGCTGAATGGCTGGGTGGATTGGGCCGATGGCAGCACCTTCCTGGGCGCCTCGCAAAATGGCACGGGGTTGATTTTTCCCTACCTGCAGGTGAAGGATGCATCGGGCCGTTGGCGGACCGTCATAGAGGATATGGGCATCCCATCCGGGAAGCCGAAGACTATCGTCGTTGATCTCGCCGGTAAGTTTCTCTCTGCCTCGCGGCAAGTGCGAATCGTAACGAATCTCTGCGTGTATTGGGACGAGATTTTTCTAACAGACGATTCTGTCGCTCCACCGGTTCACCTGACTCGGATCAATGCGAACCGCGCGGATGTGCACTTCCGCGGGTTCTCTCGCGCCGTCATCGATCCCACTCGCCAGCAACCCGAACAGTTTCTTTATGATGAGGTCCGCCCCGTATCGAACTGGAATCCGACACCCGGCTTCTACACGCGTTACGGGCAGGTCGGCCCGCTGGTACAGGCCGCCGACGACCGCATGGTGATCATGGGCTCCGGCGATGAATTAAAGCTCCAATATCCAGCCACCGAACTACCTGCATTGCCGAAGGGCTGGTCCCGCGACTATCTGCTCATGGTCGACGGGTGGGCGAAGGACGCAGATGCGAATACGGCCTTCAGCCAGAATGTTATGCCGCTGCCTTTTCACAGTATGAGTGCGTACCCATATAGAAAGGAGGAGCATTTTCCCGCTGATGCGGAACACCAGGCGTATGTTCGGGAGTACCTGACGCGCCCGGCACTCCGGCTGATCCGACCGCTCGCGCCGGCAACGGCGGGAGACTAGACGAAACGACATGAACCGCCGTCGTCTTACCATTCTCTGCACCATCTCTCTAGCGATTCTTCTGGTCAACAGCGCGGTGCTCGCAGCCTTCCCGACCGCAACCGCGTTCAATGTCGCGAACCTGCTGCTCCATGTCGGGCTAGGCGCGGTTGTTGGGATATTAGCCGTATATCTGGCACGCAAAGATCCGCGGCAGATCTGGGTATTGATCGCAGCCTTATCAGGCGTGGCGCTCGCCATTGTAGGAAACACGCACGATCACAGATCGGTGCTCCTCATCCACGTTGTTCTGTCGCTAGCCGCTGCGATCGTGCTGTTCGTCCGCCGTGAGAACTTCCGATGGGCCAAGATTGCCGGCGCTGCAGCCGCGCTGGTTCTTGTGGCTGCGCTCTGCAACCGCTATCTCATTGCCCATCCCAACGACCGCGTCGTCAATTCGCGCATCGTTCCCCTTTCAATGGATGAGGAAGGCGCAGGACCGAAGAGCGAGTTCTTCCCCTCAGGCTCGAATACCAGGACAGGAAAGATTGTGCCATCGTCGTTCTTCATGGAGTCGAAGAAATGCGGCGAGTGCCATAAAGACATCTACGAGCAGTGGAAGAGCTCTGCCCATCACTTCGCGTCGTTTAATAACCAGTTCTATCGGAAATCCATCGAATACATGCAATCGGTGGTAGGGACCAGGCCGAGCAAGTGGTGCGCCGGATGCCATGATCACGCTGTCTTCTTCAACGGCCGCTTCGACCGTCCCATTAAAGAGCAGATCGACACGCCCGAGGCGCGCGCCGGCCTGAGCTGCATGTCGTGCCATTCCATCATTCACGTGAACGGCACGGTTGGCAACAGCAGCTTCATTATGGATTACCCGAATCTGCACGAAATCGCCAGCAGCTCAAATCCGATCATTCGGAATCTCGAGCGGTTCGTGACCTACTCGGCGCCCGAAGCGCACCGCCGCACCTTCATGAAGCCGTTTATGCGAACCAGCTCCGAATTTTGCGCCGCGTGCCACAAAGTTCACTTGGATATTCCGGTGAATAAATACCGCTGGTTCCGGGGTTTCAACGAGTACGACGCCTGGCAGGCGAGCGGCGTGTCAGGACAGGGGGCCCGGTCGTTTTACTATCCGCAGAAATCCAGCAAGTGTCAGGACTGTCATATGCCGTTGGTAAAATCAAGCGATCCCGGCAACATTAACGGCGAAGTGCATTCGCACAGTTTCCCTGCCGCAAATACGGCTGTCCCCTTCGCGAATGAGGACCAGAAGCAGCTCGAATTGACAGAGAAGTTCTTAAAATCGGGCTTCATCACCGTGGACATCTTCGCGCTCAGCCCGGTGAACCGCCAGAAATCGGACACCGAGATGATTCGGCGCGCGGGCGCCGTGCCGCAAGCGAACACGTCATTTGCGGTCGGTGAAGAAGCGGAGCAGAATACGACGGCAGTGATTCGCAACGTGGGCGAGGTTGCTGCTCCCATCGACGCTTCGAACGTAAGTGTCCAGCCCGGCGAAACAGTCCGAGTCGACGTGGTCGTAAGGACTCGCACCATCGGCCACTTCTTCCCCGGTGGAACCGTCGATGCATTCGACGTTTGGCTGGAACTGGAGGCCTGTGACGACGGCGGCAAGCCGATCTTCTGGAGCGGCAAGGTAGAGGACAACGGCAAAGGGCCGGTCGAACGCGGAGCCCATTTCTACCGCTCATACCAACTCGACGCGGCGGGCAACATGGTCAATAAGCGCAATGCATGGCAGTCTCGCACGACTCTGTACGCGCATCTGATCCCGCCCGGCGCAGCCGATACGGTGCATTATCTTGTCAAGGTTCCGCGCGACGCGAAAGGAAAAATTCATTTCACGGCCAAGCTAAACTATCGCAAGTTCTCCTGGTACTACACGCATTTCTCCTACGCTGGTGAGCCGAAACCCGGCCAGCCGTCGCTCCTGCTGACAAGCGATCACAATAGCCTGGAGTACAGCTTCGACCCGGCAAACATTCCCGCGAACGTTTCAGGCGAGATCAAAGGTCGAGTCCCCGAGTTGCCGACTGTGACTTTAGCGGAAGCATATGCCGTGATTCCCGTCGAGCGGCAAGCGCCGGCCTGGAACACAGTGGCGAATCGCAGCACCCGCGAGCGCTGGAACGATTGGGGCATCGGCTTGCTCCTGCAGGGAGATCTGAAAGGCGCCGAGTTTGCCTTTCGCAAAGTAACGGAAGCCGAGCCTGCGTATGCCGACGGATGGCTAAATGTGGCGCGAGCGCTGATTCAGGAAGGCGAGACGGACGCTGCCAAGCCGTTCATTGAGCACGCCCTCCAATGCAATTCATCGCTGGGCCGCATCTATTATTTCCGTGCGCTGATTGACAAGGCGGACGGCAATTACGACGCGGCTTTGAAGTCATTGCAGCGCGTAGAATCGCAGTACCCGCGTGATCGCGTGGTGCTAAACCAGATTGCACGTATTCTGTTCCTCAAGCGCGAATACGCCCGGGCTATCGAATATCTGCAGCGCGTCTGCGATATCGATCCGGAAGACGTCCAAATGCACTATACGGCCATGCTCTGTTACCGCGGACTGGGAGACACGGCCCACGCGAACCGCGAGCAGATTCTGTTTGAGCGCTTTAAAGCCGACGAGGCTTCGCAAACCATAACAGCCGTGCGCCGCCGCATCAGCCCCGAAGACAACAACGAGCGGCAATTGATTCACGATCACGAATCCGTTCCGCTGTCATAGCATGAAGACTTACTCTCTCCTCCTCGGCGCATCTCTGTGCCTCGCCGCTACCGCTTCTCTGGTTGCGTTGAACTCTACGGCCGTCTCCACCGGCATCCGCTTCGTGGACTCCACCAAGAAGGCCGGCATTCGCTTTGTCCACCATTCCGGGGCTACAGGCAAGAAGTATCTTCCCGAAACGCTGGGCTCGGGCTGTGCGTTTGTCGATCTGGATGGCGACGGCTGGCCCGACATTCTGCTTATCAACGGAAGGGATCTTTCGCCGCGAGGCCAGCGTTCTCTGCCTGCCTTCTACCGCAATAACCACAATGGCACATTCACGGATGTTACGCGCGGCAGCGGCCTGGATGTCGAGATGTATGGCATGGGCGCGGCGGTCGCGGATTACGATAATGACGGCCTTCCGGATGTGTACATAACGGCGCTCGAAGGCGATCGCCTGTTCCACAACGAAGGTCACGGCCACTTCCGGGACGTGACGGCGCAGAGCGGTATTCGCAACGCGAATTTCGGGACCAGCGCCGCATGGTTCGATTACGATCGCGACGGTAAGGCCGACCTCTTTGTAGCGAATTACGTGACATGGTCGAAAGACAAAGATCTCTGGTGTTCTCTTGACGGCGCAACGAAATCCTATTGCACGCCGGAGTCGTATAAGGGGACCACGTCGAAGCTTTACCGGAATCTGGGCAATGGAAAATTCGAAGATGTCACGCAGAAAGCCGGACTCGGCGATGCAACCAGCAAGTCTCTTGGGGTCGCTGTCTTCGACTACAACGGTGACGGCTGGCCCGATCTCTTTGTATCGAACGATACCCAGCCGAGCAAGCTCTACCGCAACAACGGAAATGGCACGTTCACAGAGGAAGGAATGCAGGCCGGCGTGGCTTACGGCGAGGATGGCGTGGCGCGCGGCGCGATGGGCGTCGATGTAGTGGATTACGACCATTCCGGCCGCCCCGATCTGCTGGTCGGCAACTTCGCGAATCAGATGCTGGGGCTGTATCACAACGAAGGGAAAGGTTTTTTCGTGGATGAGGCGCCATCCTCGACGGTAGGTCGCGCGAGCCTGCTGAGCCTTACTTTCGGCGCATTCTTCTTCGATTACGATCTGGACGGCTGGGACGACATCTTCGCGGCAAACGGCCACATTGAGCCGGACATCAACCGCATTCAGCCGAAGGTGCAATACCGCGAGGCTCCGCTGCTCTTTCGGAACCAGGGAAGGGGGCATTTCGAAAACGT
This sequence comes from Bryobacteraceae bacterium, assembly GCA_036557345.1. Taxonomy (GTDB): domain Bacteria; phylum Acidobacteriota; class Terriglobia; order Bryobacterales; family Bryobacteraceae; genus Bog-105. The sequence goes on from DATBHS010000217.1 coordinate 21,018, forward strand.
CAGCAACCAGTTGGGAACAGATTTTCAGCGGCCGGTTGTGGCGCGCGGCGCGGCCTATGCCGATTACGATCACGATGGCGACTTGGATATCCTGATCAACACAAATGACGGTCCGGCGGTGCTGCTCACCAATGAAGGCGGCAATCGGAACAACTGGCTGACGGTGCGCCTCACCGGAACGAAGTGTACACGGAGTGCGCTCGGCGCGATCGTGCGCGTCACCAGCCCCTTAGGCAGGCAGTGGAAAACCGTGCACAGCGGTTCCAGCTACTGCTCGCAAAGTGATCTGGCGCTCACCTTCGGCTTCGGGAACGACAAAACCATTTCTTCACTCGAGGTAGACTGGCCGAGCGGCACGCGCCAGCACTTCACGAATGTTTCACCCAATCAGTCTTTGACCATTGATGAATCGCGGGGCGTCGTTAAGTGACGAGCCAAGTGAGGTGTTAAGTGACATGTCAAGTGACGCGCCGGATCCTTGCGCTGGCCGCCATTACGGCCAGCGTTCCTCTACTTGCGCAGAATAGACCCACCGCGCGCCAGGTTATCGAACGCATTCAAAAGAACGTCGGCGTTTCCTGGACCACGCCGACAGTGGACACGTTCAAAGCAGGCAATGCCGATGAGCCGGTCACCGGAATCGCGGTGACGATGATGGCAACTCTCGATGTGCTGGAGCAAGCCGCGCGCTCGGGCAGTAATCTTGTCATCACACACGAGCCGACTTTCTATAATCACCTGGATTCAACCGGTCCGCTCGAAAAGCAGAATGACGCTGTGCTTGCCGGAAAGCAGAAATTTATCCAGGATCATCACTTGGTTGTCTGGCGGTTTCACGATCACTGGCACGCCCGGAAGCCCGACGGCATCCTGTTGGGCATGACGCATGCGCTCGGCTGGGAAAAATTCCAGAATTCCGCCGACCAGCGGTTATTTACGCTCCCCGAAACAACGCTGAATAATCTGGCCACGAGCGTAAGGCAGAAGCTGAACGTCCGCGCTTTGCGCGTCGTCGGCGATCCGCAACTGAAAGTGACCAAAGCCGGTTTCCTTCCCGGCGCGGCCGGTTCGGCACGGCAGATTCAAATGCTCGGACGAGACGATGTCGAAGTGCTGCTCATTGGTGAAACGCCTGAATGGGAAACAGTCGAATACGTCGCCGATGCAGTCACGGAACATAAGCGCAAAGCGCTCGTGATCATCGGCCATATCCCGTCCGAGCAGGCCGGCATGGAAGAATGTACCCGCTGGCTGAAGACGTTCATCACGGACGTTCCCATAACATTCGTCCCAGCAGCAGAGCCGTTCTGGCTGCCGCAGTAGGCGTTCACACGCGCGCCCATTCGTCCCATTTCCGAACGCTTGCGCCCTGGTATCAGCCCGTAGAATCAGTCTTGTAAAGCTGGCGAGCATGTTGCGTGACAATAACATATGTTCCGGCACACCGTTCGCAGTCTGCTGCGCACTCCTACATTTACGGTAGCGTCGCTGATTTGCCTCGCGCTCGGCATCGGCGCAACTTCGGCGATTTTCACCATCGTGAACGCGGTAGTGCTGCGGCCGTTGCCGTACCGCGATTCCAAGGGCCTCGTCCGCATCTACACGGAATTTCCCACGTTCCCCAACGGCGGCCTGCACAAGTTCTGGGTCTCGGAGCCGGAAGTGTTCGACCTGAAGAACGCTGCAAAATCCTTTCAAGCGATCGGCGCATGGATTAGTACAGGCGCGAATATAGCCGGCCAGAGCCAACCTCTGCGCGTGACTACAACCTATGTCACCGCGGAGCTGCCGAAGCTGCTTGAGGCGAAACCACTTCTGGGTCATTTGATCACGAAAGAGGACGATATCCCCGGGGCGCCTCCCGTCGTGATGCTCTCCTACGGGTTGTGGCAGCGTGCGTTCGGCGGAGATCCCGGGGTGGTTGGGCGTGATACCTACCTCAACAATGCGAAGGCCCGGATCATTGCCGTGATGCCGCGCGGGTTCATCTTTCCTCCCGGCCAGACAGATGAAACTGAAGCCTGGAGCGCCCTGCAACTGAATCCAAAGAGCACCAGCCGTGGCGGGCACGATTACAACGTTCTGGGACGCCTCCGGCCTGGTGTGACCCTCGCGCAGGCGCGAGACGAGATGTCGCGCCTTGTGGCGCGTTGGGGAGAGGCTGCGTCACCGAACTATCATGCGTTCAATCCAAAGGGACACCCCGTTTCGATGTACTCGTTCTACGACGAAGTGGTCGGCGGAGTACGTAAATCGATGCTCATGCTGTTGGGAGCCGTCGCTTTTGTGCTTTTAATCGCATGCGTGAATGTAGCCAACCTGTTACTCGCCCGGAGCGAATCGCGACAGCGTGAGATCGCGATCCGCCGTGCTGTCGGGGCGTCCACGGGCCACCTGATCAAGCAATTCATCACCGAAGGACTGCTGCTCTCGCTTGTTGGCGCGGCGCTAGGAAGTGTCCTCGCCTATCTGAGTTTGGGCATTATTACAGCGACGAACTCCGGGAGCATTCCGCGAGCGGACGAGATCCACCTCGACTGGCGCGTCCTGGCTTTTACGCTGGCGATATCGGTCGTCACGGGCGTCCTCTTCGGCCTTGCGCCATTCCTACATGTTTCAGCGATACGTGTCTATGAGACGTTGAAGGCGTCCAGCGGCCGCGCTTCGGCCACCATGGCTTCAAATCGTTTTCGCAGAGTTCTGGTCATCGCGCAGATGGCCATGGCATTTCTGCTGGTCGCTGGAGCGGGCCTGATGGTTCGCGGATTCTGGAAGCTTCAGCAGGTCAGCCCTGGCTTTAATCCGGATCATCTGCTCACCTTCAGTGTTAACCTGCCCGAGACGACATATAAAGATCAAGCAGCGAGGCAGAGATTCTGGACCGAAGTCCAAGAGCAGCTCAGCCGGCTGCCTGGGGTCCGGTCCGTCACCATGATGGACGGATTGCCGCCGCTCAGACCCGAAAACGATAACGATACGGACATTGAAGGCTTTGTCAAAGTGCCCGGCGGACCGATTCAGAACGTCGCGTATTATCAGTCAGCCGGAGACCATTTCTTCGAAACGCTCGGAGCGCGCCTGGTGGAAGGCCGTTTCCTGGAGCCGCGAGATGGCGAGAGGAGCACACCGGGAGTGGTCATCAATGCCAGCATGGCGCGTACATTTTGGCAGCACCAATCGGCCATCGGGAGGCGCGTGCGCCCCTACATTGGCGGCCAAAACTTGTGGTGTACCGTGGTCGGCGTTGTCGCGGATATAAAGAATGCCGGCGTGGACAAGCCGGCGGGGACCGAGATCTTTATACCCTATCGACTGTCTGCCCGCTCCACGCCGAACGTTGTGGTCCGGACAAGCGGCGATCCCCTTTCGCTGGCGCGCACGGCAAGGCAAGTGGTTGCCTCGGTCGATCCGAGCCTTCCGATCGCTAAACTCCGGACCATGGAGGACGTCGTAGCCGCTTCTACATCGCGCCCGCGCTTCCTGGCATTGATCCTCGGCATGTTTTCGGTCCTTGCGCTCGGGTTGGCGACGGTCGGGATCTATGGCGTGATTTCGTATTCGGTGGAGCAGCGCACTTCGGAATTCGGAATCCGCATGGCGCTGGGAGCAGAGCCGCGGCGGATGCTGCTCCAGGTGATCGGACAAGGGCTCGTGCTTGGGCTCGTCGGTGTGGCGGCGGGCATAGGGGGAGCCATGCTGTTGACGCGCTCGCTCGAGGGACTATTGTTCGGAGTATCGCGCTTCGATCCGTCTTCCTTTGTGCTGACGGCGGCAGTTCTGGCGGTTGCGGCCGTGGCTGCGTCTTTCCTGCCTGCTTTGCGCGCCATGCGCATTGAGCCGGTGCAGGCGCTGCGATATGAATAACCGTAGCTGCTGGCTGATAGCTGAGTGCTGATGGCTAATCGCTCTACTGATTAATCACTGTTCCATCTGGACGCCGCACGACACCCCAACCTCCGTTCAGCGTCTTGTGTTCGCCGCGTTCCGATGAACCGAAGGGATACTTCGCAGCAGCTTTCTCGTTGATTTCCACGCCCCACCCCGGCTTTTCATTTACGTAAACGAAGCCGTCCTTCACTACGGGATAGCCGTCGAATACTTCCAGCAGATGATCGTTAGGCATGGTCCATTCCTGGATTCCGAAATTGCGGCAAGTGATGTCGAGTGTAACGTTGGCGCAATGGCCAATGGGCGATACATCGCCCGGCCCGTGCCAGGCTGTTCTCACCTGAAACGTTTCCGCGAGGTTCGCGATCTTGCGCGCCGGGGTCAGCCCGCCCGCCTGCGAAATATGGACTCGAATGTAGTCGATCAGCCTGTCTCTGATAAGGGGCGTCCACTCGTGAGGGCTGTTGAAGAGCTCGCCCATGGCGAGCGGAGTCGTGCAATGAGCGCGGATCTGGCGAAAATACTCGATGTCTTCCGGTGATAGCGCGTCTTCCAGAAAGAAGAGCCGGAACTGTTCCATGTCTTTGGCAAACTGAACGGCCAGCCGCGGCGGAACGCGTTCATGCACGTCGTGCAACAGCTCAATCTCCGGCCCAAGCTCCTTGCGCGCAACTTCGAAGAGTTGTAGCGTGCGGCGGACGTACGCTTCGGGGTCGAACACGGGATCTTCGGGTAGCGTGGGCGTAGCCCCCTCATGCGGCCCACCGGGCGCACCGTAAGCCGCCATTCCCGGCACGCCCACCTGCAAACGAACAGCCCTTGCGCCTCCGGCCATCAGCTTGTGAGCCTGGTCGATCGTCTCGGGAATCTCGGTGCCTGCAGCGTGCCTGTATATCATCGCTGCTCGCCGCGACTTCCCGCCGAGGAGTTCGTATACTGGCATACTGGCTTGCCTGCCCTTGATGTCCCACAAGGCCTGATCGACGCCGCTGATCGCATTGTTGAGGACGGGACCATTGCGCCAATAAGACGAGTTATACATGGCGAACCAGGTGTCTTCAATCGCATCAGCGGGCCTGTCTACAAGGAGGGGTTTCAAATAGCGGTTCACGGCTTCGACGACCAGATCCGCGCGCTGCGTAAACGTGGCGCAGCCATATCCGTAGAGACCGTCCTGGTCCGTCTGAACTTTGACCACGATGAGCCGCACGCCGGCCGGTTCCGTCGTAATCACGGAGACGTCCTTGATTCTGGGAACCGGCATGCCGCGCAGGACAGGAGCGGCTGCAAGTGCGAGAAATTCGCGGCGCCGAAGAGGAAAGTTCATCAATTTGACCTTGAAATAGATTCTCTGGAGGGCGTTGGCGTCGACACCGACTGGCGGCCCTCGGGCTGTACCAGCAGCCAGGCCAGTGCACCACAGGCGCATAGGCCCGCGGCAACCAGGAAGGAGGGATTCCAGCCAACGTGGCTTCCAATATAGGGAGTCAGCGATGCAGTCAGGGCGCCTCCAAACTGGCCACCCATATTCATAACGCCCGAAACGGAACCTGCAGAGCGCTTTCCGATGTCCGCGCTGACGGACCAAAAAGAACTCTGCGAAAGGTACAGCGCACCGGCTCCCGCAGCGAGCACAATGCTGGCTACCTTCGCGCTCGCCACTGCAGTACCCGCGGCAATGAAGATGGCAGCAAGGCCCATGCCGATCACCGCCATTCCGCAGCGTCCGAAACGCTTGCCGCGCGCCTTGGAGAGCAGATCGCTCCACCAGCCGCCAAGCAGCGATCCTGCGGCCATGGCCATGAACGGCAACATGGTGTACCACGCGCTTTCACGCAAGTTCAAGCCACGAACCTGGTTTAGATAGACGAAGAACCAGCTAAAGAAAATGTAGGCAGCATAGCCATAAGCAAAATAGCTGAAGGTGACGGGAAGCATATCACGATCCGTCAGGATCTCCGTCCAGCCGAGCTGAGCCGCAGTGCCTTTGTGCGAAGCTTCCGGCATTCCCGCTTCAATAAACCGGGCTTCCTCCCGCGACACCAAAGAATGCTGAGCGGGTGAGTCTCGCGCAATCACATACCATACCGCCCCCGCGACGAGCCCGATCAAGGCGCTGCACCAAAATGACGCACGCCAGCCGTAGTGAATCAGAAGATAAGTAATCAGCGGCGGCGTGATCCCCGCTCCAAAACCGACACCCGCGAAAATGAGGCCGTTCGCAATCCCACGCTCGTTTGAAGGGACCCAGCGCGCGACTACGCAATTCGATGCCGGGTAAACGATAGCCTCTCCGATGCCCAAGCCAAAGCGAATGGCAATCAGCACCGTGAGCACAATGCTCAACCCGGGAGGAACTACGGTAATGAGCGCGGTGAAGACGGCCCACCACACAACAGCCACGGTAATAACGATGCGCGGCCCCAGACGATCCGCAAGCCGCCCGGCAGGCGCCTGAAACAGCGCATACCCTAGGACAAACGCGCTCTGAATATAGCCGAGTTGGACATTGCTTAAGTGGAAATCGGTCGTGATCGACTTGGCGGCAATCGAGATATTTACGCGGTCAAGATACGCTATGGCGCTTATTAAAAAGATCCAACCGATCAGGATCCAGCGAACACGGGTTTCGAGGATGTTCAACAAAATGGAAGACCCTCGAATATCCTAGAACACTCCGGAAAACAAATATGCAGCAGGAACGAATATCCTAAAGAAAACCACTATGCTCAAAATCATCAATATTCTTTCGGGTATCACATTCCTTGCCGTCACGCTCGCCGCGCAGTCCACAACCGTGGAACTCAAGAATGCGCAAGGCGAAAACGCCGGCACAGCAACGCTCTCGCCGGACGGAAATGGGGTGAAGATCACGCTGGATGTGAAGAATTTGCCTCCCGGCGAGCATGCGATTCACATTCATCAGAACGCGAAATGTGAGCCCCCAGGGTTCACGTCCGCAGGCGGCCATTTCAATCCGGAGAAGAAGAAACACGGGCTGAAAAACCCGGAAGGCCCGCATGCCGGAGATATGGAGAATTTCACCGTCAGCGCCGACGGAACTTCGACAGCGACGGTCATCGCCGCCCACGCGACAATGGGTGAGGGCGCGGACTCCGTTTTTAGTAACGGCGGAACGGCCCTGGTCATTCATGCCGCTGCTGATGACATGAAAAGCGATCCGGCAGGTAATGCCGGGGCGCGCATCGCCTGTGGCACGATCACGAAGCAATAGCATTGCGTTCCCGAGTGCCTACCGACGATCTGCGTGAAACGGCGGGCGGCCTTCGCTCACATTGTCAGCGAAGAGACTTGTATGACACGGAAAATTACTCACATGATCCTGAGCGCGGCACTCTCCGCGTTGCTCGGGACCGCCAGACTCGGGGGTCAAAGTTTACGGGAAGTGGCTGACATACCATTCACTTTCCATGCTCAGCAGCAAACCTTGCCCGCAGGCACATACCAGGTAAACGAAATGGGATCGAACGGTGTGTTCCAGCTTATTGGACCGAACCGCGAATCAATCTTTGTGGGACCCATGGCGCCGGCAGGTGCGAACCCAGAGAAGGCGCACTTGACGTTCGCCTGCTTCGGAAAGGAGCGCGTGCTGGCCGAAATCGCAATGCCCGGAAAAGGTACTGCCTACCATGCGACTCGTTCCCAGATTGAGAAGAATCTGGCTCACAAGATCGGACTCGCTACGATGATTTCGGTGCCGCTAAACGGCCGCTAAGATTCGTCTTCGAACATCCGTTATCTAAGAAAGGAACCGGCGATCCCGCAGGATCGCCGGTTCGTTTCTTACAGGCCCGTTTTTCATAGATAGGCTCCCTCGCTAGCCCGCACTACCAGGTATGCGGAGGGCGAGCAAAGCGTGCCGGAACTCATCAGGCTCCAAATAGACCTAGTCCAGACCAGCGGAAAGGAGCAGGCAGCTGCTCGATCTGCGAACGGCCGGGAACGAAAACTGTATGTCGCCTTGCTTGCCATTGCCTCGCTCAACGTATTCCTGATCTGCGGCGCGCTGTCGTTTCTTTGGCTCGTCTTCCGGGACTGACTTTTATCTCCGAATCGCCTTGCTATCTCGCAAGGGCAAGTACTACCTCAGTACTATCGGACCTAACGCCCTAAAAAATACTTGACACGAAGCTTGAGCGGACTTATCCTGCCGTGCAGCAGGGTCAATTCCGGGCCAGAGGCTTGGATTGTGCGCCCGGGGGTTTGCGTACCGGCGCTCGAAGATGTCACTAACCGTGCCAAAGGGGGAGTTGTGCGTACCTCGTTGTATGTCCTTAGATTTGCAATAATTTTCTTGCTCGCCTGCGCGGTCGGCTGGAGCCAGAACGTGTACGGAACCATCGCCGGAACCGTCACTGATAGCAGCGGCGCTGTAATTGGCGCCGCGACGGTCACTCTAACCAACCTCGAGACTGGAGCAAAACGCGAGATATCAACCGACGCGTCGGGTAACTACACATTCGCGAATATTTTGCCCGGCCGCTACAGGATAGAGACGGAAAAGACTGGCTTTAAGAAGTTTGCTCGCGAGCCGATTGTCGTCCAAATCGAAAGCGGACTGAGGGTCGACATCGCCTTGGAAGTAGGCGCGATAAATCAGACCGTCGAGGTAACCGCCGAAGCGCCTTTGCTCCAGCCGCAAACGCAGTCGCTCGGGCAAGTGGTGGAGCAGCGCACGGTGACTGAACTGCCGCTCAACGGCCGCAATCCCCTGGCCCTGGTGGGCCTGACAGCGGGCGTTGTGCCCCAAGGTGCGCCGTCGGCGGGCAATTCCTCGATGGGCAATCAGGTCGGCGCTAATCCTTTTGCTGCGGGAGATTTCCAAATCGGCGGAGGCCAGGCCGGGCAGAGCCAGATCCTGATAGACGGCGTGCCCACCAACGGTGCGTATTTAAATGTTGTGACCCTGATACCCACGCAAGATGCGGTTGAGGAATTCAAAGTCCAAACGAACAATTTAGGGCCGGAATACGGGCGATTTGCCGGCGGAGTGATAAATCTGTCGACAAAGTCCGGCACCAACGGTTTTCATGGCTCCGCCTACGAGTTTCTGCGCAACAAGCTGCTGAATGCGAATGACTTCTTCGCCAATGCAGGCGGCGTTCCACGGCCTCCCTTTACCCAAAACCAGTTCGGCGGCAACGTTGGAGGGCCGGTCATTAAAGACAAGCTGTTTTTCTTCTCGAGCTATGAGGGGTTTCGGCTACGCAAGGGAAGCATCCTGACAACGTATGTTCCTACTTCTGCTGAGCGGAGCGGAGATTTTTCACAAATCGGGTCTACTGGTGCAAGCTCAGTGCTTCCCATTTACGATGCAACCACCAGCGCAAACTGCATCTCGGGCGTCGCGGCTTGCAGGACGGCGTTCCCTGGGAATACGATTCCAGCCAACCGGATTGACCCCACTGCCCAAGCGCTTTTGAACTACTTCCCGCTGCCGAATCAGGTGGGCAACCCGTCCGGTAATTTTGCGGAGAGCTTTAGCACGGGTGGCAATATCGACCAGATCAACGAGCGTATCGACTATTCCTTGAGCGATAAGCAGAGAATTTTTGGTCGGTACAGTCGTTCCCATGTCTTGTCGCTTCCCGATAGTCCGTTTAACAATGTATGCAGCGACCGCTGCACCGAAGATACCGTGGCCCACCAGGTTGTTCTCGGGGACACGATCCTGTTTTCGCCAAAGACAATCCTTGATCTCCATGTAGGTTACACGCGTTATGTCTATCTGCGCACGCCCCTCAGCCAGGGCATCGATATGTCGCAGTTTGGCCCCAACTGGGCTGCAATAGCGCCGCAGATGACGTACACTCATATCCCAACGGTCTGCGTCTCGCAGATTTCCGGGGACAACCGCTGGGGAAGCGGCAGTTGGTGCTCAGCAGGAACCGGGAGCGGCATCGGCGCTTACGATGATACGCTCAGCTTCCAGCCCATGCTCTCTAAAATTATCGGGAATCATAATTTCAAGTTCGGCGGAGAATACCGCATGCTCCGCAATAATTACTACCAGAGTAACCAGCCTGCTGGCCTATTCAATTTCAATGCTGGCATGACGTCGGCAAACCCCAACAACGGCCAGCCCGGCGGCACGTCGGGAATTGGGTTTGCTTCCTTTCTGCTCGGCTATGGCAATGATGGCAACGCGAGCGAACCCGCAAAAACCGCCGACCAAAATCTTTACGGTGCGATCTATGCAGGCGATACCTGGCAGGTCACTAGGAACCTGACGCTGAATCTCGGACTTCGTGTCGATTTACAGGGCAACTGGACCGAACGATACGACCGAATTCTTGTTTTCAATCCCGGTGAAACAAGCCCCATCGCCAACCAGGTCGGTCTGCCGAATCTAAAGGGCGCTTTCGACTTGGTAAACTCTTCCAATCATTCGAGCCGTAGTGCCTTTCCGTCCTGGAACCATATCAGCCCGCGTGTCGGGCTCTCGTACCAACTCGGCCGGAACACGGTTATCAGAACCGGGTACGGGATGTTCTATCTTCCGGTTGATGGCCGTTGGGATGATGCGCCTCACAATCTCTTCATCAACTCCATCACTAACACGTGGCTAACAGCACAGTCAGACGGCGTGACGCCGAGGGATCCGCTGTCCAATCCGTTCCCGGGCGGAATTGCCCCGCCCCCGGGCCGCAACCAGGACTTTATCAACGTTCAAGGCAATGGCCTCGAAGCTCCGCTAGGCGGCAATAAAGCTCCTTACGTCCAACAATGGAACTTCGACATCCAGCACCAGCTTCCCGGCGATATGCTTTTCGACATAGCTTATGCCGGTTCTAAGGGCACGCATTTACCCATGCATAACCAGGACCTCAACCAGTTGCCGCCGGCATTTCTGCCAAAGAATGCGACCGACGTGGCGGCCCTGACCGCCTTGGTTCCCAACCCATTTTATGGGGTCGTGCAATCCGGCGGTGTAAGCGCTAATCCGACCATCAAGGCGGCTCAATTACTTCTGCCATTCCCTCAGTACGACGACGTCTCTATGGCCGAGCCTGACAACCGCGATTCCATCTACCACTCCATGCAACTAAAGGTTCAGAAACGCTTCGCGGCAGGGGCACAGGTTCTTGCGACCTACACAGTCTCGAAGCTCATCGACAATACGAACTCGGAGATCAACTGGCTGGAAGCCTCACCCGTGAGTTGGAATGATGGCAATTCTTACAACCTCCGCGGCGAGCGTAGCCTGGATGCGTTCGACGTTCCCCAGCGGCTCGTGATTGGCTCGGTTCTTGACCTGCCCGTTGGAAGAGGCAAGAAGTTTTTAAGTAATGCTAGCGGAATTACTAATGCTCTTCTAGGCGGATGGGGCGTCGATACTATCATCACCTTCCAGAGCGGCTTCCCCGTCATCATCGCCGGTTGCCCGGGTGCGCTTAGCAACGCCGGCATTCCCAATGCTGCCCCCTGTGCCCGGGCGACTAGAACTGGCCCGTCACATTTGACCTCCGGCTCCCTGGACGACCGGCTGGCCCATTGGTTTGACACTTCCGTGTTCACAGCGGGCAGTCCGACGGACTACAACTTCGGCAACGATTCACGAACCGAGCCGAACATACGGTACGACGGAGTGAAAAATTTCGATATAGGGATCTTTAAGAACACCAAGTTTGGTCCAGACGGCCGCATAGGCGCCGAGTTCCGGGCAGAGTTCTTTAACACATTCAATCGAGTCCAATTTAATCCGCCGAATACTACTTGTTGCGGCGGCTCCAGTTTCGGGCAGGTGACCAGCCAGTATAATCTGCCTCGTGTCGTGCAGTTTGCTTTGCGGATGACGTTCTAGGCCCCAGTGGCGCGGCCTTCAGGCTGCAGGGCCGGCATTCATGCCGGCCTCTGATACTTTTGCGACACTTGGAAAATGTCTAGAGTCGGAGCCGGCCTAGCGCTCGTTGTTGTTCTCTGCTCGGCGGCAAACTCCCAGACATCCGAAGAACAACTCGAGCAATCTTTTCACGCCGGTCAGCAGGCCTTACAGCAGCGGGAGTTCACCCGGGCGGCGGAGGAATTCAAGAAGGTGCTGGCTCTCGATCCCACTCTGGTCGAGGCGGACGTCAACCTGGGCCTCGCATACCAGGGGCTCCTCGAGTACGACCTGGCGGTCCGCCATTTGGCGAAGGGCCTGCGCGAAAGACCGAACCTGCTTGGCCCGAACGTAATTGTCGGAATGGACTACTTGAAATTAGCTTCCCCGGAGAAGGCCATTCCTTACCTGCAGCAGGCGCTAAAACTGGATCCCTCGAACCGGGACGCCCGCGAAGCATTGGCTTCATCGTACATGGCCCAGGAGGACTTTCGAAACGCCGCTGAACAGTTCCGGCAGATTGCCCGGCTGAATCCCGACAAGCCAGACGCATGGTTCACACTCGGACACGAGTACTTGAATTTAGTTGCTCGTTTAGCCTATCGCGGAGCGCATCTCTATCGCGACTCCGCCTGGGGGCACCGTTTTCTGGGCGATCTTTTATTTGAGCGCGGCCGTTGGGCAGACGCGGTCACCGAATACCAGAGGGCGCTGAACGTTGCGCCGAAACAGCCCGGCTTGCATGCATCACTGGGCCAAGCGTATTTGCAGCAGAAGAAACAGGACGAAGCCCAGGCAGAGTTCCGCCTGGACCGCGAACTGGATTCGCAATCAACACCGGTTCAGGATCCCTGCAACGGCCATCGGGACGCTCGCTGCATCGATGCGCTTAAAGCTAGAAAACACCTGAGTAATTCGGAGCGGCTGTTACTCGGAAAAGTGTATTTTATACACCAACAATACGAATCTGCAGCCGACACCTTAGCGCAAGTGCAAGGTGTGAACAATGAAAATGAAGAGGCCAGCTATTGGTTGGCGCGAACATACCAGGCCTTGGGCGCCGAGGCGTACGCGCAATTGCAAGGGTCCTTCCCGAACTCCTGGCGCGCTCACCAACTGCGCGGCGAAGGTTATGCGCTTCGCGGGAAGGTTGATGAAGCCGTCCAAGAGTTTCACGCTGCCCTCGAGTTGCGCCCCAATGAGCCGGCAGTTCATGAGGCGCTCGGGGAAGTTTACCTCGACCATAACAGCTACGACGATGCACAGCCCGAGTTGGAGAAAGCATTAGCTCTTGATCCTTCGCGCACCCATGCGCTCTATCTCCTGGGAAAGTTGTACGTGCGAAAGCACGAGAATGAAAAAGCGGTGCCCTATCTCGAGCGCGCAGTACGCCTGCAGCCGGATCTGGCGGAAGCAAATAGCTTGTTGGGCACGGCGTACGTGCGCCTGCGGCAATTCGCCGACGCCGTCCCGAGACTCGAGAAGGCCGCTCCTTCAGATCATTACGGTAGCGTTCATTACCAGTTGTATTTGGCATATCGGAAGCTTGGCCAAGTCGACCGTGCGCAGAAAGAGCTGGCGCTGTCGCAGGATCTCCATAAGCGCTATCTGGAACGTGACGAGGCTTTGATTATGGGATCTCCGCAGCCCGAACCCGAACCGCAGTAGACGCGCGCCGTATATCCTGAGCTGTTATCCTGTTATTGGCAGTGTGTACCGCTGCTATCCCTCTCACTGAGTCAATCACCTCTTGAAAATCGGATTTGTAAGTCTCGGTTGTCCAAAGAACCTGGTGGACACCGAGGTCATGATGGGCCAGTTGACCGCTGACGGCCACGAACTGACTCCGCACGCTGCCGAAGCGGACGTGATCGTCGTAAACACCTGCAGCTTCATTGATCCGGCAAAGCAGGAATCGGTTGACACCATTCTGGAGATGGCCGAGTACAAGAAAACTGGCAAGGCTCAGCGCCTCGTCGTAGCGGGTTGCCTCGTAGAGCGTTACCGAGCAGACATCCAGAAGAACATTCCTGAAGTGGATGCTGTGCTCGGAACGAACGAACTGGCTCAGATTACGACTCTGTGTGAAGGTATGCAAGCCAAAGAAGTTCTCCGGGAAGCGTACCTGTATCACGACCTGACTGCGCGCGTGTTGACGACGCCCCGTCATTCCGCGTACATCAAAATCGCCGAAGGATGCGATCATCCGTGCTCGTTCTGCATCATTCCGCAGTTTCGCGGGCGCTTTCGGAGCCGACGGTTCGAGAGCGTCGTGAACGAGGCGTCGAGGATGTTCGCGATAGGAGTACGCGAGATCAATCTCATCGGCCAGGACACGACCTGCTACGGTGAGGACCTCGGATTAAAGAATGGTCTGGCTGACCTCCTTGGAAGGCTTGCCGGGATCCCGACGGAGTTGCCGAAATGGATACGGTTCCTTTACGCCTATCCGAACAAGGTGACGCAGAAGCTGCTCGACACCATTGCGACGCACGATGCGCTGGTTAAGTACATCGATATGCCGCTGCAGCACGCCAGCGCCTCTGTTCTCAAACGCATGAAGCGCGGCGCAAACGCCGACATTTTCCTGAAACTGCTGGAGCGAATCCGCGCGACCATCCCGGATGTCGCGATTCGCACCAGCATGATCGTCGGTTTTCCTGGAGAGTCCGAGAGCGATTTTAGAGAACTGTGCCAGTTTGTAGAAGCCGCGCGGTTCGATCGGCTCGGCGTGTTCTCCTACAGCGATGAAGAGACAAGCGCAAGTTTCCATCTGGATACAAAAGTAAACAAGCGGACGATTCATAACCGTAAGCGCAGGCTCATGTCAGTGCAACGAAAGATTTCACGGGAGCGCAACCGGGCATTAGTCGGCCGCGAGTTCCCGGTGTTATTGGAAGGCCCCTCGAAGGAAACAGAATTTTTGTGGGAGGCGCGGCTCGCCACGCAAGCCCCGGAGATTGACGGAGTTTGCTACCTAACCGATTTGGGCGTCGGTGAGGCACGCGCCGGGGAGATGCGGATGCTTCGCGTGACCGATGCCCACGACTACGATCTGCTCGGCGAACTGACCGGCTTACCGGAAGAAGCATACACGGCAATGCCTCGGAATACGCAACTGTTTCCGATTCTGCCATCCGGATCGAGAACGCGCGGGATACCGGTCCGATAATTACTTGTAGGGGACGGGCATGCCCGTCCCTGGAGAATCTGACATGCCTGCTGCTGTCCGTTGCCCGATCTGTAAGAAGGAAGTTCCGTTCGACGATCCGAATATGCCCTTCTGTAGCGACCGGTGCCGGATGATCGACTTAGGGAACTGGGCTTCGGAAAAATATGTGATCTCGACTCCGGCGACGTCGAATGAACTAGGAGAACCTGAACGCGAGGCAGATCAGTCCGAAGGCCCCCGCCAGTGAACCGGCTAGCCCTCTTGCTGGCAACCTGGTTCGGATGTGGATACTGGCCATGGGGTCCGGGGACCGTGGGGTCGCTGTCGGCGGTTTTGATTGCAACCGTGCTGCATATGTACATTGGAGCGTCGCGAGCGGCTCTTGCCTTCCTCATTGCGGCGTTTCTGTTCCCTGCTATCTGGTCGTCCACGCAAACGGCCCGGCTGTTGAACCGGAAAGACCCGGGCAGCGTCGTGATAGATGAGGTTCTCGGGCAGTGGGTGACGCTCCTGGGAGCGACCGCATTATATTGGAAGACGCTGCTTGCAGGGTTCGTCCTGTTTCGCATTTTCGACATCTGGAAGCCATGGCCTGTGGGCCAGTTTGAGAAACTACCGGAGGGCTCCGGGATTGTGGCCGACGATCTTGCAGCCGGAGTTTACGGGGCTCTTATCTTGTATATAAGCGGCAGATTCGGACTCTATTAAATAAACTATGGCGAGCAAACAGCAGACTGCCGAACAGCAGCCAAATAAGCGGCCTGTAATTTCAACGGTGGAACCCCTGGCGGCCATCATCGGCGGCGAGTTGCATATTCGAGGCCAACATCTCGCTTCGGCGGGACGACCGATAGTCCGGCTGGGCACGCAAACCGCCCAGTTGATGGTCGCAGGCGATTCCTACATCATTGCGCGCGTGCCTGAGGCGGCAATCGTGGGCGAATTGGTGGTCGCCACAGGCGACATGCAGAGCGACCTCCGCGAAACGCATATCGGCATTCAGATCGCAGACAGCCTGCATCCGGTTGCAAATCCGGCGGTTGATCGAGAAGGAAACGTGTATAGCACCTTCAGCGGCTCACGCGGCCAGAAGTCGCCGGTTTCGATTTACAAGATCGATACCAATTACAACTCGAAGCCATTTGTAACAGACCTTATGAATCCGACCGGCCTGGCATTCGACCACGACGGGCTATTGTACGTATCGAGCCGCTATGACGGCGTCGTCTACCAGATCACGCCCACCGGGAACATGACCGTTTACGTGGAAGGTATGGGCGTGGCCACCGGTATCGCTTTTGACGCCGAAGAGAACCTGTATGTGGGCGACCGCAGCGGCACGATATTCAAGATCAGCCGGTCGCGGCAGATCTACGTCTTTGCGACTCTCGAGCCCTCGATCGCCGCGTACCATCTGGCCTTTGGACCGGAGGATTATCTCTACGTCACTGGACCAACGACGTCTAGCTTTGATACCATTCACCGGATCTCGAAAGCCGGCGAGGTAGAAACGTTCTATCGAGGGCTTGGCCGGCCGCAGGGTCTCGCCTTTGACGCTGCAGGACGGCTCTACGTGGCGGCCTCTCTCAAGGGGCGGCGAGGAATCGTTCGCCTTGACGCCAGCGGAAACCCGGAGCAGTTCCTTTCCGGTCCCGGCATTGTGGGATTGGCTTTCACTCCTTCGAAATCCATTGTTCTCGCGACTCAAAGCGCGCTGTTCCGCGTCGATGTCGACATTGCGGGGCTGCGCCTGGCCTAACGCGCCTCATGGCCAAGAACGCGGAGATCATTGCTGTTGGCAGTGAATTGCTTACCCCTCAGCGAATGGATACAAACTCGCTTGTTGTCACCGAGCACCTGAATCTGCTGGGCGTCGAAGTCGCCACCAAGCAGGTCATCGGGGACGATCGCGAGCGGTTGTCGAAGGCTGTGCGCACGGCAGTGGAGCGCTCAGAAGTTGTCATTCTGATTGGCGGCCTGGGCCCGACCGAAGACGATATCACGCGTGAGGCGGCCGCCGCCGCGCTCGGCCGAAAGTTGATTCTCAACCTGGAGCAGGAGTCCATTCTGCTTACACGCTTTCGCCAAATCAACCGGCCGATGGCGAAGAACAATATCAAGCAGGCTTATCTAATTGAGGGCGCCCACGCGATGCCGAACCCGCTCGGGACAGCGCCGGGACAGTTTCTGTCGACCGAACGCGGGGCACTCGCCTTGCTGCCAGGTCCCCCGCGCGAATTGAATGCCATGGTCGAAAATGAACTGGTTCCGCGTTTGCGGCCAGTGCTTCCTCCTCAGGTCATCCGGGTTCGGGATTTTCGTATTACAGGAATTGGCGAATCAGATCTCGACGCTCTCATTGCGCCTGTATATACGAAGTACACCAACCCGGTGACCACGGTGCTTTCGGCGCCCGGGGATTTGTCCGTGCATCTTCGCGCTCGCGCGGCGACCGCTGCAGAGGCCGAGGCCCTACTACGTGAAGTGGGCAACCCGATTGCCGAACTTCTAGGCGACCGTGCCTACTCGGAGAATCGGGACGAGTCGCTGGAGATGGTTATCGGACAGCTGCTGCGCAAGCAGCGCGCGAAAGTGGCCACGGCAGAGAGCTGTACCGGAGGGCTGGTGGCGGCGCGGTTAACGGATCGTGGCGGAAGTTCTGATTTTTTCGTAGCGGGTTATGTCACCTACACCGAGGCGCAAAAGCGAGACATTCTGGGTGTCCCGCAAGCCCTAATTGAGCACCATACGGCCGTGAGCGAACCGGTTGCGGCCGCCATGGCCGAAGGCGCCCGGCAACGCAGCGGGGCAACCTACGGTGTTTCGACAACCGGCTATGCAGGACCGGACGGAGGGACAGATTTTAATCCGGTAGGAACGGTCTTTCTAGGAGTAGCAGGGCCGAACGGTACGAAGGTGGTTCGTGTACGGTATGGAGCAGATCGACACCGGATACGAACGCTCGCAACACAGGCAGCGCTCGATCTGTTGAGGCGAAC